>DJGG01000284.1 GCA_002432195.1 Desulfobacteraceae bacterium UBA5852
CCACACCCCCGACCCCGAGGCCGCCCTCGAGGTCCGCGACCTGCGCAAGACATTTGCCCCGGGCCGTGGCCCGGCCGTGGAAGCCCTCCAGGGGGTCTCCTTCAGCGCCCGGCGCGGGGCCGTGACCGGCCTCGTGGGCCCGGACGGCGCCGGCAAGACCACCCTGATCCGCATCGCCGCGGGCCTGCTGGCGCCCACCTCCGGGGAAGTGACCGTGCTGGGCCTGGACAGCGCGCGGGACACCCTGGCCATCCAGAGCCGGGTGGGCTACATGCCCCAGAAATTCGGCCTCTACCAGGAGCTCACGGTCCAGGAGAACCTGGAGCTCTACGCCGATCTCCAGGGGGTGCCGCGGGAGGAGCGCCGGGAACGCTTCGCGGTCCTCATGCGCATGACCGGCCTGGGGGCTTTCGGGGGCCGGCGGGCCGGGGCGCTTTCCGGCGGGATGAAGCAGAAGCTGGGGCTGGCCTGCGCCCTGGTGAAGGCCCCGGAGGCGCTCCTGCTGGACGAGCCCACCGTGGGAGTGGACCCCATCTCCCGCCGGGAGCTGTGGCGCATCGTCTACGCTTTGGTGGAGGAGGAGGCGATCGGGGTGCTGCTCTCCACGGCCTACCTGGACGAGGCCGAACGCTGCCACCGGGTGGTGGTGCTCCAGGAGGGGCGCAAGCTGGCCGAGGGGCCCCCGACGGATTTCCGGGAACAGGTGCGCGGCCGGGTCTTCCTGGTGTCCCCCACGGCGGATCTGCCGGCCCGGCGCCTCCAGACGCGCCTGGTGGGCCGTCCGGGCATCGTGGATGCCACCATCCGCTCGGGCCGCGTGCGGGTGGTGAGCGATCCCGGCGGGGGCCCGTCCGTCGCCGGGCACCTCCCCGACGTCCCGGCGGAGGCCATCCAGCCGGCCGCCCCCACCTTCGAGGACGCCTTCATGGCCCTGGCTACCCGGGAGGTCCAGCGGCCGGGGACGGCGTCCCTCCCCGCGGCCGCCGCCCGGGCCGGTGCGGAGGACGAGGCCGTCGTGCAGGTGCGCGATCTGCGGAAGGCCTTCGGGGCATTCCAGGCCGTGAAAGGCATCAGCTTCGAGGTGCGCCGGGGGGAGATCTTCGGGCTCCTGGGGCCCAACGGGGCCGGCAAGAGCACCACCTTCCTGATGCTCTGCGGCCTGCTGAGCGTGAGTGCCGGGGAGGTGCGCGTGGCCGGGCGCAACCTGCGCCGGGCCCGGGCCAAGGCCCGCCAGCGCCTGGGCTACATGGCCCAGCACTTCTCCCTTTACGCCCAGCTCACCGTGGGGGAGAACCTGCGTTTTTTCGGCAAGGCCTACGGGCTGTGGGGGCGCCGCCTGGAGGCGCGCATCGCCTGGGCCGAGGTGGAATTCGGGCTGGGCCCCCGGCGGGACGAGGCCGCGGGGGCGCTGCCGGGGGGCTTCAAGCAGCGCCTGGCCATGGCCACGGCCCTGCTCCACGAGCCGGAGATTCTCTTCCTGGACGAGCCCACCTCGGGGGTGGATCCCCTGGCCCGCCGGGAGTTCTGGGCGCGCATCAACGGATTCGCCGAGCAGGGCATGACCGTGGTGGTCACCACGCACTTCATGGAAGAGGCCGAGTACTGCGACCGGATGCTGATCATGAGCCAGGGGGAGACCCTGGCCCTGGGGAGCCCCGCGCGCATCCGCGGCCTGGCCCGCACGGCGGATCATCCGGAGCCCACCATCGAGGAGGCCTTCATCGCCCTGGCCGAGGGACGCGTGCCGCCGGAGGCCATCTCCGCGGCCAACGGCGCACCGGGGGAGGCCCCATGACTCCCGGCCGCCTCCGTCGCATGCGCCTGGCGGGCTTCCTGCGCAAGGAGGCCCTGCAGATCCGGCGGGACCCCAGCAGCATCGCCCTGGCCCTGGTGATGCCCATCGTGCTGCTCTTCCTCTTCGGCTACGGGGTGTCCCTGGACGCGGAAAACGTGCCCGTGGCCATCGTCATGGAGCATCCCAGCCCCCAGGCCCGGGAGGTGGCTGCCCGCCTGGAGCTCTCCCCCAACTTCGCCCCCGAGTTCACGACCTCCATGGAGGAGGCCCGGCACTGGCTCGAAATCCGGCGGGTGGACGCCATCCTGCGGATGGCGGCGGACTTCAGCGCGGATCCCGGCGCCGGGGGCAACGCCGCGGTGCAGGTGATCCTCCACGGCACGGACGCCAATCGCGCCCGCCTGATACAGGGCTACCTCCGGGGGGTGCTGCAGAAGTGGATCGAGGTGCGCCGGGCCCGGGGGGAGCCGGCGGCAGTACTCCCCGTGGAAATTGCCTCGCGCATCTGGTTCAACGAAGGGGCCAGCAGCCGCAACTTCCTGGTGCCCGGCCTGATCACCCTCATCATGACCTTGATCGGCACCCTGCTCACGGCCCTGGTGGTGGCCCGGGAGTGGGAGCGGGGCACCATGGAGGCCATCCTGGTGACCCCTCTGCGGCGCCTGGAGCTCATGCTGGGGAAGATCCTTCCCTACTACGTGCTGGGGATGGGGGGCATGGCGCTGTCGGTGGGGGTGGGGGTGACCCTCTTCGGCGTGCCCTTCCGGGGCTCCTGGGTGCTGCTGGTGGCCCTCGCCTCCATCTTCCTGCTGGCCTCCCTGGGCTTCGGCCTGATGGTCTCGGCGGCCACGCGCATCCAGTTCGTGGCCGCCCAGATCTCCATCGTGGCCGGGTATCTGCCGGCCCTGATGCTCTCGGGGCTGATCTTCGACCTGGAGAGCCCGCCCCGGGCGATCCAGATCCTGAGCTACCTCGTGCCGGCGCGCTACTTCGTGGACATCAGCCACACCCTCTTCATGGCCGGCAACGTCTGGGAGGTGTTGCTGCCCAACGCCGCGGCCCTGGCCGCCATGGCGGCGGTCTTCCTGACCCTGGCCTACCGCCGCATCACCAAGCGGCTGGAGTCCTGATGGCTAGCCTGCGACGCATCCTGGCGCTGATCGTGAAGGAGTTCGTCCTGATCCTCAAGGACCCCAAGAGCCGCCTCGTGGTCATCGGCCCGCCCCTGATCCAGTTCTTCGTCTTCGGCTACGCCGCCACCTTCGACGTGCGCAACGTGCGCTACGCCGTGCTGGACGAGTGCCGCACCAGCGAGTCCCGCCGGCTGCTGGCGGATTTCGCGGGCTCGGAGAACTTCGAGCTGGTGCGCCGCCTGGACAGCGCCCGGGAGGTGGCCGGGGTCATCGACCGCCAGGAGGCCCGCCTGGCGATCCACGTGGGCCCCACCTTCAGCCGGGATCTCGCCCTGGGGCGCCCCGCCCGGCTGCAGGTGATCGTGGACGGGCGCAATTCCAACGTGGCCCTGGTCGCCCTGGGCTACGTGGGGCAGATCGTGGAGAGCTTCAACCGGGCGCTGGCCTTGGAAAACCCGGACCTGGCGACCGCACCCAAGGTCATGATGACGGAACGGGCCTGGTTCAACCCCAATTTCCAGAGCCGCTGGTTCATCGTTTCGGCCCTGGGGGGGGTGATCAGCATGGTGGTGGTGGTGATCGTCACCAGCCTCGCGGTGGCGCGGGAGCGGGAGTTCGGCACCTTCAACCAACTCCTGGTGGCGCCCTTCGCCGCCGGCGAGATCCTGGTGGGCAAGTCCGTCCCCGGGATGGTCTTCGGCCTCCTGGACGCCCTGATCTTCGCCCTGGGGGCCGTGCTCTGGTTCGAGGTGCCCTTCCGGGGCACCGTCACGGCCCTGGTGGCCTGCCTGGCGGTCTTCGTGCTCTCCGTGGTGGGGGTGGGGCTCTTCATCTCCGCCCTTTCCATGACCATGCAGCAGGGGCTGCTGGGGGCCTTCGTCTTCGTGATGCCCGCGGTGATCCTCTCGGGTTTCACCACGCCCATCGAGAACATGCCCGGCTGGTTGCAGACCGGCACCCTGGCCAACCCCATGCGCTACGTGGTGGTGGCGCTGCGCAAGGTCTTCCTCCAGGGGTCCGGAGTGGCGGAAATCTGGCCCGAGATCTGGCCCATGGCCGTGATCGCCGCCATCACCCTGCCGGTGGCCGGCTGGCTCTTCCGGCACCGCTCCCAGTGAGCCCGGGGAATTGATCCTGTAGGGAGTTCGGGGTATACCGGGGCGCGGTCGGCGCCCGATCCAACGCGTGAAACGCCGTCGGGGCATCGGTCCTTGGGGGATGAAGCTGTTTGAGGGGGTTAGCGGCCGTTGGGCCGGACAGGATTGGCACCGGCGGCAATCAATATCCAAGTGCACGGGGACCCACAGCAAGTTGTTTCCGTGATGGCGCCTGGCCGGCCTTATGGCCGCTTGCACCGAGTTCTTCATTTCCCAAGGACCGATGCCCCGACGGCGGTCTATCAGGCTGTGGATAAACTGCGC
>DJGG01000202.1 GCA_002432195.1 Desulfobacteraceae bacterium UBA5852
CCCCACATCCCCCGCCTCCCCTCCGGCTCCCCCGGCAACTTGACGCTGGGGCCGCCGGACCCAATATTCAGCGCAACTTTGTCTTCCAGGCGATACGGCCTCCGCCGACGATCGCCCGCAACAACCCCCCAGCCGGGAGGAGTCGCCCATGCCCCGCAAGACCATCCAGATGGAGAAGCGCATCGACTACCTGGGCATCCTCGATGCCGACGGGAAGCTCGACGCCAAGCTGGACCCCGACCTGCCGAAGGAGCTGCTGCTCAAGCTCCACCGGGCCATGGTGCTGGGGCGCCGCTTCGACGAGCGGCTGCTCAACCTCCAGCGCCAGGGCCGCATCGGGACCTTTGCCCCCATCAGCGGCCAGGAGGCCTCCCAACTGGGGGCCGTGGCCACCCTCCGGGACGACGACTGGATGGTGCCCTCCTTTCGGGAAACCGCCGCCGAAATCTGGCGCGGCCGCAGCCTGGAAAGCGTCATCCTGGCTTATGGCGGCTTCAACGAGGCCGCCACGCTGGACCCGGAGGACGCACCGCCCACCCTGCCGGTAGCGGTGCCCGTGGGCTCCCAGATGCTCCACGCCGTGGGCATCGCCTGGGCCATGCGCTACCGCAGGGAGGACCGCGTCGTGCTGACCTTTTTCGGCGACGGGGCCACCTCCGAAGGGGATTTCCACGAGGCCATGAACTTCGCCGGAGTGTTCCAGTCCCCGGTGGTCTTCCTCTGCCAGAACAACCAGTGGGCCATTTCCGTGCCGCGCAGCAAGCAGACCCGCGCGCGGACCCTGGCCCAGAAAGCCCTGGCCTACGGTATGCCCGGCATCCAAGTGGACGGCAACGATGTCCTGGCGGTGGTTGCCGCCGTGGCCGAAGCCGTGGAGCGGGCCCGGGCCGGCGACGGGCCCACCCTGGTGGAGTGCGTCACCTACCGGATGATGATGCACACCACGGCCGACGACCCCAAGCGCTACCGCAGCGACGAGGAAGTGGAAGGCTGGCGGGCCAAGGACCCCATCAAGCGCTTCGAGGCCTACCTCGTCAAACGCAAGCTGCTGACCAAGCCCGGGATCGCCAAAATCGAGGAGGAGATCCAGGGGCAGATCCAGCAGGCCGTCGAGGGCGCCGAGAAGCGCATGGCGTCCCTGGGCGACCCCCTGGAGATGTTCGCCCACGCCTATGCGGAGCTGCCGCCCCACCTGGAGGCCCAGCGCGAAGAGCTGGCCGCCGAGCTCCGGGATTCACGGGAAGGAGGGGGCCGATGAGCAAGCTGACCATGGTGCAGGCGCTCAACCTGGCGCTGCGGCAGGAGATGGCCAAGGACGACCGCGTGATCGTGCTGGGGGAGGACGTGGGCCGGGACGGCGGAGTCTTCCGCGTCACCGAGGGGCTCATCGACGAATTCGGCGAGGAGCGGGTGCTGGACACCCCCCTGGCGGAAGCCGGGATCGTGGGCATGTCCATCGGCATGGCCGTCAACGGGCTGCGGCCGGTCTGCGAAATCCAGTTTTCGGGTTTCACCTACCAGGCCTTCCACCAGATCGAAAGCCACGCCGCGCGCATGCGCTGGCGCACCCAGGGGCGCCTGCCGGTGCCCATGGTGCTGAGGGCCCCTTACGGCGGCGGGGTGCGCGCCCTGGAGCACCACTCCGAGAGCCGGGAGGTCTACTACGCCCACACGCCGGGGCTCAAGATGGTGATCCCCTCCGGCCCGCGGAACGCCCGGGCCCTGCTGGTCTCCGCCATCCGGGATCCGGACCCGGTGATCTTCTACGAGCCCAAGGCCGTCTACCGGGCGTACCGGGAGGAGGTGCCCGAAGAGGAGGAGACCCTGCCTCTGGGCCGGTCCCAGGTTGCGCGGGAGGGGGGCGACATCACGCTGATCGCCTACGGCGCCATGGTGCGGCCGGCCCTGGAGGCCGCCCAGCGGCTGGAGGAGGAAAACGGCGTCCAGGCCGAGGTGATCGATCTCCTGACCCTTGCGCCGCTGGACGACAGCCTCTTCACCGCCTCGGCCCGCAAGACCGGCCGCGTGCTGGTGGTCCACGAGGCCCCCCGGAGCTTCGGCCCGGGGGCGGAGATCGTCACCCGGCTGGTGGAGCAGTCCTTCTACCACCTGGAGGCGCCCATCCGCCGGGTGACCGGCTACGACATCGTGATCCCGCTCTTCGCCCGCGAAAAAAGCTACCTGCCCCACACCCAGCGGATCCTCAAGGCCGCCCGCGAGGTGCTGGAGACCGTCGCCTGAGAGAAAGGAAGACATTCCATGGCCCGTGAATTCAAGCTTCCCGACCTGGGTGAGGGCATCCACGAAGGCGAGATCGTGGAGGTCTTCGTCGCTCCCGGCGACAGCGTCAAGGAGGGCGATCCCCTCATGGAGGTGGAGACCGACAAGGCCGTGACCGCTATCCCCTCCCCGGCCACCGGCAGGGTGGCCGAGGTGCGCGTCAAGGCGGGGGACGTGGTCCATGTGGGGGACGAGCTGGTGGTCTTCGAGGCGGCGGAGCCGGAGAAGACCGGCGCGGACACGGCGGAAGCACCGGGGGGAGAAGCGCCGCGGGGGGCGAAGCCGTCGGCGGAGCCCCCGGC
>DJGG01000045.1:0-6813 GCA_002432195.1 Desulfobacteraceae bacterium UBA5852
GCGCCCTGGGCCCTTCCCAGGAGGCATTGAAATCCTTGACAAATGAGGCCTCCAGGCCTATTTTGGCCTATCTGTATTCGGGAAACTTCAGGGAGGCCCCACATGCGGCGCTTCTGGCTTGCCATACTGATCCTGGCCTTCGGGCTTCCCTGCCACCCGGCGGCGGCGGACGCCGACCTGCGGGCTGACAAGGTTCTGGTGAAGAAGGCCGACCGTCGCCTCTACCTCCTGAAGGCGGGCCGCGTGGTGCGGGAATACCCCATCCGGCTGGGGGATGTGCCCGACGGACCCAAGCGGGAGCGGGGGGACCTGAAGACTCCCGAAGGGCTCTACGTCATCGACTGGCGCAACCCCCAGAGCCGTTTCTACAAATCCCTGCACATCTCCTACCCCAGCGCCGCGGACCGCTGCATGGCGGCCGCCGTGGACAGCGATCCCGGCGGAGACATCATGATCCACGGCCTGCCCAACCGACCGCGCTTCAGCCGCAGCCTTTACCTCCAGCGGGACTGGACCGACGGCTGCATCGCCGTCGACGACCGCCACATGGACGAGATCTGGACGGCCGTGGCGGATGGCACGCCTATCGAAATCCTCCCCTGACCGCCAGGGGATAAGGGGCGACTCCGGCCGCCCGGCGGCGTTGCGACCCTTGCGAAACTGCTCACAACCCCATTGGGTTGCTCCGCTTTTCGCCGCGGGCCGCGCCTTGCCCGGCAGCCTCAGGCGTGCAGCGGGTGCCAGAGCACCACCGGTCCGTCCAGGGCTTCCAGCAGCCGGGCGTCCCGCTGGTAGATGTCGTCCCGGAAAAAGACTCCCCCGCGGTCATCCAGCCGTACGGTCCAGTAGTAGAGGATCACGGGCATGGGGCGGGTCAGGGTGAGACGCCGGGTCCTGCCGGCGTCGATGACCTTCAGGATGGTTTCCTGGTCCCAGTCCCCCTGGGAGGCCAGGAGCCGCTCGGCCAGTTCGAAGGGCCGCTCCAGGCGGATGCAGCCGGCGCTCAAGGCCCGTTTGTCCTCCTCGAAGCCGCGCTTGTCGGGGGTGTCATGGATGTAGACCGCGAAGGGGTTGGGAAAGAGGAACTTCACCAGGCCCATGGGGTTTTCAGGCCCCGGGGCCCGCACCAGCCGGAAGGGCAGGGTCCTGGCGGTGTAGCGCCGCCAGTTGATCCTCCGGGGGTCGACCCGCCGGCCCTGCCGGTCGTAGACTTCCAGCTTGCGCTTCTGCAGGGCCGCTACGGGGTCGCGCTGGATGGCCGGCAGCACGTCCCGCTCCAGGATGCCCAGGGGCACGGTCCAGGTAGGGTTGAACTCGATGGTCCGGATGGCTGAACGGAATACCGGGGTTTCGCGGTAGGGATCGCCCACCTGGGCCCGGGCCCACCACACGGAACGGTCGTCCTCCACCAGATGGACTTCGAAACCGGCCACGTCGGCGATCACGAAGGTCCGCTCCAGGTCCCGGAGCACCCAGCGGGCCCTCTCCAGGTTGGCCCGGATGGCCCCGATCCAGGTTTCCACGGGCTGGTTGAGCTTCTCCAGGGTGGCCTGGCCCACGGCCCCGGGCCAGTCGTCCAGGCCGTAGCCGTAAACCTCCACGTAGTGGCGTTCCTGGAAGCGGAGCACGGCCGCCTCCAGGATCTCGTCGAAGTAGGTGGGGTCGCGCCCCTCCTCCGCCAGGTCCCCCGTCATCAGCAGGCGTTGGCGCAGCTCGGCCACCCGCTCGTCCCGGGCCCCCTTGTCCAGCACCGGCCCCGGGGGGATGGGCGGCCAGGCGCCGTCCTGCCGGATGGCGCGGTAGCGTGCCAGGGCGCGCCGGAGGTCCGCATAGAAGGGATGACCGGGCCGCCGGCCCTCGAGAAAGCCATCGATGCTCCGGGCATCGATCTGCTTCTGGATGAGGTCGGCCACCTGGTTTACGGCGAAGGCGTTGCGCAGGTCCCACCCCGGGTGCTGTTCGGAGGGATTGACCTTGCCGGAGTGGAGGTGAAAAGCCAGGCGTACGAGGGCGTCGGTGAGCAGCAGGTCCCGGGAGGCCCGATGGGCGGGGGCCTCCGCAGCCCCCCCGGCGGCCGCCGGAACCAGCGCCTCCAGGGCGGCCAGATGGTAGTCGGCGGGATTCAGCCCGTCGGCGGCGCTCTCGCGGATGGCCGCCAGCATCTGGCCCACCGCCCCGGCGTCGCCCCAGGCCGGCTGGAAGCCCCGGCGGCGGTAGAAGGCCGGCAGCACCATAGCGGAGGCCAACTCCCCGCGGGCCAGGGGCCGCTCCCGGAAAGCCTCCAGGGAGGCGACGCGCTCCCGGATGGCCTCCGCCGCCGGATCGGCCCCCGCCGGCCCGGCGGCAACCGCTGCGGCCCACAGGCCCAGGGCCGCCAGGAGGGCCGGCAGGAGTGGCGATGGGCGCAGACGCACAGGCGTGTTTCCTTCCCCCCGGCAGGCCGCCGGCGCTCACACCGGCAGGTGGTCCAGGTGATGGCGCAGAATGGTGCTGTAGCGCTCGATGGCCGCGGTATCCTCGGAACCGCGCACGCCGTTGCGCACGAAGAATTCCACCGCGCTGGCGTAATAGATTTTGGACAGGCCCCCCGGGCGTTCGATCTCCCCGATTTTCAGGAGGCGCTTGCCCAGGGCGATGATCTTGCGCAGGCGCTCCTTCTCCCCGTGGGTCTCCCGGGGAAAGCGCCGGAAGTAGCTCAAGACCACCCAGTAGGCCTCGATGAAGGGCTGCATGAAGTTGGAGAACACCTTCAACTTGCGGTACCCCGCGGAAGTGATGTTGTAGGTGTCCGGCAGGGTCGGGTGGGGCATGAGCACGGCGTCGTCGATCAGGGCCTTGACGGTCTTGCGCAGGGTGGCCTCCGGCGGCTGGTCCATGCGCGTGGTGAACTCCCCGGCGAACATCTCCGTGAGGTCCCGGTAGCCGCGGTTGAGATCGGCGGCCGAAAACTGAAAGGCCTCCTTTTCGAAGATCAGCAGGGCCACCATGGCCGCCGGCACCACCTGGGAGATGATGTTGTTCTTGTAGTACTCCAGGGTGGCGTGCCGGCCCGGGTTGATGCGGTAGTGGGGCTCCGCCGCCCCTCCCAGCCGGCTGTCGGCGATGCGCTCCACCAGCTTGCGGCGCCGGAAATGCTTCAGGATGAAACCCACGGCCTGGTGGGGGTCCACCATGAGGGTCTCGCTGAAGCGGGTCCCCCGGCGCTCCAGGAAGCGCAGGATGGTCTCCACGCGGAAGTGCAGGATGCCGTGGGGGATCAATTCCTTGGAGCCGGCCAGCAGGGCGCCGGCCACCAGGGCCTGGGGGGTCGCCACCGTGGCCTGGTCGATGGCGCTCATGATCCGGGCCCCCAGGTCCCGGCAGAGGAGGTTCTGATCCTTGGAGGACATCTCCTTGAGGCAACGGCCGGCTTCGGCCTCCAGGCGGCTCACCGGCAGGGGTTCGCCGAAGTGGATGTAAATCCTGCCGTGGCGCTGGCCCAGCAGCCGCCAGGCCCGGAACAGCCCCCCCAGACTCTCGGGGTCCTTCTGCCCGCCCTTCACCTCGTGGACGTAAGCCGACTCCTCGGGCACGCGGTCGTAGCCGATGTAGATGGGGACGAACACCAGGTCCGGGCAGGCCCCCGCGCGGTAGGCGGACAGCAGCATGGACAGGGCCCCCAGGCGGGGGGGCAGGAGCTTGCCCGTGCGGCTGCGGGTGCCCTCGATGAAGAACTCGATGTGGAAGCCCTCCTCCAGAAGCTTGTAGAGATACTCGGAGAGTACCTTGGTGTAGAAAACCGCTCCGGCCAGGCTGCGGCGCACGAAGAAGGCCCCCGTGCGCCGGAAGAAGGTCCCCATGGGCCAGAAGGCCAGGTTCTGGCCCGCGAACACCAGGGGCACGGAAAGGTTGTGGTCGTACATGATTTGGGAAAGGAGCATGTAGTCCATGTGGCTGCGGTGGCAGGGCACCAGCACCAGAGGCCCCTTCATGGAGGCACGCTTCATGCGGTTCAAGCCATCGGCGTTCACCACCACGCCCTCGAACATGCGCTCCAGAAACCAGCGCACCGCCGCCAGCCCCAGGCGCACGAAGCCCGGGCTGGGGTTGGCGGCGATTTCGTCCAGGTAGCGGTGGGCCTCCCGGTGGGCCTCGTAGAGGGGGATCTCCCGCCGCTTGGCGTACTTGGCCATGAAGTCCCGCAGGCCCGGGCCGGTGAGAATGGCCTGTTCAAGCTCGTCGCGGGTCTTGAGGGTGGGGCCCGTGATGGTCTGCCGGTGGCGTTCGATCTGGCCGATGAGCTGCCGCCGCAGGCGCTGGGCCAGATGCTCCCGGCTCAGGCCCTGGTTGTCGGGGCGGGCCAGGAAGACCTGCAGGTCCAGGGGATCGGAGACCTCGATGAACACCCGCCCGGGGGACTTCAGCAGGGTGGCCAGCTTGCGCCCGAGCCCCGGCCGCTGTTCCGAGCCGAAGAGCATGTCCGTGAGGGAGGGGTAGGTGGCCTCGGGTTTGCGGCCGTAGAAAAAGAGCTGGGGCACCAGCATCACGGGCCGGTCCAGGCCCTGCTGCATTTCGATCAGGTGGCGCAGGGGGTCGGTCTTGGCCTTGACGAAGCGGCGGTAGAAATCCCGCGGCTCCTTGAGGGAGAGCAAGGCCGCGCGCCCCTGGAGCAGTTCCTGGCGGATGAAGCCGCTGGCGTAAGGGTCCGGCAGCCGGCGGTCCCGCCGCAGGCCGTTGAGGAAGGCCAGCAGGATGCCCACCTGGCGCCGCAGGGGGTGCCACAGGCGCAGGCGGTAGTCGAAGCCCACCTGGGGAAAAGGCAGCCCCTCCCGGCGGTAGCGGATGTAGTAGAACAGGAACTCGAAGACGCTGCGGAAGGGCGTGACGTAAACGATCAGGGCTGCCTCCGGCAGGCCCCGGATGACCTCGGCCTGGTCGCGCTCCAGGCGGATCCCCGAAAACAGAAGCCGCAGCAGCATCTGGGTGACGGGCCCGAGGCGCTCCGGCAGAAAGCAGCTGTAGTGGTCGCGGGGGTCGCCCAGCAGCCGTGCGCGCCAACCCGGGGAAGCCCCCCGCGGGGGTTCAGAATTAATGGTCACGATCCTCTCCGCAAGCAGGGTAGCGGGGCGGGGCCTGGGGGTCATCGGTGCCGGCCTTCGTCAGCGGGCGCAGCGGTGCGGCGGGCCCCACGGCCATTGGCGTGCCACGTTAGTAAAATGCAGCGGGATATGCAAGTTGGAAGGCGGTCGCGGCGGGGCGGACGGGGGCTCGGGGGATCGCTCCCCCCGGGCCCCGTCACGGGCGGACGTCAGGGGCGTGCGAGCACGGCGGCGATGCCCTGGCCGCCGCCCCCGCAAATGGTCTCCAGGCCGTAGCGTGCGTTGCGGCGGCGCATCTCGTACACCAGGCTCACCAGGCGCATGGCGCCGGTAGCCCCGATGGGGTGCCCCAGGGAGATGCCCGAGCCGTTCACGTTGACCCGCGCCTCGCAGTCGGCGGCCGACAGGCCCATGAGCTTGGCGTCGGCCAGCACCTGGGCGGCGAAGGCCTCCTGGATCTCGATCAGGTCCATGTCGGCAATGGTGAGCCCGGCCCGCTGCAGGCTCTTGGTGACGGCCGCGGGCACCGCCGGGTAGGTGAGGGTGGGATCGGCCGCGGCCACGGCGTGGGAGGCCAGCAGCGCCAGGGGTGCCAACCCCAGGGAGCGGGCCTTGGCGGCGGACATGACCACCAGGGCCGCGGCCCCGTCGTTTTCCGTGGAGGAGTTGCCCGCCGTGCAGATGCCCTCCGGGTAGACCGTGGAAAGGCGCGCGAGCTTTGCGGGGCTGGTGTCCTCCCGGGGGGGCTCGTCCCGGTCGATGACCGTGACGGTCCCCTTGGGCCCCGGCAGGGTCACGGGCACGAGCTCCTCGGCGAAGCGCCCGGCGGCGATGGCCGCACAGGCCCGCTGGTGGCTGCGGCAGGCCCAGGCGTCCGCCTCCTCCCGGGTGATCCCTTCTTCCCGGGCGGCCGCCTCGGCCCAGGTCATCATGGAGTTGAGCTCCCCGAAGCGCTCCACCGGCTGGGACATCACCCGGGCCCGCTGGATGCGGTCGAAAAAGGGCAGCCCCCACATGGACAGGGCCCCGTGGCCCTTGGGCATGAAGCCCCATTTGGGATCCGTCCCGCCCCCCATGCCCCACTTGATCCGATCCCCGGGGATGTAGAATTCCGCCCGGCTCATGCTCTCCACGCCGCCGGCCACGACGACCTCCGCCTGCCCGGAGGCGATCATCATGGCCGCCCAGCAGACCGCGTCCAGCCCCGAGCAGCAGCGCCGGTCCAGGGTGATCCCCGGCACGGTCACCGGCCAGCCGGCCGTGAGCAGCGCCATGCGGGCGATGTTCACCGACTCGCCGTTCTGGTAGGCCTGGCCCAGGACCACCTCGTCCACCTGGCCGGGGTCCAGGCCGATCTTCTCCAGGGCCGCCCGGAGCACCAGGGCCCCCAGGGCCTGGGGGGAAGCCTCCCGCAGGCCGCCGAGGTAGCGCCCGATGGGGGTCCGCACCCCCGCCACGATCACCGCCGCTTCCATGGGCAATCTCCTTTTCCGTTAGAATTAGCTTGCGTGTTGGGTCCCGGAAATATCGTCCTCAATGGTTGGTCCCCTGAAGCGCGGTTCCGGCAAAAAGGCTGGGGGGCTCTAGTCCCAGGCCTCGGCACGCTGTCTGAGCCCCATAGACCGCCTTGATCCCGGCGCGGTCTCTTCGGCAGCGCCTTGTCGGGCCATGAACGGCCTGATGCGAATGATTTTCAAACGCAGCGCCGGGATTTAGGCGGTCTTGGGGCGAGTTC
>DJGG01000045.1:6833-7042 GCA_002432195.1 Desulfobacteraceae bacterium UBA5852
CTGGGACTAGAGCCCCCCAGCCCGCCCTAAGGCCTTTATGGAGATGCCTCCGGGACCCCACACTACAGCCCCAGGTAGGCCCTCCGGATGTCCGCGTCGTGCATCAGCGCCTCCGAAGCCCCGCTGCGCGTGATCCGTCCGCTCTCCACGATATAGGCCCGCTGGGAGTTCCTGAGGGCCAGCTCCACGTTCTGCTCCACCAGGAGCAC
>DJGG01000276.1:0-10019 GCA_002432195.1 Desulfobacteraceae bacterium UBA5852
GTCGGAAAGCGCCAACGTCGACCCTGCGTCCCCCCAGGACGGTTTCTCCCCCCCTCGGCGCAGTCCCGCACCCCGGGATGCCATCCCTTCCCCTCAAAAGCCGACACCTCTGTACCAGCAGGTCAAGAACTACATCCTGGAGCGCATTGAATCGGGCGAACTGGGCCAGGATACCCGCGTCCCCTCGGAAAACGAACTGGTCGGGACCTTGGGCGTTTCCCGCATGACGGTGAACCGCGCGCTTCGGGAGCTGACGGACAACGGGCAGCTTTTCCGGGTCCCGGGGATCGGGACCTTCGTCGCCTCCCGCAAACCCCAGACCCCGCTTCTCGAGGTCCGCAGCATTGCCGAGGACATCCGCTTGCGGGGCGGGGTGCACAGCAGCGCGGTGCACCTCCTGGCAGAGGAAACCGCATCGCCCCGATTGGCCCTGGATCTGGAGCTGCCGCCCCGCTCGACGGTCTTCCATTCGATCCTGGTTCACATGGACCGGGGCATCCCGGTGCAACTGGCCGAGCGTTATGTCAACCCGGCCACGGCACCCGAATACCTGAAGCAGGATTTCACCCGGATCACACCCAGCCAGTACCTGTTCCAGGTGGCCCCCCTGACCGAGGTCGAACATGTGGTGGAAGCCATCATGCCCAATGCGCGCACCCAGGAACTGCTGGGCATCAAGGCGGGCGAACCGTGCCTGCGGCTGCATCGGCGCACCTGGTCGTATGGCCTGGTGGTAACGAAAAGCACTTTCATCTACCCCGGCTCCCGCCACCAGATCGGCAGCCGCTTCAAGACCGCCAACGGCGCGCAGATTTTGCTGGCGTAAGCCGCCTCCGGCAGTGAACCGCGCACCGGAGGCTATTCAGGGGCTCGCGAATCGCATGGCCCCGATTCCGCTCCGCCCCGCCCATTGTTTTCAGGAGGTCGTAATGATCGGCACTCTTCCGGAAGAATACCTCAGGACGAAGCAGCAGATCAGGGAGTTTGTCCAGACCGATCTGGAGCCCTATGCCGAGGATGTCGAAGTCAACAACCGCATACCGGAGCATATTCTGGAGAAGATGAAACAAAGAGGCCTCTTCGGCCTGACGATCCCCAAGGCATACGGCGGCGGCGGCATGAGCAAGCTCGAATTCTGCCTCGTCGAGCAGGAACTCTCCAAGACCCACTTTGCCTTCCTGGACATCATCAGCCTCAACAACGGGCTCGGCTCCAAGAGTATCGTCCTGGACGGCAGCGAGGCCATGAAGCGCAAATACCTGCCGCAACTGGCTTCCGGCAGGTTGATATCGGCTTTCGCGCTCACCGAGCCGAATGCCGGCTCGGATGCCGCCGGCATCACCACGAGCGCCGTGCGGCAGGGGGACCACTTCGTCCTCAACGGCATGAAGCATTTCATCACCAATGCCCCCATCGCCGACCTTTTCATCGTCATCGCGGTCACCGATCCCGAATTGCGCACCCGGGGCGGCATCACCGCCTTCGTGGTGGAGAAGGGGGCACCGGGCCTGACCATCGGGCACGTGCACAACACCATGGGGATGCGGGGGGCGCACAAAAGCGAGGTGATCTTCAAGGATACTCCGGTACCCGTGGAAAACGTCATCGGCGAGGTGGGCAAGGGATTCCAGGTGGCCATGAAAACGGTGGACGACGGGCGCATGGGCGTGGCCTCCACGTCCCTGGGGATGGCTGAGCGGCTCCTGGAGCTGTCCATCGGGCATGCGCAGCGGACCATGCGCAACGGCAAGCCCCTGGCCGACAGCCAGGCGATCCAGTGGATGCTGGCCGACATGGGAACGGAGATCTATTCCGCCCAGGCCATGATCTACGCCACGGCCGCCAAGATCGACCGCCAGGAGGACGCGGCCCTGGAAGTGGCCATGTGCAAGCTGTATGCCTCGGAAATGGTCGGTCGGGTCGTCGATAAGGCCATGGAGATTTTCGGCCGGGGCGGCCTGCGGAAAGGTTCCACCGTAGAGCGCATGTGCCGGGATGCCCGTATCCTGAGGATTTTCGAGGGCACGGCTGAAATCCACCGGGTGATTATCGGGCGTTATCTGCTCAAGGGCAAGCGGACCGCCTATGCGGCGGTGGAGAAACAGGCATCAGGCCAAGGGGGGCGGGCATGAAATTCACGCTGACCGAAGAACAAAAATACATCCAAAAGGCGATCCGGGAATTTACCCGGGGGGAGTTCGACGAGGACCAGATCCTGGAACTTCTGGAAAACCGGGACTTCCCGCAGAACCTGTTCCGCAAGGCCTGTAAGCTCGATTTCGTCGGTGTCGGTTACCCGGAGGAGTTCGGCGGACAGGCCTGCGGGATGATGGAGCAGGTGCTGGTCATCGAGGAATTCTGCCGGAAGGATTCCTCGGTGGGCATCGCTCTGGGATCGGCCGACGCCGGCGCCGAGATCATCTGCGCCTGGGGCAACGATATCCAGAAGCAAAAAATGCTTCCCGGTCTGGCCAAGGGCAAATTGGTGTCGACGGTCCTGTTTGGCGACGTCGATGCCCGGGAGGATGGCCGGCCGGCCGCCATTCTCACGCCTGAGGGCGACGGAACCTTCCGTCTCAATGGAAATGCCGATTTTGTCATGAACGCCGAACGCGCCGACGTGTTCATCGTTCAGGCGCAGATCGGCGCCGATGCCCCCACCGCTGACTGCGCCTTTGCGCTGCTCAAGCGGAATACCCCGGGTGTGACCCTGCAAGCGCTCGGCGAAAAACTGGGCATCGGGGTGATCGCCTGGCACCACGTCATCCTCCAGGATGTCGTGGTGACCGAGGCCGACATCGTGCGCCCCGCGGACGAAGGGCGCGGCGCGATGCTGGATTTCCAGAAGATCCATCTCCTGCGCATCGCGGCCATGTTCCTGGGAATCGCCCAGGGCGCCCTGGACATGGCCCTGCGCTATGCCAAGCAGCGCGTGCAGTTCAACCGCAAGATCGGAGAATTTCAGGGAATCCGGCACAAACTGGCCGACATGTACATGGACCTGCAGGCGACGCGCGCGCTCGTCTATGCCGCCGCCGAAGGGCACCTGCACGACCATGGCGATCTGCACGACCTGCTCGGCGTGAAATTGACCGCCGAAAGAACCGCCATGCACCTGACCGACGAAGCCCTGCAGATCTTCGGCGGTTCGGGCTACATGATCGAACTTCCCGTGGAGCACTTTTACCGCGATGCACGGACCCTCCGGGCCTTGAGCGGAAGGACCGTCTTCCAGAAGGACGTGATTGCCCAGGCCATTGTCGGCCATCTGACCTGAGCCCCGGACGGCGAACCAGGAGGCGCAGGCCGCAATGGGCCGGCCGAACCAGAAAGGGGGGGATGCCGTACAGTGTGCACGAATGCCGGTGGTAGGATTCCCGTGATCCAAAAAGCGAACCCGTATGTGCAATTCAGGAAGGAGCATCCATGAAAAAAGCGATTGTGGCAGCATGTCTGGCGTTGGTCCTTTGCCTGCCGCTGGCGGCACTGGCGGACGAGGTGAAAATCGGTTTTCACGCCCCCTTGACGGGATGGGCGGCGGCGGACGGTCAGAGTGCCTTGCGGGGCGCACAACTGGCGGTCGAGTTCATCAACGCCGACGGCGGCATCAACGGCAACAAGGTGGCCATGGTCTATTACGACGACCGCATTGAGGCCAAGGAATCCGTCATCGTCGCCCGCAAGCTGATTGAAAGCGACCGGGTCGTGGGCGTGGTCTCGGGCTCCTACAGCACCCCCACCCGGGCGGCGGCCCCGATCTATGACCGCAACAAGGTGCCGTACATCTCCACCATCGGGACCCATCCGGAAATTCCCATGAACCGGGACTACGTGTTCCAGATCGCGGTGATGTCCCCGATCCACGGCCGCGTGGGTGCGTGGATGGCGGCCGAAACGCTCAAGGCCAAGAGCGCCGTGCTGCTGGTGATGGACAACGACTTCGGCAGCGCGGTGACCGACGGCTTCCGGATCATGGCCCCCAAGTATGGCATCAACATCCTCAAGGAGTACAATTACCCCCTGGGCGAAAAAGATTTCCGGAGCCTGTTGAGCAACATCAAGAACGACAACCCGGATGTTCTGTGGGCCAGCGGCTACTACGAGGAAGCCGCCCAGATCGCCAAGCAGGCCAAGGAACTGGGCCTGAAAGCCACCATCATCGGCCAGGAGGGCTATGATTCCCCCAAATTCTTCGAACTGGCCGGAGATGCCACCAACGGCGTGGTGATCACCACCAACCTGGACCGGGGCAGCCAGAGCCCCATGGCGCAGAAGTTCCTGGCCGAGTTCTTCAAGCAGCACAAGGTGGCCGCCGACATGGTGGCGGCCTCGGCCTTCGACGGCATGCTGGTCATGGCCCATGCCATCAAGACCGCCGGCACCAAGCCGGACGACATCGCCAAGGCCATCGGCGAAATGAAAAATTTCGAGGGCGTGGCCACCGGCCCCCTGCTCGCTTTCGATGCCCAGGGCGTGGTGACCCGCTACATCCCGGTGCAGATCGTCAAGGACCAGGCTTTCACTTCCTTGACCGTGTGCAAGGATCCCAAACTCATTACGCCCTGACACGGCCCTCGGGCGGCACCGGTCCGTCTGGAGCTGACGGCGGGCGGGTGCCGCCCCCTCGCCCCTCGCGGGCGCTCACGCCCGTGAGGGGCGAGGGAAGCATACCGGGCCACAGCCGGCCCGGGCGCCGGTTGCGCCGGCAATGCGTCGAACCGCACAACGACAAGGAAGGCTCTCCGTGGGTACCTTTCTGGAAAACCTGGTGACCGGCGCGGCCCTGGGAAGCATCTATGCGCTGATTTCCATCGGGATGACCATGGTTTACGGCCTGCTGAAAATCCTCCACGTGGCGCATGCCGGGGTATATGTTTTCGGCGCGCTGCTGGGGCTGCTGGCCTTCCGCCTGACGGGCAGCATTCTCTTTGCCTTTCCCGCGGCCGTCCTGGGTTGTGCCCTGATGGGTTATCTTCTCTACCGGTTCATGTACCGCCGGGTGCAGGATGAAAAGCCGCTGATCCCCCTGATCGTGGGCATCGGCATGTTCACCGCCATGGGGGATGCCTATCGGCTGGCGGCCGGACCCTATTCCATCTCCTTTGAGCACGGCCTGGCCCAAACCGGGATCGTCCTGGGAACCTTCCATATTTCCTTCAACCAGGTCCTGGTGATCGGCAGCGCCGCCGCCCTGCTGGTGCTGGTCTGGCTGATGGTCAACAAGACCAAGACAGGTCTGGCCTGGCGGGCCTCGGCCCAGGATCGCGAAGTCGCCATGGGCATCGGGGTCAACAGCAATTACATGTTCGGCCTCAATTTCATGTTCGGCTCGGCCCTGGCCGGTATCGCCGGGGTTCTGGTGGGCCTGTACTACGGCGCCGTCAACGCGAACATGGGCGAGGTCTGGGCCTACAAGGTCTTTGTCGTGATGGTGCTCGGCGGGCTGGGCAACGTCACCGGCACCGTCATCGCCGCCTACCTCCTGGGGTTGGCGGAAACCTTCATCATTTCCTCCTGGGGCTATTTTCTGCCCCGTGATGCCATCGCGTTCATCTGCATGATCCTGGTGCTGATTCTCATGCCCAATGGCGTAATGGGAAAGAGAAAGCAGGTTTAGCCATGATTCCAGCCTACTATCATACCATTATGACCTTTACCTGCATCAACATCCTGCTTTCGCTGAGCATCGGGGTGCTGGCCGGGTATGCTGGGCAGGTGTCCCTCGGCCATGCCGCCTTCATGGCGATCGGCGCCTATGCCTCGGCCATGCTGACCGTCACCTTCAAGGTCTCCTTCTGGCTGGCCATGCCCGCCGCCGCCCTGGTTTCCGCCATGGTGGGGCTCCTGCTGGGCGTCATCGCGTTGCGCCTGAAGGAGGACTTCCTGGCCATCACCACCATGGGGCTCAACTTCATCGTGATCGGTGTGCTGCTGTACGCGCCTTATTTCGGCAAGGCGCTCGGCATCGGCGACATTCCGGTCCCCATGCTTTTCGGCGAGGAAATGGGCCGGGGGATGTATACGGCCCTTTGCCTGGCATTGGTCGCGGGGGTCGTCGCGGCCGTTTGGTGGCTCCAGCGCTCCTGGATCGGGCTGGCCTGGCGCGGCATCCGGGAAGCCCAGGATGTCGCCCAGGTGATGGGGGTCAATATCGCCAAGTTCAAGATCTTCGCCTTTGTCATCAGCACGGCCATCGCCGGCATCGCCGGATCGCTGTACGCGCACTTTCTCCTGTTCATCACGCCGTACGATTTCGGTTTTCCCCTCTCGATCCAGATCCTGACCCTGGCGGTGCTGGGCGGCCTCGGGGCCATCCGCGGGCCGGTTCTGGGCGCCATCCTGCTGACCATTCTTCCGGAGTATCTCCGTTTTATCCAGGACTACCGGATGCTGACCTATGGCCTGCTGCTGGTGCTGGTGATGATGTATCAGCCCCAGGGGCTCTTCGGGCACAAGAGCTTCTTGACCGAGGGGCTGAAACGGCTTTTCGGCGGAGAGGAGAAGATCCGTGGACGTGCTGCTTGAAATCCAAGGCCTGTCCAAAAACTTCGGCGGTCTGAAGGCCCTGTCCAACGTGGACATCACCCTGAAGCCCAAGGAAATCCTCGGCGTCATCGGGCCCAACGGGGCCGGCAAGACCACCCTCTTCAACTGCATCAACGGGCTCTACCGGCCCGACAGCGGCGTCATCCGCTTCGAGGGGCGGCCCATCCAGGCCCTGGGCCCGGACCGCATCGCCCGCCTGGGCATCGCCCGCACCTTCCAGAACATCGAGCTCTTCGCCAACATGCGGACCATGGAGAACATCATGCTGGGCCGCCACGTGCACATGCGCACGGGGATCTTCCGGGGCGCGGCCATGTGGGGCCGGCGCTCCTTCGCCGGGCGGGAGGAACGCGCCCATCGCCTCACGGTGGAGACCATCATCGACCTCCTGGGCCTCCAGGCGGTGCGCGACAAGCTGGTGGGGGGGCTGCCCTACGGCACGCAGAAGCTGGTGGAGCTGGCGCGCGCCCTGGCCCTGGAGCCCCGGCTGCTCCTGCTGGACGAGCCCTGCGCCGGCATGACCGCCGAGGAGAAGCAGGACATGATTTTCTGGATCAAGGACCTCCAGGACGAACTGGGGGTCACCATCCTGCTCATCGAGCACGACATGCGCATGGTGATGGACATCTCCGACCGCATCCTGGCCATCAACTTCGGACGGCCCATCGCCCTGGGGGCGCCGGAGGCCGTGCGGCGGCACCCCGACGTGCTGGAAGCCTACCTGGGAAAGCAGGAGCGCCGTGAACCCGCTGCTTGAAATCCGCAACATCGAAACCTACTATGACCTGATCTACGCCATCCGGGGGGCGTCCCTGGCGGTGGACGAGGGGAGCATCACCGCCATCCTGGGCACCAACGGGGCCGGCAAATCGACGATTCTCAAAACCCTCATGGGGCTCATCGAGGACCAGCCCGACAAGGGGGAGATCCTCTTCGACGGCCGGCGCATCGACGGCCGCGACACCGAAGCGATCGTGCGCGGCGGCATCGCCTATGTGCCCGAGGGGCGCGAGGTCTTCGAAGAGCTCAGCGTGCGGGAAAACCTCCTCCTGGGAGCCTTCACGCGCAAGGACCGGGACGGCATCCGCCGGGACGTGCAGCGGGTCCTGGACTATTTCCCGGTGCTGGCCGAGCGCAGCCACCAGTGGGCCGGGACGCTGTCCGGCGGGGAGCAGCAGATGCTGGCCATCGGCCGGGCCTTGATGAACCGCCCCCGCCTGCTCTGCCTGGACGAGCCTTCCCTGGGGCTGGCCCCCCTGCTGGTGCAGGAGATCTTCCACATCATCCGCCAGATCAACGCCGAGGGGGTCACGATCCTGCTTGTGGAGCAGAACGCGCGCATGGCCCTGGCCATCGCCCACAGGGGACTGATCCTGGAAAACGGGCGCTTCGTCCTCGCGGGATCGGCCGCGGACCTGCTCCAGGATCCCAACGTCCAGGAATTCTACCTGGGGGTGCGCTCCACGGCCTCGGCCAAGGGCTACCAGCGCTGGAAGCGCAAACGCCGGTGGAGGTGACATGAACGCGTCCGCCACGACCACCCCCCAGGACCTCCAGCAAACCGTCACCCGCCTCGGGGCCCGTGTGGCCCTGCGGCACAAGCACCTCGGCCTCTGGCGCGACATCTCCTGGGACGCGTACTTCGCCCGCGTGCGGCAGCTCGCCTGCGCCCTGACGGCCCTGGGCGTGGAAAAAGGCGACCGGGTGGCCATCATCGGCGACAACGGGCCCGCGTGGGTCATGGCCGACCTGGGCATCCAGTGCGCCGGCGGGGTTTCCGTAGGCATCTACGCCACCAGCGCGGCCCCCCAGGTGGCCTACGTGGTGCAGCACTCCGAGGCGGTCTGCCTGTTCGTGGAAAACGAGGAGCAGCTGGACAAATGGCTCCTCTTCCGGGAGCGCGCCCCCCGGCTGCGCCGGGTGGTCGTCTGGGACCTGGAAGGCCTGCGGCATTTCCAGGACCCCCTGGTGACCACCTTCGAGGACTTCCTGGAGGCCGGACGCCGGGCGGAGGCGGCCGACCCCGGGGGTTTGCCGGCGCGCATGCGACAAATAGTTCCCGGCGACCTCGCCGTGCTCATCTACACCTCGGGCACCACGGGCCCCCCCAAAGGCGCCATGCTGACCCACGCCAACGTCACCTGGATGGCCCGGGCCGTCACCAGGGACAACCCCATCCACGAGCGCGACGAGGTGCTCTCCTTCCTGCCCCTGTGCCATATCTTCGAACGGCTCTTCTCGGTCTTCGTGCACATCGCCCACGGCTACGTGGTCAATTTCGTGGAAAAGCCCGACACCGTCGGCGACAACATGGTGGAGGTCTCCCCCACCGTGGGGTATGCCGTGCCCCGCATCTGGGAGAAATACGCCTCCGGGGCCCAGATCCGCATGACCGACGCCACCTGGTTCAAGCGCCGGGCCTTCGCCCTGGCCCTGGCCGTGGGGCGCCGCCGGGCGGACCGCATCATGCGCTCCGCCCCCGTACCCCCGGTGCTGAACCTGCTCTACGGGCTGGCGCACCTCACGGTCCTGCGCAAGCTGAAGAAGCGCCTGGGCCTCGACCGCATGCGCATGGCCTACTCGGGGGCGGCCCCCATCGCCCCGGACATCCTCCATTTCTTCCAGTCCATCGGGGTGGCCCTCATGGAAGGCTACGGCCAGACCGAGGGGACCGGCGTGACCTGCCTTTCCCGCGCGGGCCGGATGCGCTTCGGCACCGTGGGGCCGGCCCTGCCGGGAACCGAGGTGCGCATCGCCGCCGACGGCGAGATCCTGGTGAAATCCCCGGGGGTCTTCGCCGGCTACTTCAAGGATCCCGAGGCCACCGCGCAAACCATCCGGGACGGCTGGCTCTACTCCGGGGACATCGGGGAGCTGGACGCGGAGGGGTACCTGCGCATCACGGACCGCAAGAAGGACATCATCGTCACCGCCGGGGGGAAGAACATCACCCCCCAGCTGATCGAAAACAAGCTCAAGGCCAGCCCCTACGTCAACGACGCCGTGGTGATCGGCGACCGCCGCCGGTTCCTGGCGGCCCTGATCATGATTGACGAGGAGCACGTGGTCAAATACGCCCAGGACCACAAGATCCAGTTCGCCACCTACAGGGACCTCACGGCGCATGCCGAGATCCGCGCCCTGATCCAGCGGGAGGTGGACCAGGTCAACGCCACCCTGGCCCGCGTGGAGCATGTCCGCAAGTTCGCCCTCCTGCCCAAGCGGCTCTATGAGGAGGACGGGGAGGTGACACCCACCATGAAGGTCAAGCGCCAGCACGTCAACGCGGCCTTCCGGGACCTCATCGAGGACCTGTACCGATAGTGTTGTGTCCCGGAAATAAAGCCCTGAATGGTTTGTCCCTCTGCAGTGTGGTTGCGCTGAAAGGCCGGGGGGTTCCCATCCCAGGCTTCGGCCCGCTGGCTGAGCCCCATGGACCGCCTTGGCCCCGGCGCGGTGGCCTCGCTTGCGCC
>DJGG01000276.1:10124-28592 GCA_002432195.1 Desulfobacteraceae bacterium UBA5852
GGGACACAACACTAGCCGGCTGTGAATAAACCGCGCCCCAGGCCGAAATGTCCCGCCATCCAATGTAAAACAATTGTCACACCCCACAAAACGGTATCCCCGCCGCCCACCCTGGGGTAGGTTCCCGCACTCCACCCCCGGGGTTGGTCCAATTGCCTTGCGTCGCGAGCCCCGACGGCTGGTTTCCACCGATTGCGGCCCAACCGGCACCGGGCCGAAACGCCAAAGGCCGGCTGCCCCTGTGGAGGCGACGTCCCCATGACCATCCATGAAACCATCGCCATCCGCGCCCTCGTGCGCTGGCTGGCCCTGGCCTTCCTCAAGCTCACGGGCTGGCGCATTGCCGGCCGGCCGCCGGAGGCGCCCCGGTACGTCATCATCGCCGCGCCCCACACCTCCAACTGGGACTTCATCTACACCCTCTGCCTGGCCTTCGCCTTCCGCATCCGGCCCCAGATCATGATGAAGGACACCTGGTTCCGCTGGCCCCTGGGAGCGCTCTTCCGGTGGTTGGGAGCCATGCCCATCGACCGCTCGCGCGCCCACAACGTGGTGGCCCAGTCCATCGAGGCCTTCCAGCGCCGGGAAGAAATGGTCCTGGTGGTACCCCCCGCCGGCACCCGCCGCCGGGTCGTGCGCTGGAAAACCGGATTTTACCATATCGCCCACGGCGCAGGGGTCCCCATCGCCCTGGGCTACCTGGACTACCGCCACAAGCTGGGGGGGTTCGGCCCCACCGTGGCCACCACCGGGGACCTGGAAGGCGACATGCGCCGGATCCGGGACTTCTACCGGGGCATCAGCGGCAAACACCCCTGGCAGGAAAGCCGCGCGTGCCCGGCGCCGACGCTCGTCCTGCCGGCCCCGGCGAACCTCGAGCCTCCCTGCCCCACCTGAGCGCCTGTGGCGCGGCCCGTCCCCGGCGCGCTTGCTTCCCACCTTTCGCACCCTTAATTTTTAGGGTACACTCACCTCCGGCACCCTCCGATCCGGCCGGTCGCGCTGCGGAGGGCGATCCTCTTTTCCAAACCCCAACCAAAGGGAGCGCACCATGAGCCTGATGAAGGAGTTCAAAGAGTTCGCGGTCAAGGGCAATGCCGTCGATCTGGCGGTGGGCATCGTCATCGGCGGGGCTTTCGGCAAGATCGTCAGCTCCCTGGTCAACGACGTCATCATGCCTCCCATCGGCAAGCTGATGGGCAACGTGGACTTCACCAGCCTGTTCCTCAACCTCAGCGGCACCGCCTACCAGAGCCTGGCCGAAGCCCAGAAGGCCGGCGCCCCCACCCTCAACTACGGCAACTTCATTCAGACCGTGATCGATTTCCTCATCGTGGCCTGGGCCATCTTCATGCTCGTGAAGGGCATGAACACCCTGCGCAAGAAGGAAGAGGTCAAACCCGCCGAGCCCCCCAAGCCCAGCGACGAGGTCCTGCTGCTCCAGGAGATCCGCGATACCTTGAAGCAGTCTCCCGCCCGCTGATGCGGCATCCGGCCCATTCCCTTGCCGCCCGCGTCCGTGCGGTCCAACCGCAGCCACTCTGTCAGGGACCCTGCCCTCCCGCAGGGTCCCCAGCCGTTCGGAGGACCCCGCCATGGCAGCCAAAGAGCACGTGCGGCGCGAACCCGCGACCCCGCCCCCGTCGCCCCCCCCGGGCCTCAAAGACGAGATCCTGCGCCACATCCGCTCCACCCTGGGGCGCGACCCCCTGCATCCCGACCAATACACGGCCTTCATGGGCCTGGCTTTCAGCGTGCGGGACCGCCTGATCGACCGCTGGATCGCCACCCAACACGCCCTCTATGACACCATGGCCAAGCGGGTCTACTTCCTGTCCCTGGAGTTCCTTCCCGGCCGCTTCCTGAAAAACTACCTCATCAGCCTGCGCATGGAGGACGAGGCCCGGGAGGTGCTGGGCGGCCTGGGGTTCGATCTGGACGAACTGGAGGAGGAGGAGTGGGATGCCGGCCTGGGCAACGGCGGCCTGGGGCGTCTGGCCTCCTGCTACATGGACTCCCTGGCATGCCTGGACCTTCCCGGCTACGGTTACGGCATCCGCTACGACTACGGCATCTTCCACCAGGTGATCGACCAGGGCTACCAGAAGGAGCAGTCGGACAACTGGCGCCGCCGTGGCAACCCCTGGGAAATTCAGCGACGCGACCACCTCCGCCCGGTGCGCTTCTTCGGACGCACGGAAACCTACCTGGACAGCCTGGGACGCCGGCGCCACCGCTGGGTGGAGGGCGAGGCCGTGATGGCCATGGCCTGCGACATCCTGGTGCCCGGGTTCGGGGACGACTACGTCACCAACATGCGGCTCTGGTCGGCCCGCTCCAGCCGGGAGTTCAACCTGGAGACCTTCAACCAGGGGGATTATGTGGGCGCCGTGGAGGCCAAGGTGCGCTCCGAGACCATTTCCAAGGTGCTCTACCCCAGCGACGAGCGGGAAGCCGGGCGTCAGCTGCGCCTCATGCAGCAGTATTTCTTCGTGGCCGCCACCCTGGGCGACATCCTGCGGCGCTACCGCAAGATCTACCGCAGTTTCGCGGAACTGCCGGACGCCGTGGCCATTCAGCTAAACGACACCCACCCGTCCATCGCCATCCCGGAACTCATGCGCCTGCTCCTGGACGAAGAGGGCCTGGCCTGGGAAGAGACCTGGGAGCTCTGCGTGCGGACCTTCGCCTACACCAACCACACGGTGCTGCCCGAGGCCCTGGAAACCTGGCCGCTGGAACTGATCGGCCGCCTGCTGCCCCGTCACCTGGAGATCATCTACGAGATCAATCACCGCTTCCTGGCGGAGGTGCGCCGGCGCTTCCCGGACGATCCCGGCCTACCGTCCCGCGTCTCCCTCATCCAGGAGGGCGGGGAGCCCCGGGTGCGCATGGCCCACCTGGCCATCGTGGGCAGCCACACGGTCAACGGGGTGGCGGCCCTCCACAGCCGGATTCTGCGGGAGAGCCTCTTCCGCGATTTCGCCCAGATTTTCCCGGACCGCATCCGCAATGTGACCAACGGCGTGACCCCGCGGCGCTGGCTCTACCAGTCCAACCCCACCCTGGCGGAGCTGATCACCGCGGCCATCGGCCCGGAGTGGGTCACCGATCTCGAGCGCCTGGCGCAGCTCGAACCCCACGCCCAGGATCCCGAATTCCGCCGGACCTGGCGGGAAGCCAAGCGCTATAACAAGAAGCGCCTGGCGCGCTATGCCCTGCGCAAGATCGGCATGGGGATCGATCCGGACACCCTCTTCGACGTGCAGGTCAAGCGCCTCCACGAGTACAAGCGCCAGTTGCTCAACCTCCTGCACGTGATCACCCTTTACAACCGCCTCAAGGCCCACCCCCAGGCCCCGGCCGCCCCCCGCACGGTGATCTTCGCCGGCAAGGCGGCCCCCTCCTACCACCAGGCCAAGCTCATCCTCAAACTGATCACCTCCGTGGCCGAGGTGGTCAACGCGGACCAGGCGGTCCAGGGGCGCTTGCGGGTGGTCTTCCTGCCCAACTACTGCGTCTCCCAGGCCGAAAAGATCATCCCCGCCGCGGACCTCTCCGAACAGATCTCCACCGCCGGCATGGAGGCCTCGGGCACGGGCAACATGAAAATGGCCCTGAACGGGGCGCTCACCATCGGCACCCTGGACGGGGCCAACGTCGAGATCCTCGAGGCCGTGGGGGCGGAGAACATCTTCATCTTCGGCCTGACGACCGAAGAGGTCGCGGCCCGGCGCGCCGCGGGCTACGATCCCCGCCGCCTGTATGCCGAGGACGAGGAACTGCGGCGGGTCCTGGATATGATCGCCACGGGGTACTTCTCCGCCGGAGACGCGGGGCTTTTCGCCCCCCTGGTGCACTCCCTGCTGGAGCGCGGGGATTTCTACATGCTGCTGGCCGACTACCGCGCCTACCTCACGGCCCAGGATGCCGCCAGCCGCCTGTTTGGCGACCCGGAGGAGTGGACCCGGCGCTCCATCCTCAAGACCGCCCGCATGGGTGGTTTTTCCAGCGACCGCTCCGTCCGCGAGTACGCCCGGGACATCTGGCACATCCAGCCCGTGGCCGTTTGACGGCACGGCGCGCCAACCGTTCAGAGGAGACCGGCCTCCATGCCCCCCATCCCTACCGCCTCCCCGCCGGGCGCGAGCGTTTCCATCGCCCGGCAGCCCATCTTCGACGACAAGCGCCGCCTCTGGGGCTACGAGCTGTTCGGCGTGGGCTGCGACACCGCCACGCCTTCCGGCCTGCCCGCCGGCGACGACGTGGCCATCCGCGTGGCGGCCAGCGCCCAGATCGGCCTGCAGGAGATCTGCGCCCGGGGCCGCAAGGTCCTGGTGCGCTTCGACGAAAAGAGCCTCCTGGAGCGGCTGCCCTATGCCCTGCCGCCGGCGCTGACGGCCGTCGCCGTGCCCGAGGATCTTTACGGGCATCCGCAGGTGCCCGGGGCCCTGGAACAGTTGAAGGCCGACGGCTACCTCATCGCGGTCACCGGCTTCAGCGGGCGGACCGCCTGCGCGCCCCTCTACCGCCTGGCCGATGTCATGGGCCTCGATGCCGGGCAGCGCCCTGCCGACGATCTGGCCGGGCGGTTGGCGGCCGCACGGTCCTGGAAGGCGCTCACGCTGGCGCGCCGGGTGTCCGACCCCGCGCGTTTCGACGACTGCCGGGCCATGGGCTTCAGCCTCTTCCAGGGGTCGTTTTTCAAGTCCCCCGGGTCCGTCACGGTGCGCCAGTTCACCTCCACCGAGACCTCGCGATTGCAGCTTCTGCGCCTGCTCGAAGCCCAGGACCCCGACACGGCGCAACTGGCCGATACCATTCAGGCCGACGTGGCCCTGAGCTTCCGACTGCTGGCCTACCTCAACTCGGCCGCTTTCGGTCTGACCCGCAAGATCGGCTCCGTGCACCAGGCCATCACCCTGCTGGGCTGGCGCAACCTGCGCACCTGGCTGCGGGTGGTCCTGCTGGCCGATATGGGGCAGACCCGGGAAGCCCCGGAGCTGGTCCTGCTGGCGGCCCAGCGCGGCAAGTTCCTGGAGCGCATCGCCGAAACCCACGATTTCTGGGGATTCGACCCGGAAAGCCTTCACCTGCTGGGCCTCTTCTCCCTGCTGGACGCCCTGCTCGGCCTGCCCATGGCGGAGATCGTCGACTACCTGCCCCTCGACCAGAACCTCAAGGCGGCTCTCTGCCGCGAGCCGGGCAGCCCGTACACGCCCCTGCTGCGCCTGGCGCAGTGCTGCGAAGAGGCCCGCTGGGGCGAAGCCGCCAGCCGCATTCGGCAACTGAACATGGACGAAGCCGCGGTCAAGGCGGCTTTCCAGATGGCCATCGACTGGGCCGCAGGCTTGTCCGCCCCGCCGGAATCCGCCGATGGGGGCGCGGGCGGTTGACGCCGCCCCGCGTGCGGGCGGCCTCCCCCCGGGCGGCATGGCGATCCCCTCCCGGCGCCGGGACGGTCGGCGGCAGCCAGCGGCCAAGGCCAGCCCCAGGGGACTCGGGGAAGTTGAAATTCGAGGGGGAGTGCGGTCAGCGGCCGGGGCGCCGCGGGGGACAGGCACGGCCGCTGGAAAGGGGTCGGAGGCGCAGTTTGGCCGCGGCCCGTCAGGCCGGGATGGCGCCCTTCACGCCCGCACCGGGGGAAGCGCGGCCGGCGGGCCGGCCGCCCGGCGGCATCAACCTCCCAGGTAAGCGTCCCGCACCCGGCTGTCGGCGATGAGCTCTTCGCCGCTGCCCGCCAGCACGATGGCGCCCACCTCCAGCACATAGGCGTGGTGGGCGATCTTGAGGGCCGCAAAGGCGTTCTGCTCCACCAGCAGGACGGTCTTTCCCAGGGCGTTGATGGTGGCGATGATTTCGAAGACTTCCCGCACCAGCTTGGGGGCCAGCCCCAGGGAGGGCTCGTCCAGCATGATCAGGTCCGCCGCACTCATCAGGGCCCGGCCAAGGGCCAGCATCTGCTGTTCGCCCCCCGAAAGGGTGCCGCCCTTCTGGTCCTTGCGGTCCTCCAGGCGGGGAAACAGTTCGTAGACCCACTTCAGGTCCTTTTCCACGCCGGCCTTGTCCTTTCGGGCGTAAGCCCCCAGGCGGAGGTTGTCCAGGACGCTGAGGTGCGGGAAGATCTTGCGCCCTTCGGGGGCCATGACGATGCCGGACTTGACGATGTCCACGGGGCTCAAGCCGGAGATCTCGCTCCCGCGGTAGCGGATGTGGCCTTTCTTGTTGCGGATCAGCCCGGCGATGGCCCGCAGGGTGCTGCTCTTGCCGGCGCCGTTGGCCCCGATGAGGGTTACCACGCGGCCCTGGGGCACCTGGATGGTGAGCCCTTTGAGGGCGTGGATGCCGCCGTAAAAAACGTTCAGGTCCTGGACCTCAAGCATGGCCGACGGCCTCCTCCCCCAGGTAGGCCTCGATCACCTTGGGATTGGCCCGGATCGCCTCCGGGCAACCCTCGGCGATGGTGACCCCGTAGTCCAGCACCCAGATATGCTCGCAGATGCCCATGACCACCTTCATGTCGTGCTCGATGAGCAGGATGGTCAGGTCGAAACGCCGACGGATGTCCCGGACGAAGCCCATGAGCTCCTGGGTTTCGTTGGGGTTCATGCCGGCCGCCGGCTCGTCCAAAAGGAGAAAAGCGGGCTCGGTGGCCAGGGCCCGGGCGATCTCCAGGCGGCGCTGGGCGCCGTAGGGCAGGGCGCCGGCCTTTTCGTCGGCCAGATCCCCCAGGTCCACCACGGCGAGCAGCTCCCGGGATTTTTCCATCAGCGCCCGGGCCTCCTTCCGGCTGGAGGGCAGCCCCAGCACGGCCTGCCACCAGCCCGTCGCCTGGCGCACGTGGCATCCAACCATGACGTTCTCCAGCACCGTCCCGTTGCCGAAGAGGCGGATGTTCTGGAAGGTGCGGGCGATGCCGCTATGGCAGACCTTGTGGGGTGGGGTGCCGGTGATGTCCCGCCCCTTGAAGTGCACCTGGCCCTCGCTGGGCTGATAGAACCCCGTGATCATGTTGAAACAGGTGGTCTTGCCGGCACCGTTGGGTCCGATGAGGCCCACGATGCTCCCCCGGGGAATCGCCGCGTTGAAGGCGCTGACGGCCGTGAGCCCCCCGAAGCGCATGGTCAGGTTGCGGGTGGTGAGAATCGCCTCAGCTTCCATGGCGCCCCGCCTTGTTGCCCAGGGATCGCAGCAGCCATCCCCAATTGAACTCCCGTTTGCCCATGAAGCCCTCGCGGCGGAAAAGGATGATGCAGATCAGGGCCAGGGAAAAAACCACCATGCGCATCCCCGGGATGCCGGGCAGCTCCCAATCCCCGATGAAGAGGGGGTTTTCCACCACCCGCAGCCACTCCAGCAGAATGGTGATGACGACTCCCGCCACCACCGAGCCGGTGATGGACCCCAGGCCTCCGGTGACCACGATCATCAGCACGTTGAAGGTGAGCACGAAATTGAACATCTTGGGGTCGATGGTGGCCACCAGGCTCCCCAGGAGGGCGCCGCCGACCCCGGCGAAGAACGCCCCCAGGGAGAAGGACAGGAGCTTGTGCCTGAAAACGTCGATGCCCATGGCCTTGGCGGCGGATTCGTCGTCCCGGATGGCCTTGAACACATTGCCGCTGTTGCTCGCCACCAGGCGCACCACGAAGAACAGGGTAAAGACGCACCAGGCGTAGTTCCACCAGAGGTTGGCGTGGCCGGGGATGCCCTTGAACCCCAGGGCCCCGTTGGTGACCCGGGGAAGGTTGATGGCCAGCACGCGGACGATCTCGGCAAAGCCCAGGGTGGCCATGCCCAGGTAGTCGTCCCCCAGGCGCAGCAGGGGGGCTCCCACCAGAACCCCGAAGAAGGCCGCGGCCAGCCCGCCGGCCATTACCGCCACGAAAAAGGGCGCCTGGGCCTGCTGCACCCAGGTGTAGGCCGGCTCGAGGATGAAGAGCATCTCCTTCTGGGCCGGGTCCAGGATCAGCACCGAGCAGACATAGGCCCCGATGGCCATGAACCCCGCATGCCCCAGGCTGAACATGCCGGTGAAGCCGTAGATCAGGTTGAGGCTCAGGGCCAGGATGATGTTGACGGCGATGAGGTTCAGGATCTGGATCTTGTAGCCGTCCAGGTGGCCCTCGGCCCACCAGAGGAAAAGCCCCAGGACGGCCGCCGCCAGGAGGTTCAGGATGGTCCGCTGGGCTTGCATCACACCTTGTCCTCCAGTTTGGCGCCCATCAGTCCCGTGGGCTTGATCAGCAGGATGGCGATGAGCAGCACGAAAGCGAAGGCGTCGCGGTAGCCGGCCAGGTCGGGAAAGAAGGCCACGGCCATGATCTCGGTGAATCCCAGGATGACGCCCCCCACCACGGCGCCCGGAATGGAGCCGATGCCCCCGAAGACCGCGGCGATGAAGGCCTTGAACCCGGGGATCGAACCCATCACCGGCTGCAATTGAGGGTAGCGCAGGGCCCACATGATTCCCGAGGCCGCCGCCAGGGCCGAGCCGATGCCGAAGGTCAGCGAGATGATGCGGTTTACGGACACCCCCATGATGTAGCTGGTCTCGATGTCCTTGGAGATGGCCCGCATGCCGAGGCCGGCCTTGGTGCGGTAGACCACCCAGACAAGGCCCAGCATGAGCAGGAAGGAGAGGGTCGGCACGAAAATCGTCAGGGGCAGCACCCGGACCTCGCCCATCAGCATCGGGGTCTCCAGCCAGAGCGGGCGGTAGACTTCCCGGGGAATGGCGCCGAAGGCCACGATGGTGAGGTTCTGCAGGAAAAACGACACGCCGATGGCGCTGATCAGGGCCGAGATGCGCGGGGCGTCCCGCAGGGGGCGGTAGGCGACGCGATCCACCAGGATTCCCACGCCGGCGGTGACCACCACCGCGACCACCATGGCCACGTACCAGGGAAGGAAAAACAGCGTGGTGCCCCAGAGAACGAAGTAAGCCCCCAGCATGAAGATCTCGCTGTGGGCGAAGTTGATCAGCCGCAGGATGCCGTACACCATGGTGTAGCCGATGGCGATCAGGGCGTAGAGGCTGCCCAGGGTCAGGCCGTTCAAGCCGTGTTGCAGAAACATCGCAAGGCTCATGCCGTGCTCCTCTTCGGCGCCGCAGGGCTTCTGCCGGCAGACGGCGGGGCGTCACCGCCCCCCCGCCGCCGTCCGGTCATACGGAGGGCGGCCGTTGCCGCCGCCCGCGATTTTCCGCCAGGAAAGTTGAACGCGGGAAGCATCGGGGCGGAGGGCGGGCAAGGTGCCCAAAGCCCCCTGCCCGCCCTCCGCAACGCTTCCCGGCGGCCTTGCGCGCCGCTGGGCATCCCCCGCTTACAGCTCGGGGGTGATGCTGCCCACATAGGTCTTCTTGCCGCCCTTGATCAGCACCAGGCCCACCGGCTTTTCAGCGTCGTGGGTGGCGTTGATGGTGGTGGCGCCGGTGACCCCCTCGAATCCCTTGGTGGCCGCCAGGGCCGTGGTGATCGCCGCGGGATCGGCCTTGCCGGCACGCTTGATGGCGTCGAGCACCAGCATGTAGGTGTCGTAGCCCAGGGCCGCGTTCACGTTGGGCTCCTTGCCGGGGTAGGTCTTATTCCAGTTGTCCGTGAACTTCTGGGCCATGGGGCTCATGTCCTTCATGGAGGGGTCATACGGGAAGGTGGTGTGCACGAAGCCTTCCACCGCCGCCCCGCCGATCTCCACGATCTTGGGGTTGTCCATGGCGTCGCCGCCCATGATGCGGAACTGCGCGCCCAGTTCCTGGGCCTGCTTCATGATGATGGCCCCCTCGGCAAAATAGGAGGGGATGAACATGACATCCGGCTTCTTGCTGATGATCTCGGTCAACTGCGCGGTGAAATCCTGGTCGCCGGACTGGTACTTGAGGTTGGCCACCACTTCGCCGCCCTGCTTGGCGAAGGATTTCTGGAAGAAGGAGGCCAGGCCCACGGAGTAGTCGTTGGCCACGTCCACCAGGAGCGCGGCCTTCTTGAACCCCAGTTCCTTGAAGGCATACGTGGCGGCGCCGGCTCCCTGGAAGGGATCGATGAAGCACACCCGGAAGATGTACTTCTTTCCCTGGGTGACCAGGGGGTTGGTGCAGGAGGTGCCCACCATGGGAATGGCGGACTTTTCGGCCACTTCACCGCCGGCCATGGCCAGGGAGGAGCCGTACGTGCCGATGATGGCCACGACCTTCTCCTTGTCGATCAGGCGCTTCACCGCATTGGCCGACTCCACCTTGTCGGACTTGTTGTCCACCACGAAGAGTTCCACCTTCTGGCCCAGGATTTCCGGCATTTCCTTGTAAGCCATCTGAATGCCTTCCAGTTCCAGCTGACCGCCGTAGGCCATCTGCCCCGTGAGGGGCAGGTAGACGCCCACGCGCACCGTGTCCGCGGCCGCGGCCGTTCCGGCCAGCGCCAGCACCATGACGACACCCAACACAAGCAATCGTTTCATGCAGCTCGTCTCCTTTGGCTTAGGGTTAGACTATCCGTCGTGCCGACACGCTCCATCGGCATACGTCCCTGCAAGGGGGAGGGGTTTGGGCCCCGACCGCAACCCGTCGGGCGCTCCGGGGGCCCGACCAGCGGTGCAAGCCCCGCGCCGCCGTCCGTGGCCCGGTGGGAGGCCTGCAGGCGCCAGCCAGGCCGGAGGCAACGAAGGCGACGGCGTGCGGATATCATGTAATGGAAGCCCGGGTCAACATGACTTTTGGACCGGGTGGCCGGCCGTCGGGGGCCGCCGGCCCCGGTAGCACCTTCCGCCGGGCCTCCGGAAATTGACCTAGGTCATGGACCGGGGCCCCCGCGCGTGGGATGAGGGTTCCCGACGGCGTGGCACCAGAGGCGCCCCATGGCACACCCGAGGGCCGCCGCTCACCCGGGAAAGGAGATCCCCATGCACCACCGTCCGGAGCTCCAGCGTGCGCTGGCAGACCTCGAGACCCGCATCCGGGAGGCCGAAGCGCGCCTGCCGGCCCACTCCATCAAGCCCATGCTCATGGCCCAGGTGCTCGCGCTGGAGGACGAGCGGGATGCCCTCCTGGCCCGGCTGGCGGCACGGGGGGACGCATGAAGACCGGACCCCGGTTCCCCGCCGGGGGGCCGCCCCCCGCGGAGAGCGCCCCGGATCTTGCGGCCCGCGCACGGGCCCTGGGCCTGGCCATCCGGGACGGCCTCGTGGTGGTGCCTTTTTTCGGCCGCCCCCTCCTCGTCTNNCGGCCGGCGAGGTCTGCGCGCCGGATGGTGCTCCGGCCACGCCCGCCGTGGCGGATCTGCTACGGGACTACCTCGCCCGCGCCGCCGTACCACCCCGCCCCCTTGCGGAACACCGCTCCTTCCGGGACTTCGCCGGGGCCGGCCCACTGGTGCTGCGCTTCGCCGACCACACCCACCACCTCATTGCCCGGGCCTTCACCGGCCGCCTGGAGGACTTGCGGCAGGCCTGCCGGAGCCTGGGAGCGCAGAGGGCCCCGGCCCCCTGGGGTGCGGACCTGGAGATGCGCTTCGAGGCCCTGCCCGCCGTCCCCCTGCACCTGGCGTTCAACGACGGCGAGGAAGGGCTTCCGGCCCAGTGCCGGTTGCTGTTCGAGGCTTCCGTGGAGGCGGCCTTGTCCCCGGGGAGCCGCTTCACCCTGGGCACCTATCTGGCCGGCGCCCTGCTGCGCTTCCCCGCGGAACCCACCGCCGGGCACCCTGCGCCGGGACAATCCCCTTGACCCCGTCGCGCCGGTTTGCCATAGATGAACCACATCCCCGGTGGACGGCCGCCGACCTCATTTGCGTGCGCATCCCACAGGCCGCGGGGCCGGACGGCGGGCGTGGGGTCCGGAACCCCTAAAAAGCCTCCGGCCGCCCCTTCCCCCGTCTCCGGACCGAACCGTCGCCCGTGGCCCAAGGGCCGTGCCGACGGGAGCCTTCAGCCAGGGGGCACGGCCATGCATCACCGCCGCCGGCACCCGCGGCACCCCAGCCGCATCGCAGTGTCCATGGCCTGCCAAGGCGAAATCGCCCTGGGTCGGATCCGCGACCTGGGCGGCGGGGGGGCCCGCGTGGACACCCCGGCCGCATGGCCCCCGGGCAGCGCCGTGACACTCCATCTGCCCCCCGACGGCCCGGAGGCGGAACCCTGCCTCCGCGGGACCGTGGTCTGGCGCGGCCCTCACGTCCTGGGGCTGGCCTGGCATGCGCCCCTGGCCTTCGAAATCACCTCCCTTGCACACCTTACGGGTTGCCCGCCTTCCGCCCATGACCAGCCCGGTGGCCAACCGCGGCCGGGGTGCCTGCGGCTCTATCCCGACATGCCGGACCTGGACGCCGCCCGCCACCTGGAGCCGGAGGACGAGGCCTTTCTGGAGGAAGGCCTGGCCCTGGCGGCCAACCTCACGCGGGTGGAGCGGGCCAGTATCCTGCTGCGGCTCCAGGATGGCCGCGGCTTCCGCCCCCTGTGCGATTGGCGCCTGGAGGGCCTTGAGACCCCCTCCTGCCCCGATCTCCAGGATTTCCCCTGGCTGGCATCCGCCCTGGAGCAGACCCAGGCGGTGGTCTGGCCAAGCCCCGACGACCTGCCGGCCCGGGCCGCCGCAGACCGGGCCGGCATGGGCGCCCATGGCATCCTGGCCCGCATCGCGCTCCCCCTGGCCGACGGCGAGACCGTGTACGGGGCCCTGGTGCTGGACAGCCTGCGGGCCCCCCGCGCCTGGCCGGCGGGCATCGCCACCCGCCTGCAGACCGGCGCCCGCCTGCTGGCGCTGACCCTCAGCCATGCCCGGGTGCGCTGGTCCCTGCGCCAGACCAGCCAGTTCTGGGAGTCCCTCATCGACACCTTCCCCCACCCGGCCTTCTTCAAGCACATCGATGGGCGCTACCGGGGCTGCAACGCCGCCTTCGCCCACCAGGTGCTGGGGGTGCCCAAGTCCGGTGTCGCCCGCCATGCCCTCTTCGACACCGTCGCCGCGGTCCCTTACCCCCTGACGGACATCTACCACCAGCAGGACCGGGCCCTGCTCCGGGAGGGCGGCCCCAAGACCTACGAGGCGCGGGTGCGCTGCGCCGACGGCCAGCGGCGGGACTTCCTCATCACCAAAGCCGTCTACTTCAACAGCCAGGGAACTGCGGACGGCATCCTGGCGGTGATGCTGGACATCACCGCGCGCAAGCGGGCCGAAAGCGAGCTCCGGCGGAGCGAAATGCGCCATCGGCGCCTCTTCGAGGATGCCGTCACCGGGATCTTCCAGGCCACCGTGGAGGGCCAGCCCATCGATGCCAATCCGGCCATGGCGCGCATGTTCGGCTTCGCCTGCCCGGCCGATCTCGTGGCGGCGGTGAACGACATGGCCACCGAGCTCTACGCCGATCCGGCCGACCGCCGGCGCAACGTGGAGCGTATCCTGGCCAGCGATGCCCCGGTGCGCGGGGAATTTCTCTTCCGGCGCCGGGACGGCAGCGTGTTCATCGGGGATTACCACGGCTGGAAAGTGCGCGACATCGATGGGCGCCTGCTTTACCTGGAAGGTTTCATCGAGGACATCTCCGCGCGCAAACAGGCCGAACTGCGCCAGCGGGACTCCGAGGAGCGCCTCCGTTTCCTGTCGGCCCGGCTGCTGGCAGCCCAGGAGACCGAGAGCCGCCGCATCGCCATGGACATCCACGACGACATGGGGCAGAACCTGGCGGTGCTCAAGCTCCAGGTCCAGACCGTGGACCGGCGCCTGCGGCGGGATCAGCCCCGGCTCAAGAAAGAGTGCCGCCAGGCCCTGGAGCTCATCGACCAGGTCATCGCCAAAGCACGCCAACTCACCCGGGACCTGACCCCGGCGGTCATCGAGGACCTCAAGCTCGGCGGCACCCTGCAGTGGATGGCCCACGACATGGGCCAGCGGGCCGGCCTGGAGGTGGACCTGGAGATGGACGACATCGACGACCTGTTTCCCCGGGATGCCCAGGTGATCATCTACCGCATCGTTCAGGAAGCCCTGCGCAACACCATCAAGCATGGCCGGGCGCGGCGCGTCATCCTGCACATCGAGCGCCAGGCCCTGGGCGTGCGCTGCGTCATCGCCGACGACGGCTGGGGTTTCGACCCGGACACGGCGGCTCTCCAACAGGCCACGGAGCGGGGCATGGGGCTCGCGGCCATGGACGAGCGGGCGCGCATGCTGGGGGGCGCTCTCACCATCGACAGCCGGCCGGGCCGCGGTACCCGCGTGGACCTTTGGATACCCACCCCCATGGGCGGAGAGGCCTTATGACCCCCTATCGCATCGTGCTGGCCGACGACCACGTGATCCTGCGGGAAGGCATCAAGCGGATGATCGACGAGACCAAGGGCCTGGAGGTCATCGGAGAGGCCGGTGACGGCCTGGAGCTGCTCCGCCTCCTCACCCACGAGGTCCCCGACATGGTCATCCTGGACATTTCCATGCCCCGCCTGCGGGGCATCGAGGCGGCGGGGGAAATCGGCAAGCGGTACCCCCGGGTGGACATCCTCATTCTCAGCATGCACAAGAAACAGGAATACCTCTACCTGGCCCTCCAGGCGGGGGCCAAGGGGTACCTCCTCAAGGAGGACACCGGTACCGAACTCATCGCCGCCATCCAGACCATCCGCAACGGCCGCACCTACCTCTCCCCCCTGATCCGCAAGGACCTCCCCGCCGACCTCATCGGCATCATCAAGGGCAACCACGGCTACGCCAATGATCCCTTGACCTCCCGGGAACGCCAGGTGCTCAAGCTGGTGGTCGACGGCAAGACCAGCCGGGAGATCGCCGCCGACCTCTGCGTCAGCATCCACACGATCCACAACCATCGCAAGAACATCCGCCACAAGCTCAAGATCACCTGCAACGCCGACCTGATCAAGTACGCCCTGGAGAAAGGCTACGCCCCCGAACCGGCGTAATCCCTGGTGCTCCGCCACCGCCGGCCGCCCGGCGTCGGCCCCCGCCGCCTTCCCCTGAAGGCGGCCGGGGAATAGCCACTAGTGGCTATCCCCCGGCGAAAAATTGACCAGACGGGGCGATTGTCCCCCGACAGCGCCCGCCGTATGACAGTAAACAGAGCAATCCAGGCCCCGACGTCCCGGGGCCCGCCGTCCCCAACCCCCGGCCCGGGGGCGGTTAGGGTCCGGCCGCCTCGGCTCCGGACGAGGCGGCCGCAGGCGGAAACCCCTGGCGGAAGGAGGCAGTGCCGTGGCGGCCAACTTCAGGATCACCGTGCAGCGCAACGGGGACGACATCCGCCTGTCCCTGCAGGGGGACTTCGATGGGACCGCGGCGTACGAACTGCTCCAGGCCCTGGACCGCGGCGGCTGCCGGCACGCGCGTGTCGTCGTGGACACCGACCGCCTCAACATTGTCCTGCCTTTCGGCCGGGAGGTGTTCCAGCGACGTTACGGCTTGATCAACGACCGGCCCGCGCGCATCCACTTCACCGGGCCTCACGGCACCTGCCTGGCTCCCGCCGGCCGCGGCTGACCCTGCCGGCGGGCGGGCCATGGCGCCATCCGTACCCCTTACACCCCCGCCCAGGGGGCAGGAGCGCAGACCATGAATGCCGCCGGACGTCACCGGGTCCTCTTGGTGGACGACAATGCCCTGGCGCTCGAGGTGATGACGCGCATGCTGACCTTGCTGGGCTGCGAGGTCACCGCCGCCGCGGACGCCCACGCGGGCCTGAAGGGCATGGAATGCGGTGAGTACGCCCTGGTGGTGACCGATCTCCAGATGCCCGGCATGGACGGCTGGGAATTGTGCCGGCGGGTCAAGCGCCGGCGCCCGGGGTTGCCGGTACTGGCCATCACCGGCCAGGACCGCGAAACCGTCCTGGGGCACAAGGAGCTCAGCCGCATCGATGGCGTGCTCTTCAAGCCCTTCGATTTACAGGTCCTCGGCCGTGCCGTGCGAACGTTGCTGGCAACACCGGCCCCGGAACAGGGCAACCGGCCCCGGCGGACCGCGGACGGCGCTCCGCGGGACCTGGCGGCAGGGCGGTCAGAAGAGCACCGCGACCCACGCGGCACCCCCTGCCCACGCTAGCGTGCCGGATCGTCAACCACCAAGGGAGACCGCCATGAGCATCCGCAAGCAGTACTTGAAAAGCCGACCGGTGTGCAAAGTCACTTTCCGCCTCGCCGGCGACAGCGCCCAGGCGGCCCGCGAGGCCGCCATCGCCGGGGATTTCAATGCCTGGTCGCTCTCGGCCCACCCCATGAAACGCCAGAAAAACGGGGCCTTCATGGCCACCCTGGACCTGGAGGCCGGCCGGGAATACCAATTCCGCTACGTGCTGGACCGGCGGACCTGGGAAAACGACCCCGAGGCCGATGGATTCGTGCCCACGCCTTTCGGGGACGGCCACAACGGTGTCCTGATCACCTGATCGGGAACGCCCCACGGGGAGGTAACACCCCATGAGCCCTGCAGTCGCCCCACGACTCCTGCTGGTGGTGCCGGAACCGGTTTTCCAGCCCCTCCAGGAGGGTTCGGCCACGGCCTACCGGTGCACCGTCCGGGGGCTGGATACCGATTTCATCGGCTTTCTGGCCAGTGATCTCTTCCACCTGGGAGTGGATGTGCACCTGGTCCAGCCGGAATTCCGCCGGGTCTTCCGGGGCCGTTCCCCGGACGGCCACCGCATGGCCTGCAGCGATCTGCCTCCCGAGCGGGTCCATCTCACCCGGGACCGGGCGTTCTACTACAGCCCGGGACCCACCGCGGGCGATCCGGCGGAGAATATCCGCATTGCCGCCGCCTTCCAGCGCGAGGTCATGCATTACACCATCCCCGAGGTGCAGCCGGACCTGATCCATGCCTTCAATTGGATGTGCGGCCTGATTCCGGCCCTGGCCGCCGAGGCCGGCATCCCCTGCCTGTTTACCCTCACCACCCCGGCCACGGCCCGCGCACCCCTCTGGTGGCTGGAGGACATGGGGATCGATGCCGCCGCCTTCTGGCAGCGCCTCTACTTCGATCGGCCCCCGGGGCGTTACGAGGAAACCCGGCTCGGCCATTCCGTGGATCTGCTGGCCAGCGGCATCGAGGCCGCCACCCACGTCAATGCCATGGGGGCCCGGGTGTGGGCCCTCCGGGGTCACCGCAGCCGGTCCGCGGGGATCGGCCAAATGCTCGCGCGCCGGGCGGCCCGGGACTGGGTTTCCTGGTTGCCGGCCGAGGCTATCCACACCCAGCAGTTCGTGGATCTTTACCAGATGCTGCTCAAGGCCCCCCTGGTCCGCCGGCCGGCATCCCCCGTCCGGGCAGGCGCCACCGGGGATCACCTTGTCGCTGCTTGAGGAGGTCACCATGGACATCCGCACCTGTCCCCGGCACCCCATCGACGTGCCCATCGTCTGCTCCCCGTTCCTCTCCCGATCCCGGGGCTGCAGCGGCGGCCTGATGCGCAATTACGGCCTCAAGGGCCTCTATTTCGAATCCAGCACCGCCTTCGGCGTGGGCACCGTGCTGCTGGTGCGCATGGCGGGCGGATCCAACGCCCCCTTTCCCGCCTGCCTGGAGGAAGGTTTCCGCACCATCGCCCTGGCGGAGGTGAAATGGACCCGCCCGGCCACGGTGGAGGGGCGGGAAGGCTATGGCCTGGGCTTGAAGTACATGTCCATGGGCGGTTAGGCGGCCTGCGCCCCGAAACGCACCCCCCGGCGTTACCCCCCCTCCCATGGCCCGTCCCAGGGCGTCCGGTTCCTCGCCGTTTGATCCCTGCCCCTCCACCAGGCGGTTCGGGTATTGATTGCACGTGGCGGTTCGCGGTACAAGGCGGCCGTCAGTCACCCATGGACCCATGCGCCTGCGGGTGAACCCGGCGCAGGCCGCAAGGCCCGCCGCGCAGCGCACGACGAGCATCCCGCCACGGCGGGTGCTCACCATGCCATTCGGCAGGGGCCGGGTGCCCGCCCGGGGCGGAATATGCCGGCCCGCTGCGCCCTTTGCCCCGGACGCCATCTCCCCCCACCGGGGGGACCCGTCAATGGAGGTCGACCCAATGGCCCAGGAACCCAACAAGATCATCTTCTCCATGGTGCGGGTGAGCCGGTACCACCACAAGCGCCCGATCCTGGAGGACATCTCCCTGTCCTACTTCTACGGCGCCAAGATCGGCGTCCTGGGGTTGAACGGCGCGGGCAAGAGCACCCTGCTGCGCATCATGGCCGGCGTGGACACGGAGTTCAACGGCGAGCTCATCCGCTCCCCGGGCTACAGCGTGGGCTTTCTGGAGCAGGAACCCCACCTGGACGAGGGGCTCACCGTGCGCCGGATCGTCGAACAGGGCGTCCAGGAAACCGTGGACCTGCTGGCCGAGTTCAACCGCATCAACGAGCAATTCGCCGAGCCCATGTCCGCGGAGGCCATGGACAAGCTCATCGCCCGCCAGGGGGAGGTCCAGGAGAAGCTCGACGCCCTGGACGCCTGGGACCTGGACTCGCGTCTGGAGATGGCCATGGACGCCCTGCGCT
>DJGG01000276.1:28659-45148 GCA_002432195.1 Desulfobacteraceae bacterium UBA5852
ACGAACCCACCAACCACCTGGATGCCGAGACCGTGGCCTGGCTGGAGCACCACCTGCAGCAGTACGAGGGGACGGTCATCGCCGTCACCCACGACCGCTACTTCCTGGACAATGTGGCCGGCTGGATCCTGGAGCTCGATCGCGGCCGGGGCATCCCCTGGAAGGGCAACTATTCCTCCTGGCTGGAACAGAAACAGGAGCGCCTGCGCCGGGAGGAAAGCGCCGAGGGCCAGCGCCAGAAGACCCTCCAGCGGGAGTTGGAGTGGATCCGCATGTCCCCCCGGGCCCGGCAGACCAAGGCCAAGGCCCGCATCAGCGCCTACGAGAAGCTCCTCTCCCAGGCCGCCGCCGACCAGGCCCGGGAACTGGAGATCTACATCCCCCCCGGACCGCGCCTGGGCAACGTGGTGGTGGAAGCCCACGGCGTTTCCAAGGGATATGGCGGGCGGCTCCTGGTGGAAGGCATGGACTTCGCCCTGCCTCCGGGGGGCATCGTGGGCGTGATCGGGCCCAACGGCGCCGGCAAGACCACCCTGTTCCGCATGATCACCGGGCAGGAAACCCCGGACTCCGGTACCATACGCGTGGGGGAGACCGTGAAGCTGGCCTATGTGGACCAGTCCCGCCAGAGCCTCGACCCGGCGAAATCCATCTGGGAGGTGATTTCGGGCGGCGACGAGCTCATCCAGCTGGGGGGGGTGTCCGTGAAATCCCGGGGCTACGTGGCGCGTTTCAACTTCACCGGGGCCGAGCAGCAGAAGAAGGTCAGCCATCTCTCCGGAGGCGAGCGCAACCGCGTGCACCTGGCCTGCATGCTCAAGGAAGGCGGCAACGTGATCCTCCTGGACGAGCCCACCAACGACCTGGATGTCAACACCATGCGGGCCCTGGAGGAAGCCCTGGAGAACTTTGCCGGCTGCGCCGTCGTGATCAGCCACGACCGCTGGTTCCTGGACCGCATCGCCACCCACATCCTGGCCTTCGAAGGCGACAGCCGGGTGGTCTGGTTCGAGGGCAACTACTCGGACTACGAGACCGACCGCAAGAAACGCCTGGGGGCCGCGGCCGAACGCCCCCACCGGATCAAGTACCGCCAACTGACCCGGGGCTGACCGGCAGGCAGGCACCGGCGGAAAGGCGGCGGACCTTGAACCCCAAGTGGCATATCCTTTTCTGTGACGAGCGCCTCCAGGGCTGCCCGGTGGTGGAATTCATCGCCGCCGCACCGCCCCACCACCGGGTGAAGATCCTCCGTTTCCTCGGGCTTCTGGAGGAGCATGGGCCCACCCTGCCCCGACCCTACGCCGACCTGCTGACCGAGGGGATCCACGAGCTGCGCATCCACCTCTCCGGCGAGCAGGTGCGCCTGCTCTACTTCTTCTGCCACCGGAAGTTCATCATCCTCTACCACGCCTTCGTGAAGACCACCCAACGGGTGCCCGAGCGCTTCATCCGCCAGGTGCGGGACTACCGCGACACCTTCCTGGCCAGCGTCACGCCTGCCGATCTGGAAGAGGTGGTGCATGCACACCGTTGACCGCCTGCGGCGCGATCTCTTTCAAGACCCGGCCTTCGAGGAGCTCTACCACCGGGAATGCCACGTCTGCGCCCACACCCTGGCCATCTTCGGCCGGCTGCACGACCTGGGCCGCACCCCCGAGGCCCTGGCTGCCGAACTGGGCCTGGATCCCGCCCAGGTGCGTGCCCTGGCCGACGCCGACCGCTGCGACCCCCGCCAGGTGATCCGCATGTGCCGCCACCTGGGGCTGACCCCGCCGGAGAACTGCCCGCGCCTCTGACCGACACCCCGCCGGGGACGGCGCACAAGGGGCGGATGGCAGTCCCTGGCAAGGCGGCCGCCGAAGCGCACACCGCAGGCGTAGCCCAGCTACGCTGAGGACGGGCGCGAGGCGCCAACGCCGTCCAGGGGCTGTCAGCTGCCCCTTGTGCGCCGTCCCTAACGGATTTGGCCGGCCGCCGTGGTCGTCTCCGCCACCGGCAGGCTCCCTTGCCGGAACCGCTTGAGCAGCCGGCGCAGGGTCCCGGCGGAGGCCAGGTTGGCCAGGCTCAGGCAGATACCGCCCATCAAATGGCCCGGCACTCCCAGGACCAGCAGGGCACTGGCGCTCAGGAGCACCGTGGCCGCGAACACCGCATGGCCGGCGATGACCGTGAGGGGTTGGCGGGCCAGACTGGCCAGGCCTTCCCCGTGGGCCCGCAGGGCGACACACATGGGGTAGACCACCAGGGCCAGGGCGGCCAGGCGCACCAGGGGCAGGTCCGGGAGCGCCAGGTTCTGGAAGCGCACGTAATAGAGCTCCGCCAGGCCCGGCAGGATGGCCGCAAGGGGCAGGAGACCCAGGGCCAGCCCCGCCACCAGGGCGAAACCCAGGGTATGCCGGTGACGGCCGGAGGGCGCGGGAAAAGCCAGGACCACCTGCTGAATGCGGGTGGCCCCGTAAGCCAGGGGGGTTACCAGGCCCAGGGCCAGGTAGTAGGCCGGCAGCATGCGCTCGGGCTCCGCCGCCCGGGCGATGAAGGCCCCCAGGATAATGGCCGCCAGGGACAGGAGATAGCCCCCCAGGGAGAGGGGCAGGTTGAAGCCCACGAGTTCCCGGTGCCGGGGCGGCGGCTCCCCGGAAGGCTCCAGGCGGGCCAGAAACGGGGCGGCCAGCCGGCGCGATACCTCCACCTCCAGGGCCACGGGAACGGTCAGGACCGCGATGGCCCAGAAGGGTCCCACGATCCCCGCCTCGCAGCACACCAGGGCGAGCAGGGCGGTGAGCAGGATCCGCAGACCCGTGGGGAGCGTTGCCCGAAAGGCCGCCCGGGCGTTGTACAGGCACACCTGGTAGGGAATGCGCAGGAAGAAGAGCCACTGCAGGGGAATACTGGCCAGCAGGGTCACCTGGGCCGGGTCGGCGATGGATGGCGGCAGGCCGATCAGGCCCTCGAAGAGCCAGCGCGCCAGAACCGGAATGCCCAGCAGGGCCTGGACGGCGATGGCCACCAGGCCCAGGCCCCTGGTCACCGCCCGGAAACGGGCATAGCCTTCGAGGCTGCGCCCGAAAACCATGCCGGTGGTCACCAGCCCGAAGCCCAGGGTCCCCAGCATGAACATGACGGTGTGGGATTGGGCCAGCCCCGCCAGGTTCAAGGGCCCGCCCGGGCCGCGGGAGGCCACCATGGCCACCAGGGGGTAGGTCAGCCCCTGGGAGGCGGACTGGAAGGCCAGGGGCAGGAAATAGCGGGCGTATTCCCCGAAGGTGGGCGTATGGCCGGTTGTCTCCGATGTCATCGCGGCCCACCCGATCCCGGGGAAAAGGAAGGGCCGGGACCGTCCGACGGTGCGGCCCCGGCCCTCCGCGCTTACTCCCGCATCAGCCTGCGGGGGGAGTTTCCACCACGGTGGCCCTGGTGATGACCACCGGCTCCAGGGGCACGTCGTCGTGTCCGGCCTTGCGACCGGTTGCCACGGCCTTGATCTTGTTCACCACCCCCTGGCCCTTGACCACCTTGCCAAAGACGGCGTAGCCCCACCCCTGGGGGTTTTTGGCCGTGTGGTTGAGGAAATCATTCTTCTTGACGTTGATGAAGAACTGGGCCGTGGCGCTGTGGGGATCCGGGGTGCGCGCCATGGCGACGGTGTACGGGTCGTTCTTGAGGCCGTTGTCGGCCTCGTTGGCAATGGCCTTCCGGGTGGATTTCTCCTTCATCTCGGCGGTCATCCCGCCCCCCTGGACCATGAAGCCGTCGATGACCCGGTGGAAGATCGTGCCATCGTAATGGCCGTCCGTCACATACGCCAGGAAGTTGGCCACCGTCTGGGGGGCTTTGGCGTCGTCGAGCTCGATGACGATCTCGCCCATGCTGGTTTCAAGTTTGACCACAATCCCTCTCCTTTCCAAGGCGGGCCCGGCTGGGCCCTGAAAACGTTGGCAGGCTGCGGATAACCTGCGCCTCGGGCCACAAGCCCGCGTTGCGGCACTCGCGAAACTGCTCACAACCCCCCAAGGTTGCTGCGCTTTTCCCTTCGCGCCGCGCCTTGCCTTGCGGACCGATGCTGGTTTATCCATACCCTGCTGGCCGGCTGCGGATAAATTGCGCCGCGCGCCGCGGTTCGGGCGCATCCGCCGATGCTTCCACGGAAGCAGGCCTACATTGAACGCCCGACGGTCATCCGTCAAGCCCCGGGGTGTGATTTCAGCGCCCCGCACCCGCCCGGCCCCGCGCCCCGACCCCGGGGAGGGTGGGCGGCTTCCGGTGGCCTAACCGACCCCGTGGGCCGTCGCCGCCTCAGGCTCCCTTGCGCGCGCTTCCGTCGGGGGCGATGGACCAGATCTCGCCGTTGATGGCGAGGGACAGGGGCTGCGCCAGTTCCATAGGGCGCAGGCGCGCCAGGAGGGTCTCACCGTCCAAGGCGCTGCAGAATATGGACTCGGTGGCCGCCGTGACCGTCAGGAACCCCTCATCCAGGGCCGCCTCCAGGTTGTCGAAGGGACCCACCAACCCGGCGTCGCCGCTCAGCTCCCAGTAGCGGTCCTTGAAGAGGTAGATGCGCTTGGAGGCACCCCCGGCGCCCCCCGCCTTCACCACGCCGACGATGTCCCCGTTTTCGGCGATGACTTCTCCCAGCAGCTCGCGGCACACCTCGTGATCGACCCCGCCCATGCGACCCCTCCCGGATTCGGTTTCAACTTCCGGCCTCTGGCCCAGCGGCTTGTGGATAACCTGGCACCTGCGGCCGGGATGCGGCATTGCGGCACCCCCGGAAATACCCGCGAGGCATCCCGCCACGGCGGGATGGCGCCCCGACTCCCGGCGGGCCTCCCCGGCGTGCCACCGGAGGGCTGTCGAACGACAGCCCTGAAGGGTTATCGGCCGTGGCGCCGCGGGACATGATGACCGCCGGCCGCGGCGGCCCCGGGACGAGCGCCGGTGTTGTCCGGGAGGCGCCGGCCCGTCCTCCCGGTTTAGCCTGAATCCCCAAAAAGTCAAGCGATTATAGATGCTTCGACCGGCAGAGCCCGGGTTTCCGCAAACGCTCATGACACGGCCCGTCACATGTGTTAGTTTCTTGGCTGCCCATTCCCCCTTCCCGCGTCACACCCGCGAAGGCCAATGGAACCGCCAACAGGAGACATACCCATGACGGACTATGAAATCATCGCCAACCCCGAGGAATACGGAATCGAAGCGCTGGTGGAGGGCTTCGGCGGCAAGCCCATCGAGTTTCCGGCCGCGGAGCGCCAGAAGTGGGCCCAGGAGATCGGAACCTTCGCCCAAAGGCTCCAGGACCTCAGCAGCAAGGCCCAGACCCTCCAGCAATGGCTCCAGGGCCGGCACGCCATCAAGGCCACCCCCGCGAGCCTCAAAACCCTCAAGATCCAGCTCTTCAAGGTCAACGACGCCCTGGACAACGCCATGGGCATCGTGGGCAAACTGGAGACGGATATCGTGCCTCCCATCACCCGCAAGGGTTGAGCGGACGTCCGGAGCCACCGCGCGCCTCGGCCGGCGGTGCCCGCCCAACGGGCGGATGCCGGACGGCCCTTGGTACGCCAGGCCCAGGGGATCATCGCGCCAGGCCCTGGCGCCGGTGCTCCGCTTTGGGCGACACGGCGGCTCCCGCGCATCCTGCGCCGGCCACAGCCAAAAAGATACCGGGGCGCAGGAAACCGCCTACACCCGCGGCTCCCGGCGGGACGCCGCCGGGACACGCCGCGGATCGACCGCCACCGGGCCGGGGAGTTCCCCGATCCACCCGCCGGCAGCGGCACCGACCGGCCGCCGGTGACGCCCGACCCGCAAGACAACCGGACCCCCGCAGGCCAAACCCTACACCTCAACCCCCGCCACAGGACCTCCCGTATTTTTTATCCATTCAAATCAAACTGGTATATCAACTTTGGCATTTGGCATCGCCTTTGCTTCTGTTTGTGGGTCAGTTCCACCGCCGGATTGACGGCAGTGGACAAACCCGAGGAGGCCCCATGCCGCTGCCGCCCGCCAACCCGTCCTTGCCCCCCCACGCCGCGGGTGTCGAACGACACGCTGCGGCCGCCCTCGGCCTCATGAGTTTCATTGCCGCCGGCTTCCCACCGGGCGGACTCCAGTGGACGGCGGTCCTGGCGGTCGTCCTGCTGGCCGCCACCCTCCAGGCCGGCGGCGCATTTTCCGCGGCGGCGGCACCTTTGCCCCGGACCGGACCCGGGGCCGGCGCCCCCCGGGGCCGCAGCCCCGCCGGGACTCACGGGATGACCGCCCTGAACCAGGCGGCGGACCTCATGGCGCGCGGCTGTTTCGCCGAAGCCCTGGAGATCGTCGACCACCAGCTTGCGCACCGGCCCGCCACGCCCGAGGCCCTGGTGCTCAAAGCCCGGATCCTGATGCTGGCCCATGACGACACCTACGCCGCCCGGCGGTATTGCCAGACCGCCATGGGCCTCACGGCACCCGAGGCCCCCCCCTTCCAGGCGGCCCTGGAGGTGTTCCTGAGCATTTCCGCCCCCCCCTCGGCCGCAATGAGCCTCGGCGCACGGCCTTGCCTCCCACCGCCCGCCGCACCGGCGGGCCGCCCCGCCGGGCATTGACGACCCGTTGCCCTGCCTCCTGTCCCCCCTTCTCCTGGTGCTTTACTCTCCCTCCAGATGGTGTATGTTAGAGGGCGTTTCCACTCCCCACCCAGCCAGGAGGGCTTCCACATGTACAGCAAGACGGTCATGGAACATTTCCGTAACCCCCGCAACGTGGGCGTCATCGAGGACGCCGACGGCGTGGGCGAAGTGGGCAACCCGCTGTGCGGCGACATGATGACCATCTACCTCAGGATCGCCGACGAGCGCATCGCGGATATCAAGTTCCAAACCTTCGGATGCGGCTCGGCCATCGCGGTCTCCAGCATGCTCACGGAAATGGCCAAGGGCAAACCCCTCGCCGAGGCCAAGCGGATCACCAACCGGGATGTGGCCGCCGCCCTGGAAGGCCTCCCCAAGAACAAGCTCCACTGCTCCAACCTGGGGGCGGATGCCTTGCAGCTGGCCATTCAGAATTACGAGGACCGCCGGGACGGCAGGGTTCGCCCGGCCGCCGTGCCCGCCGAAAAGCACGCCCACGAGCATGGCGACAAGTGTTACTGCCCCTATTGCGACGTGGAGACCAAGAAAGGCGCGACCTCCTGCGACGCCTGCCACGCCGATCTCCTGGAAGCGCACTGACGGCCGAACCGAGGGAGCCCATGAAGATCATCAATCTGGACCACAACTCGTCCCGTCCCCTTCTGCCGGAAGTCAAGGCCGCCATGGTGACGGCCATCGAACGGGATTACCACAACCCGGCCAGTCAGCATCAGGAGGGGGAACGGGCCGCCGCCGCCCTGGAAGACGCCCGGGAATCCGTGGCCCGGCTGCTCAACTGCGCCAACCCCAAGGAGATCGTCTTCACCTCCGGCGGCACCGAATCGGTGAACCACGCCGTCAAGGGCGCCGCCCTGGCCAATGCCGAAAAAGGCAAACACATCGTCATCTCCAACATCGAGCACAACGCGGTGATCCGCAGCGCCCGCCGCCTGCAGTCCATGGGGTTCAAGGTCACCTCGGTGCCCGTGGACGCCCAGGGGCGGGTGGATCCCCAGGCCGTGGCCAAGGCCGTCACGGGGGAAACCGTGCTGGTTTCCATCATGCACAGCAACAACGAAACCGGCACCATCCAACCCATCGAGGAGATCGCGCGCCTGACCCGGGAGAAAAAGATCGTGCTGCACACCGACGCGGTGGATTCGGTGGGGGTGGTCCCCATGGACGTGCAGGCCCTGGGGGTCGACCTGCTGAGCTTCGCGGCCAATTCCTTTCATGGCCCCGCGGGCGTGGGGGGGCTCTACATCCGCCGCGGCACGCGCGTCTTTCCCCTCCTGGAAGGCGGCGTCCAGGAACACAACAAGCGCGCCGGCTCCGAGAACCTCATCGGCATCATCGGCGCCGGCGCGGCCGCGCGGGAGACGCTGGCCCACCTCCCCCAATGGTCGCACCACACCCTGGCCCTCAAGCGGCGCCTGCTCGACAGGCTGCCCGCTGCGGTGGACGAGGTCATCGTCAACACCCACCCCGAGCACAGCCTGCCCAACCTGGTCTCCCTGTCGCTGCGCTACATCGAAGGGGAAAGCGTGATGCTGATGCTGGACGACGAGGGTTTCGCCGTGTCCACGCGCTCGGCCTGCGCCACCGGATCCCTGCGGGCCTCCCACGTGCTCACGGCCATCGGCCTGGACCACGCCGATGCCCAAGGCACGCTGGTGATCTCCTTCGGCAAGGACAACACCGAGGAGGACGTGGATCGCTTCCTGGAGGCCCTGCGCAGAACCGTGGCCACCTTGCGCAACATGTCCCCCCTTTACCGCAAAGCCACGAACGGATCCGCCTAGCGCGCACGCGCCGCAGCTGGCGGCAAGCCATGTCCCCGGACTTACGGCCGGCGGCGGTGGGGCGCCTCGTCCCGCTGCGGGAGTGTCTCCCTCCCCGTTCGCCGGTGTCCCCCGTTGCTGGACATGCCTTTCCCCTGCAGGCTTGCCTTGCGGTGAGCGGGCCTCCGGTCTTCCGGGGCGCCCCCCCTGTATCCTCCTGGCAGGATGACCTTTCCCCCCCCCAACGGCACGGGCGAGCCGCTCGCCCCCCGGGCTGGTACGCCCTTTGCTTGAGCCCGGCTGATGGCTTCCTGGCCGCGTGTCCCGGAAGAATCCGGCATCCGGCATGCGACGGTACCGCCCAGACCGGAAATGGATCCAATGCGTCCGGGACCCGGCACCCATCTCCCAAGGCCGGCTGCCGTGGACCACCGGCCCACCGCCATGGAGGAAACGATGACCGACCGCCCCGAGTGCTTCGCCGCCTACCTGGATCGGGAAAAGACCCTGGCCTGCATGCTGCTCGAGCGCTCCCGGCGCTGGGCGCCGCGCACAGCCCTGCGCTTCGTGGAGGACGGGCGGTGGCGGGAAATGACCTGGGGCGCTTTCGGGGAACAGGTGCGCGCCGTGGGTGCCGCCCTGCTGCGCCTGGAGTGGCAACCCGGGGAAATGGCGGCCATCTTTTCCGCCAACCGGCCGGAATGGGCCGTCGCCGACCTGGGCGCCCTGGCGGTGCGCGGCGTCACCGTCCCCATCTACGCCACCAACTCCGCCCCGGAGGCCGGCTACATCCTCAAGGATGCCCGCGCGCGGATCGCCTTCGTGGGCAACCAGGCCCAATACGACAAGGTCCGGCAGATGGCGGACGATTGCCCCGACCTCGCCTGCGTCGTGGCCTTCGACCCCGGCGTGGCCCTGGCCGGGGGCGCCGACCTGCATTTCCGGGAGCTCCTGGAAATGGGGCGGCGCGCCCCGCGGGCGGCCGAGTTGGACCAGCGCCTGCGGGAAGCCGGCAGCGACGATCTGCTGACCCTGATCTACACCTCGGGCACCACGGGCCCCCCCAAGGGCGCCATGCACACCCACCGCAGCTTCCTGGCCGGCATTCACCCCTCGGTGAGCCTCTTCCCCGAACCCGGGCCCGACGAGGTCTCCCTGGCGATCCTCCCCCTGAGCCATGTCTTCGAGCGCATGTGGTCCTACGGCTGCATGAGCAGCGGCGTGCAGATCGCCTACTGCCCGGGCCCCGAAGGGTTCCTGGAGGCCATGGGGCACATCCGGCCCCACTACCTCACGAGCGTGCCGCGCATCTGGGAAAAAGTGCATGCCGCCATCCAGGACGGAGTGGNNCCCGCCGCTCAAGCGCAAGCTCTTTCACTGGGCGGTGGACGTGGGCCGCCAGGCGTATCGCGCCCGGGGCCGGGGCCCGAGGCCGGGCCTGCGCGCCCGCCACGCGCTGGCCGACCGGCTGGTGCTGGCGAAGGTGCGCACCCGGCTAGGCGCCGGGCGCAACAAGGTCTTTCACGTGGGCGGCGCCCCCCTCGCCCCCGGGATCAACGAGTTCTTCCAGGCCCTGGGCATCAACATCATCCAAGGCTACGGCCTGACCGAGTTCTTTCCGGTCTGCGTGGGCCATGGCGCCCACGGGCGCTGTGGGGCCTGCGGACCGGTGCTGCCCTCCGTGGAGGTACGCATTGCCGCCGACGGCGAAATTCAATTGCGCGGGGACATGGTCATGCGGGGGTATCACGGCAAGCCCCTGGAGACCGCCGCGGCCTTCACCCCGGACGGTTGGTTGAGGACCGGCGACGTGGGGCGTCTGGACAACGGGGGCCTGCGGTACCTCACCATCACCGACCGCATCAAGGACCTCATCGTCACCGCCGGAGGCAAGAAGATCGCCCCCCAGCCCATCGAGGTCATGCTGGCGGGGGAACCGCTGATCGCCCAGAGCGTGCTGGTGGGGGACAATCGCCAATTCATCGCCGCCCTCATCGTGCCCAACTTCGCCCGGCTGGCGGCCTGGGCGAGGGAACAGGGCCTGGGTGGGGCGTCTCCGGATAAACTGATCCGGGAACCTTCCGTGGTGCGGCTCTTCGAGGAAAAAGTGGCGGAACGCACGAGGGATCTGGGTCAAAGCGCGCAGATCAAACGGATCGTTCTCCTGCCCCGGGAGATGAGCCAGGAAAGCGGCGAGCTGACTCCCACCCTGAAGGTCAAGCGCCAGGTCGTGCAGGACCGGCATCGCGAGGTCCTGGATCGACTCTACGGGCAGTGAACTCCGGCGGCGGCCGCGAGCGGCGGGCCGTAGGGGGGAATCACCGGCCCCTCCGACGCGGCTGGACAGCGCCCAGGGTCACCGGTCCGGGTTGCCGGGCCGCCTGGGCCTCCCGGGGTTGCCCCGCCGCATGCCGTGCCGCGGGGCTGACCCCGGGCCATCGCGGGCGCCGGTTGCCGGGTGGCGCCCCTCGGGCCGCCGAGGGGCGGCGGAATCAGAAGGAGCGCTCGAAAAGGGATTCGATGGCCCGTCGGCCGTCCTCGCTGAGATGGCGGGTCCCGGTGCCCACGAAAGTGGGCGAGGCGATGCGCGGTTCGCCGGCCACCCAGGCCTTGTCCTGCCAGGAGAACCAGGACCGGCGGTCCTGGTCGTAAACGCTCAGGGGGCGGTTGAAGAGCTTGGCCAATTCCACGGCCCAGCCGGTGCCGCCCTTCACGGTTTCGTCCGGTTGGATCCAGCCGACGGCAAACACCTGGTAGCCGTTGTTGACCATGTGGAAGATGCTCTGGATCACCTTGCGGATCTTGTCGGCCTTCGAGTAGGAACGGCCCATGCGCAAGGAGACGATCTCCATGCTGATATCCCCCTTCTGGAGGTCCTCGGGCCCGAGCTTCACCAGGCCCCGGGTGCGCTCCGGGGAATGCCCCTCGAAAGTATAGGTCACTTCCTTGACCCCCCATTTTTGCGCCTGCAGGCCGAATTCGGCTTCGGCCCCCCGGTGCCCGCCGCTGTGAAGGGTAAACTGCGTGGCATCTGCCATGAACCGCCTCCTTGTCGCCGACGCATTGCGTTCGGCCGCTGGGGTGAAAAAAAAACGCTCCCCCCCGACGGGTCCGGCGGGATGAAGCGCCCCAATCATAGCCATGTTTCGGCGCGATGCAACCGGCCACGAGGCGTGCCGCTTCCCCGACCCTCAGAGCGGGGTCAATCCGGTGTCGATGCCGTGCTTGCCCCGGGCCTTGACGCGGAACATGGCCTGATCGGCCAGCGCCATCAGCACCCCCTGCTCCGTGCCGTCACCGGGGCAGCTGGCCAGCCCGAAACTGGCCTGCAGCGTCACGCGGAGCCCCCGGGAGGACAGATACGCGGTGGCTTCCATGCGGGCCTGGATCCGCAGCGCGACCTCTCGGGCCCCGGCCTTGTCCAGACCGGGGAGCACCACCACGAATTCATCCCCGCCGTAAGCCACCCCGAAAGCCGGCCCCTCCAGGCAGGCCAGGATGGTGGCGGCCACCTCCGCCAGGGCCTGGCTGCCTTTCAGGTGGCCATAGGTGTCCACCACCGTCTTGAAGTTGTCCATGTCCATGAAAATCAGCGAGAAGGGGATCCCGGAGGTGCGCCAGTGATAGGTGAGGTCCTCCAGCGCACGGTAGAGGTGGCGGGTGTTGAAGAGGCCCGTGAGGCTGTCGTGGTAGGCCAGCTGCCGGTAACGTTCCTCGCTGCGGCGCAACTCCTCCTGGGTCAGCTTCAATTCCCGGAGATCGATGAGAAAGACCGCAAAGCCGGTGATCTGCCCGTCGCTGCCCCGCAAGGCCCCCCGATTGAAGAGCAGGGGCACCTCCTGCCCATCGCGGGTGGCGAAGCGGGCCTCGAAACTGAGGTGGTTGGCGCTGGCGGAAAGCACATCCACGCTGTGGGGGTCGTAGAGGGTTTCGGGCCGCCGGCCGAGGAGGTCGCTGCGCCGGCAGCCCAGCAGATCTAGCACGGTGTCGTTGACCTCACGGATGACATGCTCGGTGTCCAGCAGGAGGAGGCCTTCCTGGGCCTGATTGAAGACCCCCTGGAAGCGCTCCACCTCCTGGCGCAACGCCGCGTTGGTCGCCTCCAGCATCGCCAGGCGCGCCGGCAAATCGTCCACGGGCGGGTCACCTTCCATCATGGCGGCTCCGGGTATCAGAATCCTTCGCAATGGGTGGGTTGCGCGCATGGGTCGCGGCGCCGGGTCCGAGGCCGCAGGGGGAGCGCATGGACCACGCCCACCCACGGCGGCCTGACCGGTCCTGGGGATCGTTCCGGCCGCATGGCACCGCGCGGCCCCCGCGCATGTACCGCTTTCCGGGGGCCGAGCCCAACCCCGCAAATTGTATCGGCTGCCTGCAACTTTAACGAGACCGACGCCGGCGTCAAGGTCCGGGCCCAGCCGCCCGTGGATAAGCAGGCATCGGGTTGCACGGCAAGGAATTGTAATTGTTTTGTAATATGCCCGATGCGCCTATCGCCGCGGGGGCAACTGCGCTACGGTGGCCCATCACCCTAAACCGGCCCGGACGCCAAACCGGCGCCGCCGATGCTGAGGAGCCGCCATGTCGTCCAGCGTTGCCCGACACCCCAAGGGCACCCGTGCCACCGTTCTGCTATCCAGCGTCTACGGCCCTTTCGCCCGGGACGACGCCGACGGCAGCCGGGCGCTCAACCCCATGGAACTCTACCAGAACCAGGTCACCCGGGCCCAGGGGGTTTTCTCCCTGCGGATGTTCCACCCGTCCTTCGGCCTGATGATGCTGCAAGCCAATCTCGAGGCCCCCTGCACCCTCCTCGATTTCCCCTCCCTGGAGCGCTTCGTCCAGGAACTCCGTGAAAAGCCCTACGACGTCGTGGGCATCGGCGCCATCACCCCCAACATCGGCAAGGTGCGCCGGATGTGCGACCTGATCCGCACCCACCAGCCCCAGGCCACCATCGTGGTGGGGGGCCATATCGCCAACAAAGAGGGGCTTGCCGAGGCCATCGGGGCCGATCACATCGTCCGTGGGGACGGCATCCGCTGGTTCCGCCAGTACCTGGGCCAACCCCTGGAGGCCCCCGTGCGGCATCCCCGGGCCTATTCGGCCTTCGGCGCCCGGGCCCTGGGCATCCCCCTGCGGGACAAGCCCGGCGATACGGCCGCTATCCTGATCCCCTCGGTGGGCTGTCCCGTGGGCTGCAATTTCTGCTCCACCTCGGCCCTGTTCGGCGGCAAGGGCCGGTTCATCAACTTCTACGAAACCGGCGAGGAGCTGTTCGAGGTCATGAGCGACCTGGAAAGCGCCCTCCAGGTGCAGTCGTTTTTCGTCCTGGACGAAAATTTCCTGATCCATCGCCGGCGCGCCCTGCGGCTCCTGGAGCTGATGCGCGCCAAGGGCAAAAGCTGGATGCTCAATGTTTTCAGCTCCGCCCGGGTGCTGAGCGCCTACACCATGGAGCAGCTCGTGGGGCTGGGCATCGGATGGGTCTGGATGGGCATCGAGGGCCAGGGCAGCGGCTACCGCAAGCTCGAGGACGTGGACACGCACGCCCTGGTGCGCCGGCTCCAGGCCCACGGCATACGCGTGCTGGGCTCCTCCATCATCGGCCTGGAGCACCACACGCCGGAAATCATGGAAGGCGTCATCGCCCAGGCCGTCAGCCATGCCAGCGACTTCCACCAGTTCATGCTCTACACCCCCGTGCCGGGCACGCCGCTCTACGAGGAGCACCGCCGGGAGGGGCGCCTGCTCAGCGAGGCGGAATTCCCCCCGGCCGACGCCCACGGACAGTACCGCTTCAACTACCGGCACCGCCATATCCCGGCCGGCCAGGAGGAAGGCCTGCTGCGCCAGGCCTTCGAGCGGGATTACACGGTCAACGGCCCCAGCCTGGCCCGCCTGATCCGCACCCTGCTCACCGGCTGGCAGCGCTACCGCAACCACCCGGAAGCCCGCGTCCGCGCCCGCTTCGCCCGGGAAGCCCGCCCCCTGCGCTCCACCTATGCCGGCGCGGTCTGGGCCATGCGCCGCTATTTTCAGGACAACGGGCACCTCAAGCCGCAGATGGACGGGCTCCTGGGGGATCTCTACCGGGAATTCGGCACCGCCACACGCCTGGCGGCCCCCTGGATCGGCCGCTTCGTCTACCGGCGCCTGAAACAGGAGGAGCAGAGACTGGCCGACGGTTGGGCCTACGAGCCGGACTGCCGTTACACGCTGAACCCCGCCGCCCTTGCCCTGGCAGCCACGGCCTCCGGCAGCCCCGCGCCGGAATGGCAGCCGTTGAAGGACGTCCTCGCCACCGAGCGCGTCTGATGCACCGCCCCGGGCCCTTGGCGCGATGGCCTTGGGCCGGCAGCGCCCGGGCCGGGCCGGCCGGCCCCACCGAAGGGCAAACCGCCGGCATGGGACCCCTCCGCATCGCCAGATCCGCGGCGCTCCTGGCTTGCCGGCAGGTCGAGGTGATCGGGCGCATCCGCGGGACAGACCGGCCGCACGTCCTGCCAGGCGGCATCGCTTGACCGCTCCTGAAGAAATCCTTATTCTGCCGCATTCGCTTTCCGAGAGGCCGCGCCGTCATGGGGCCGCCGGCCGGTCGGCGGATCACGCCACCCAACCCGTTCCTTGCGCAAGGAGGCACCTATGAAGCGTTGGACATTGGCCCTCGGGGCTTGCGCCCTGGGGCTGCTGCTGGTCGCCTGCGCCACCGTTCAATTCACCCCCACAGGCCCCACCTACCCGCCCCACGACGGGCCCGTCAAAATCCTCAAGGCCTTGCCCACCGACGTGCCCTACGAGGAAATCGGCTGGGTATCGGCCGAGGGGGATTTCAACCACCCCTGGTCCGAGTTGCTCGCCATGCTGCAGCAGACCGCCGCGGGCCGGGGGGCGAACGCCATCGTCCTGGAGGAGAAATTCACCACCCGCATGGACACCGCCCAGTACAACGTGGGAGCCAATCAGAACAACGACTCCCGTTCGGTGACGGCCATCGCCCTGCGCCTCAAGGAATGAGCCCGTGCAAATCAGGATGTCCGCCGGCGGCTTCCGGAGGCATTGCCATGCGCAACCGACATCACCGGCTCACGGGGCCGGCCAGGTCCCTCGGCGCACCCCTTGGCCGGCGTGAGTTCATACGCCTCAACGGACGCGGGGCCTTGTGGCTGGCGGCCCTGGCATGCGGGTTGCCCCTGCCGCGTCTTGCGGGCGCGACCGCCTTTCCCCACCTGGCGGTGGTGACCGGCGAGCGCCGGGCGGCCACCCGCTCCGCCGTGGGCCTGCTGGGCGGCATGGAACGCTTCGTGAAGCCGGGGCAGCGCGTGGTGGTCAAGCCCAACATGAGCTTTGCCCACGGGGCCGAGGAGGCCGCCAACACCCACCCCGAGGTGGTGCGCGAGGTGGTGGCCATGTGCCGGGAGGCCGGCGCGGCGCGCGTGCGCGTGCTGGATCACCCCCTGCGGTCCGCCGAGCTCTGCATCGAGGGTGTGCGCCAGGCCTGCGGGATTTTCGAGGAAGACATGGTCCACGGCCTGAGCCAGCCGCGCTTCTTCACGCCGGCCCCCATCCCCGCCGGCGTGCAGATGAAGGAGACCCAGGTCATGCGGGAGGTCTTGAGCGCCGATGTGCTCATCGCCGTGCCCGCGGCCAAGGCCCACGGCAGCACGGGGGTCAGCCTCACCCTGAAAGGCATGATGGGCCTGGTCTGGGACCGCGGCAGCATGCACGGCCGCTACGACCTGCACACCGCCATCGTGGACCTGGCCTCCCTCCTGCGCCCCGCCCTGACCATCATCGACGGGTCCCGGGTGCTCAGCACCAACGGCCCGTCCGGCCCCGGGAAGGTGCTGACCCCCAACACCATCATCGCCTCCACCGACATGGTGTCCGCCGATGCCCAGGCGGTCCGGGAATTCGAATGGTACGGCCGCCGATTTGAACCCCGCCAGGTGGACCACATCCGCCTGGCCCACGAGCGCGGCCTCGGGCGCATGGACCTGGAGCGCCTGGACGTCCGTCGCGAACGGGTATAGCAGACTGTGGATAAACTGCGCCTCAGGCCGAAATGCGGCGTTGGCCGCAAGGCGGCAC
>DJGG01000063.1 GCA_002432195.1 Desulfobacteraceae bacterium UBA5852
TGCCTAATGTACTCCTTAGTAAGAAGGAGAAGTACGTTGGAGGTGAAATTGATATCAGACCATCCGGACCCCGTCAAACGCACCGAGGTCGGGGTAGGACGGTCGCTTGGAAATAGACTTCCGACTGAACGGTGAACAGGCTGAAGCGTAATAGGCTACCCCAGAATTAAATAGGCTATTAATAGGCCAATCAATGTGACATGATACTGATATGATTAACCTAACAATCACAAGGCTTGAATCCCTGGCCACGCCGCCCGCCACCGTCTGGCTGCTGGGCGAGTGCATGCAGGCCCGCGGCCGGCAGGAGATGTGGATGCGGCAGCGGCCGGAAGTTCTGGAGGCGCTGCGCCAACAGGCCATGATCCAGAGCGTCGAGTCCTCCAACCGCATCGAGGGCGTCACGGTGGNNGAGCCGGTTGAGGCCGGTGGTTCTGGGAAAGGTGCCGCCGCAGGATCGGCCCGAGGAAGAGCTGGCCGGGTACCGCAGGGCCCTGGACTGGATCTTTTCCCGCAAGCGCCGGGTTCCTCTNNTCCTCTCTCTCCCGAAGTCGTCCGACTGTTGCACGCCCTGGCTCAGGGGGGCGCTTCCGGCGATTCGGGGCTGTACAAATCGCGTGACAACGAGATTATCGAGGTGCTGCCGGGCGGGGAAAGACGCGTGCGGTTTGTGCCCACATCGGCCAAGGACACGCCGCGTGCCGTGGAATCGCTTTGTGAGGACTATCTGCGATTCCGCGGCAATGGGCAGATTCCGGTTTTGCCGCTGATCGCCGTTTTCGTGTTCGATCTGCTTTGCACCCATCCCTTTCGGGACGGCAACGGCCGTGTCTCGCGCCTGGTGACAACCTTTCTGCTGATGCAGGAGGGGTATTCCGTATGCCGCTACATCAGCCTGGAGAGGCTGGTGGAGGATCGCAAGGAAGAATACTACAACGTGCTCGCGCGCTGCTCGGTGGGTTGGCAGGAGGGGCAAAACGAGATCGATCCTTGGTGGAGCTACTTTCTTTCTGTCCTGCGGCAGGCTTACAGCGACTTCGCCCAAAAGGTCGAAAGTGCCTCGGGTCGCCCCACCAAAAGCGACCTGTTGCGCCGGGCTGTCCTGGACCAGGTTGGGCCGTTTATGCTTTCCGAGATCCTGGCCCTGGTTCCGGCGGCCAGTCCTCAGCTTGCCAAAAAGGTGCTCCTGGAGATGAAAGCGGACGGAGTGGTGAAAACGACAGGCCGAGGTCGAGGCGCTTTATGGGAGCTTACGGGGAAGCCAACGCCTGGAGTCGCGAAACAACGTGCCCGGACGCCAACCTGATCGGATTACGCCATGAACGCACAAGACCGTGACGACAGCCTGCTGATCCCGGTGCGGATGCTGAACGAATATGTCTATTGCCCGCGTCTGGCTTACATGATGTGGGTCCAGGGGGAGTTCGTCCACAATGCCGACACCGTGGAGGGCGCCATCCGGCACAAGCGGGTGGACAAGGCGGAAGGGAAATTGCCGGCGGAAGGAGAGGGGGAGATCGAAGAAATACATGCCCGCTCGGTCTACCTGAGCTCCGAAGCCCTGGGATTGACGGCCAAGATCGATCTGGTGGAAGGGGACGGCGACGGGGTCCAGCCGGTGGATTACAAGAAGGGGAAGCGGCCCCACGTGGCCGCCGGGGCTTATGCGCCGGAGCGCGTGCAGGTGTGCGCCCAGGGGCTGCTGCTGCGGGAGCATGGTTTCCGGTCCGATTACGGCTTCCTCTACTTTGCCGGATCCCGTGAAAGGGTGATGGTGGATTTCGACAATGAGCTGGTGGGCGAGACCCTGGCGGCCATCGACGGCCTGCGCACGGAGAGCCGGAGCCTCAAGGTTCCGCCGCCCTTGGCGGACAGCCCCAAGTGCCCGCGCTGCTCCCTGGTGGGCATCTGCCTGCCGGATGAAGTCGGCTTCCTGAACCACGGGGCCGAGCCGGTTCGGGTTATCTATCCCAGGGTGCAGGACGCGTTACCTCTGTATGTCCAAGCCCAGGGGAGCTACGTCAAAAAAAACGGCAACCAACTGGTCATCGAGGAGAAGCGGGAGCGCGTGGCTGAAGCCCGCTACATGGATACTTCCCAGGTGGTGCTTTACGGCCATGCGGGTATCAGCGCCCCGGCCCTGCACGAGTGCTTCCGCCGGGAAATCCCCGTCACCTTCATGACCTATGGGGGCTGGTTCATTGGACATACCGTGGGCACCGGGCACAAGAACGTGCTCACCCGTACCTTGCAATACCAGGCCAGCTTCAACGAGCGCACTTGCATGCGGCTGGCGCGGAAGATGGTGGCGGCCAAAATCCACAACTGCCGCACGCTCCTGCGCCGCAACTGGAAAAGCACGGACGCAAGCGATGAAAGGGCGCCGGCAATCCTTCTGACAGGCATGAAAAACGATGTCGCCCAGGCCAGCCGGACGGAAGCCATGCCCGTGCTTCTGGGCGTGGAAGGCAATGCCGCCCGGCGCTACTTCGAAAACTTCCTGGGGATGCTTGCCACGGACAAGCGGGACGTGGCCAGGGGCTTCGATTTCAACGGGCGCAACCGGCGTCCGCCCCGGGACCCGATCAATGCCTTGCTCTCCTTTGCCTATTCGCTCCTGACGCGGGAATGGACCATGGTGCTCTCGGCCGTAGGGCTGGACCCCTACCGCGGGTTTTATCACCAGATGCGTTTCGGCCGGCCGGCGTTGGCCCTGGACATGATGGAGCCGTTCCGTCCCCTGGTGGCCGACTCGACGGTGATCACCGCCATAAACAATGGCGAGATCCAGCCGGATGATTTCATCACCACGGCAACCGGCTGCAACCTCAAAGCCGGAGGCCGTAAAAACCTGATTGGCGCCTTTGAACGCCGGATGTCCCAGGAGGTGACCCACCCGATTTTCAAATACCGCATCAGCTACCGCCGCCTGTTCGAAGTTCAGGCCCGGCTGTTGATTCGCTACCTGGCCGGCGAGATCCCCAGATTCCCGAACTTCGTTACGCGGTGAGCGCCATGGAACACGCATACCTCGTGTGCTACGATATCTGCCATCCCAAGCGCTGGCGAAGGGTCTACAAGACCATGAAAGGGTTCGGCGACTGGCTGCAGCTATCCGTTTTCCAATGCCGCCTGACCCGCGAGAAAGTCCTGACCATGTCGGCCGCGTTGGCGGAGGTGATCAACCAGGCGGAGGATCACGTGATGATCATCGATCTGGGCCCGGCCGAAAGCGTCAAGATCAGGGTCGAGAGCATCGGAAAGCGCTTTGACCCGATTGAACGAAAACCGGTGATCGTGTGATTTTTTTTGCCGGTGCCCGGCGAGCGGTCCAATGGTATAGAAAACCCGGGGAGCGCTCGCGGGCTATAAGATCTTTGAAAAGCAGATCATTTTGAAAGAGGGAAGATTTTTATGAAAACGTTAGCCCAAAATCCGATGATGTTCGTTACCCGCTCGCAAATAAGCCGCCCAGCCCTTGCCAACCACGGGATTGCGAGGGCGGGCTTTTCCGGAGCGACTCC
>DJGG01000209.1 GCA_002432195.1 Desulfobacteraceae bacterium UBA5852
CGGCAGGGCTGCACGCAGCGGCCCCGCAGGCCGCTCTTGCCCCCCAGGTAGCTGCTCCAGTAACAGCGCCCCGAGACGCCGTAGCACAGGGCCCCGTGCACGAACAGCTCCAGGCCCAGGTCGGGGGGGCAGGCGGCCGCCATGGCGCGCAGCTCGTCGGCGTCCAGTTCCCGGGGCAGCACCACCTGGTGCACCCCCAGGGGGCGGCGCAACCAGGAGAGGGCCGCGGGGAAACCGGCGTTGGCCAGGGTGGAGAGGTGCAGCTCCCCGGCGAAGCCCGTCTGGCGGGCCAGCTCGATGACGGCCGGGTCCTGGATGATGAGGGCCTCCGGGGCCACGCTGCGGGTGAGCTGCGCCAGCAGGCGCCCCGTGGGGACGAGGTCCTCCGGCTTGAGCAGGGAGTTCACGGCCACGTACACCGCGGTGCCGTGACGCCGGGCCATGGCGGCCAGGGCCGTGAGCTCCTCCACGCTGAAATTCTTGGCCTCCATGCGGGCCGAGAAACGCTTCAGCCCGCAGTAGATGGCATCGGCACCGGCGGCCACGGCCGCCAGGAAGGCCGCCCGGTTGCCGGCCGGGGCCAGGATGCGGGGGGGCGGCGGGGGAGCCTGGCCGTCGGGATTCGTGGTCTGCTGCGCAGGGGGATTCATCGCCGTGAGCCTTTCCGGGGTTGAGGGAGGACCGGCCCTTCCGCTTGCCGGGGTCGGCACCGGTGTTATATTTGAGAAACTGTGCTAAAAGTCAATGCTCGGCGCCCGCGGGCCGCTTCGGCCGGGGCGCCGGAGCTTGTGGCCACATCGCGCGGGGGGCCGCGCAAGCAGGCATCCCAGAAAGGACCGCTTCATGAAAATCGCCGTCAGCGGCAAGGGAGGCGTGGGCAAGACCACCGTCGCCGCCCTGATCATCCGCTCCCTCAACGCCCAGGGGAAGCATGTGCTGGCCATCGACGCCGACCCGGACGCCAACCTGGCCGCGGCCGTGGGCATTCGGGGAGCCGAAACCATCACCCCCATCTCCGAGATGAAGGACCTGGTGCACGAGCGCACCGAGTCCCGGCCGGGCGTTACGGGCGGCTACTTCAAGCTCAACCCCAAGGTGGACGACCTCCCCGACAACCTCTCGGCCCGCCTGGAGAACATCAAGCTCATGCGCCTGGGGGGCGTCAAGAAGGGCGGCGGCGGGTGCATCTGCCCCGAGAGCACCTTGCTGCGGGCCCTCATCACCCATGTGGTACTCTCCCGGGACGAGGTGGTGGTCATGGACATGGAGGCCGGCATCGAGCACCTGGGCCGGGCCACGGCCCAGGCCGTGGACAAGCTCATCGTGGTGGTGGAGCCCGGCCGCCGCAGCATCGACACGGCCGTCAACATCCGGCGCCTGGCCTCGGAGATCCGCCTCACCAACCTGGCCCTGGTGGGCAACAAGATCCGCGGCGAACAGGACAAGGAGTTCCTCCGGGCCCACCTGCCGGATTTCGAGATCCTGGGCTTCCTGCCTTACGACGACGAGCTGATCGAAGCCGACCTCAGCGGCCGCTCGCCCTTCGACACGGCCTCCCGCGCCGTGGCCGAGGTGCAAGCCCTCATCGCCAGGCTCTGAGCCAGCCATGGCCCGCGACGACACCGCCAATCGACCCCCCCGCCGGCGACGGCCCCAGCGGACCTTCACCCGCCGCGGACCCCGGCGCGACAAGGGCCCGCGGGAGGAGCAGGCCCCCCTGCCCGCCTTGCGCCCGGAGGCCGATCCCCGCCTGCTGGCCATTTTCGCCCGCATCGGCGTCCCCCCAGCGGCCACCTTCATACCGGACCCCTTCCAATTGGAAGCCGTGGAAGCGGTGGCTGCGGCCGACTGCCTGGTGACCGCCCCCACGGGGTCCGGCAAGACCTGGATCGCCGAGCAGGCCATTGCGCGCGTGTTTGCGGCCGGCGGCCGCTCCTGGTACGCCACCCCCCTCAAGGCCTTGAGCAACGCCAAGTTCGCCGAGTTCGCGGCCCGTTTCGGTGCGGACCACGTGGGCATTCTCACGGGCGACCGGCGGGAGAACGCCGACGCCCCCATCGTCGTGGGCACCACCGAGATCCTGCGCAACCAGCTCTATGACGCCATGCACGCCGGGGTGGCCCTGGACACCGACTTCGTGGTGCTGGACGAGGCCCACTTCCTGGGAGACGAGGACCGCGGAGTGGTCTGGGAAGAGGTCATGATCTACCTGCCGGCCCGCATCCCCCTGCTGCTGCTCTCGGCCACCATCGGCAATGCCGGGCAGATCGGCGCCTGGTTGTCGGCCATCCGGCGCAAACCCTGCCGGGTGGTCCAGGAGACCCAGCGGCCGGTGCCCCTCTTCCCCATCTTCTTCGGCCCCACGGGGACCCTCATGCCCCTGGTGACCCCCAGCGGCCCCAAGGAGCGCCTGCGCCTCTACAAGCCGGTGGCCGAGCTCACCGGCCATAAACGCCAGCCCAGCCTGGGCCCGTCCTGGGGGCTGCCGCCCTTCGGTGAAATCCTGGCCGTGCTGCGGCGCTACAACCTGCTGCCGGCAATCTTCTTCCTCAAGTCCCGGGCCGACTGCGGCAACGCCCTCAACCTCTGCCTGCAGAACCGCATCACCGACCCCGGGCGCCGCGAGCGCCTGGAGCAGCGCCTGGAGCAGCTGCTGGCCGCCAGCCCGCACTTGCGCCAGCACCGCCAGCTCGGCCACCTGAAGAACCTGGGGGTGGGCGCCCATCACAGCGGCCAGTTGCCCGCCTGGAAGCTGCTGCTGGAGAATCTCATGACCGACGGCCTGCTGGACGCGGTCTTCGCCACGTCCACGGTGGCCGCGGGGGTCAACTTCCCGGCGCGCACCATCGTCATGCTCAACTCCGACCGCTTCAACGGCCGCGAGTTCGCGCCCCTCTCGGCCACCGAGTTCCACCAGATGACCGGCAGGGCCGGCCGCCGGGGCATGGACAAGATCGGCTTCGCCGTGGCCGTGCCCGGCCGCTACATGGATATCGGCCACGTGGCGCGCCTGGTGAGCAGCCCCCCCTCGGAGGTGACCAGCCAGATCCGCATCAACTTCTCCATGGTCCTCAACCTGCTGCTCTCCCACACGCCGCACCAGGTGGAGGATCTCCTGAAGCGCTCCTTCGCCACCTACCGGCTGATCCAGTCCCTGGGACCCCGGGCCCCGCGCCGGGCCCTGGAAACCAGCCACCGCTACCTGTACGAGGATTTCGAGCGCCATCTGGAGTTCCTCGTGGCCCACGGCTACGCCGAGGCCGACGGGCGCCTCACGGCGGACGGCATCTGGGCCTCCCAACTGCGGGTGGACCAGCCCCTGATGATCGCCGAAGGCTTCCGTCGGCAGGCCTTTCCCGAGGCGCACCCGGCGCTGCTGGCGGGGATCGTGGCGGCCTTCGTCAACGAAGACGACACGGACGACGCCCTGGGCCGCAAGATGGTCCCGCGTCCCCTGGCCACGGCCTACAACCGGGTGCGCAAGCGCCTGGTGACCTTCGCCCGGGACATGCACGCCAGCGGGTTTCCCGTGCGGCCCCTGCACCTTCGGCCCGCCGCCACCCTCTTCCACTGGGCCGGCGGCATGGCGTGGGAGGAGGTGCTGAAGATCGCCGAGCTGGAGGAGGGCAACCTGGCCATGCTGGTGCTGCGCACGGCGGACAACCTGCGCCATATCCGCGCCCTGAGCGGGGTGTTCCCCGAGGCCGCCGAAGCCGCCGGCGCGGCCGTGGAAGCCATCCTGCGGGATCCGGTGCTCACGGAACTCTGAACGGCGGAAAGCCTCCTCCGCCATGCCCGGCGGCATCCCGACCCGGGGCAGCGACGGAGACATCCGGCCCACGAGCGCCCCGCACCGACGCCCGCGGGAGGGCACCGCAGCGCCCCCCGCATACCCGACACGATTGACGACTCCCGCGGGAAGCACTAGATTATCGCCTTGGCGCGCGTCGGCCGGGAGCCGCCTTCCCCCCGACGGTACCCGTTCAGGGCCGCGCCCTTGCCGCTCGAATCCCGCGGACCGGCAGGGCCTCCGGCGACGGACCCCCACCGGCCGGATCACCCCGCGATCCTTGGGGATCGCTGAATTTTGCAGGCGCACCATACCCCCCAACCCGTCAAGGAGGAACCACATGGCCAAGAAAAGCGATCGGCAGAAGCAGAAGGAGGCGGTCATCGAGGTGTTGAACCAGGCCCGCGCCATGGAACTGCACGCCATTTCCCAGTACATGAACCAGCACTACAACCTGGACGACATGGACTACGGCGTGCTGGCCGGCAAGGTGAAGCTCATCGCCATCGACGAGATGCGCCATGCCGAAAACTTTGCCGAGCGCATCAAGGAGCTGGGGGGCGAACCCACGGCCGACCTGGCCGCCAAGGTTCTGAAGGGCCAGAAGGTGGAGGCCATCTTCCCCTTCGACGCCGGTCTGCAGGACAACACCATTGCGGTCTACAACGAGTTCGCGCAAATCTGCCGCGATAACGGCGACAGCATCAGCATGCAGATCTTCGAGACGATCATCGACGAGGAACAATTGCACTTCAACTACTTTGACAACACCGGCGAGCACATCGAGAAGCTGGGGGCGGTCTACCTGGCCCAGATCGCCGGCACTCCCTCGGCCACGGGCTTGCAGCCCCAGGGATTCGTCATCCAGAAAGGCGCCTGACGCATTTCAGCCGCCCGCGGAGCGACACGCATCCGGCGCGCAAAGGCGCAACGCGCTTCAGACCGCGGGAGCGGCCGCGGTCTGAAGCCCCGGCCCGGCACCGCCGGCCGCCCCCCCGTGGTCCGGCGCTTGCCGCGCGCCGGTAACCGAATGCCCCCGCCGAGCTCTATCGGCGTGTGGATAAACAAGTATCGGGTCGCAAGGCAAGGCGCGGCCCGATGGGAAAAGCGCGAGCCAACCTCAAGGGTTGTGAGCATTTTCTCGAGGGTCGCAACGCAGCCTTTCGGCCCGAGACGCAGTTTATCCACAGGCTGCTATAGGTGTGTGACCCCTGGGCCCACGGACCGGCGTGCGGCCGGTCCCGGAACCCGGACGGCCGATTCCCGCCGGCGGCCGGAACACGCGGCCGCCCTCGGCCGCGGCCCCTCCCCCCGGACCAAGGAGAGACCCCATGAACCATCGCCGAACGGCCCGCCTGGCCATCATCGCCGCCGTCCTGCTCCTGGGACTGACCTGGTCCCTGGCGCTGGCCATGAAAGGCGGCGCCCTGCAGCCGGCCTACCCCAACGCCCAGCTCCTGGCCACGGTGGATTGGCTGGCGGCCCATGCCGCCGACCCGCGCCTGCTGATCGTGGACGTGCGGGAGGACAAGCACCACGACGGCCGGAGCATTCCCGGAGCCGTGCGGCTGCCCTGGACAACCTTCCGTTACGACGACGCGGCCCGCAACCTGCCGGAGAAGTTCGTGGGGGTCGCCCAGGCCCAGGAAATCCTGGGCCGTCACGGCATCACCCGGGACGACACGCTGGTGCTCTACGACTCCGTGGCCCGGGACGGCGGAGCCACGGCCTCTTTTGTCTTCTGGGTCCTGGATATCCTGGGACACCGCGACAAGCGGATCCTGGACGGCGGCGTCGATGCCTGGGTGCGGGCCGGCCAACCCACCGAGACGGCGCCCCGCGCGCCGTCCCCGGTCCTCTACCAGGCGCCGGCAGGCGAAATCCGCCTGGACCAGGTCATCGACGGCCGCTGGATCCAGGCCCGCCTGGGGGATCCCATGTACCAGATCATCGATGTGCGCTCCCGGGAGGAGTACCTGGGCACCAAGGGCTCCATGGACATGCGCGGCAACCCGATGCTCGCCGGCCACATCCCCACGGCCGTCAACGTGGAGTACACCAGCGCCTGGCAGGACAAGGCCACCAAGCTCTTCAAGCCCTACCCCGACCTCCAGACCCTCTACAGCGGCCTGGATCCCTCCCGGGGGGTGATCGTCTACTGCCAGTCCGGCCGCCGCAGCGCCTTCAGCTACTTCGTTCTCCGCCTCATGGGCGTGGAGCGGGTGCTCACCTACGAGAACTCCTGGATGGAGTGGGGCAACCCGGACAATTTCTTCCCGGTGGAAACCGTTCCGCGGCAGTTTGCCGGCGACGGCCTGCCGGGGGTGGTGGCCGGCGCCGTGGCGGCGCCCAAGGCCGCGGCGGCGCCCGCCGCCGAAAGCTCCCGCCCCACGGGCGGCTACGTTTCCTGCGGAGGGTGACCCATGCCAGCAACGCCCAGACACCAACCCGCCTATTGGAACTGGATGCCCGCGGCCTTCGCCCTGAGCGGCATCATCCTGTTCGTCTTCGCCACTTTCGGGCCGCCGGCCTCCTCCAGCGGCTTCGTGAGCCTCCTCAAAGGCCTGCTGGAGCCCCTGGCCCCGGATTACCTCGCCGCCAAGGAGCACTACCGCCTGAGCGCGGGGCCGGGCTCGTGGGTCTTCGCCTTCGTCCTGGGCATGGCCATCGGAGGCTTCATTGGGGGCCGCACCTTCGCCGCCCCCCTCACCGACGTGCCTCCCCTCTGGGAAAAGCGTTTCGGCGCGAGCCGCGTCAAGCGCTGCGCCGCGGCCTTCGTCGGGGGCTTCCTGATCCTCTTCGCCTCGCGCCTGGCGGGGGGCTGCACCCTGGGGCTGTTCATCTCCGGCTCCACCCAGCTGGCCGTCAGCGGCCTCTACTTCGGGGTGCTGATCTTCGCTGTCGCCATGCTCACCGCGCGCCTGGTCTACGGCCGGGCCGGAAAGGAGGAATCATGACCAGCGTGCTCCTGGGCCTGTTGGCCGGCGTGGCCTTCGGCTTCGTCATCCAGCGCGTGGGGGCCACGGATCCCGACAAGATGGCCCGGGCCCACCTGATGCGGGAGTCGGCGATCCCCAAGTTCATGGTGCTGGCCGTGGCCCTGTCGGCGGCCGGCCTGCTGGGCCTGCAGAGCGCCGGCGTGGGCCGCACCGTGGTGCTGCCCACGAGCCTGGTGGCCACGGGGCTGGCGGCGGTGATCTTCGGCATCGGCTGGGGGATCGCGGGCTACTGCCCCGGCACCACCTGGGCCGCGGCTGGCGAAGGCCGTCTGGACGCGATCTTCGCGCTCCTGGGAGGGCTCTGCGGCACGGCGCTCTTCGCCCACCTCCACGAGGTCCTGGTGCCCCTGCTCTACGCCCCCACCAATCTCGGGCCCGTCACTCTGGCCGACTGGATGGGCAGCCGCCCGCTGGCCGTGGCGCTCCTCTGCGGAGGCTTCGGCCTGGCCGTCTGGGCCATCGACAAGGCCTGGGACCATGGCGCACCGCCGGTTCCGACGAGCGCAGCGCCGTGAGCCCGCAAGCGCCGCCGGCCGCCCCGGCGGCCGCCGGGCACCGCCC
>DJGG01000199.1:0-184 GCA_002432195.1 Desulfobacteraceae bacterium UBA5852
ATGCTCAGCACACCCTGGCGCCGCGCGCGGCGTTCGGGCTGGCTGGCGCCCCGCGCCCAGCGGCGGCAGAGGGCCCCCCGCAGGCCCGTGGCGGCCGGCGCGCTGAGCCGGCGCCCCAGGGACTGGTAGGTGTACGCCAGGCCCAGGAGATAGAGCAGCAACAGGGCCGCGAAATCCCGCGCAA
>DJGG01000199.1:229-459 GCA_002432195.1 Desulfobacteraceae bacterium UBA5852
ATCCCGCGCAAACAGGAAGGGCAGGTTGAGCCAGACCTCTTTGCCGTGGAGATCCGCGTGCAGCCAGGGAAAGATGTGCTCACGCCCCAGGAACAGCACCAGGAACAGCACCAGGGAGATGGGGAAAAAGGCGCTGAAGGATTCGGCCAGCCCCGCCAGGGGGCCGCTCCACTTGGCGCGCGTGGTGTGCATCAGGGTGGAAAACAGCACGGCTCCCTGGGCCATGGCCG
>DJGG01000199.1:555-8306 GCA_002432195.1 Desulfobacteraceae bacterium UBA5852
CCGCCACGCCGACGCCGACCAGCACGGCCGAAACCAGTTTCAGGGTGGACGTTTTCATACGGCTGCGGGTGCCTCCCGAATGCGGCTCGCCTGCCGGGAGCCGATGGAAATGCAGGGCCTTTGACCGGCTGTGGATAAACAAGCATCGGGCCGAAAGTCAAGGCGCGCTGCGCTGCGCTGCGCAATGCGGAACCGCCTCGTTGCGCCGTGGGCATGTTCGCGCGTGCCGCAACGCGGTATCCGGCCCGCGACGACGTTTACCCCCTGCCGGTCAGGCCAGTACGGATACCTCCGCCGCCCCGCGGCTGCGGAAAAAGGCCTCCAGGCCGGCGGCCGCCTCGTGGCTGCAGCCGGCCACGAGGCCATAGCGATCCCCCGTGCAGGGCGGCTCGTGGGGCTTCACCGCCCCCAGGTCCGGCAAGCGGGCCTCGTTCAACAGGCCCACGACATTGCCCAGGACCGAAAAGAGGATCGTGAATTCGAAGCCCACGATGAAAAAGGGCACCAGGGCCACCACCGGCTTGCCGCTGACGATGAGGTTCCATTGCCCGGCGCAATAGGCCGCCAGGGCGAAACCGCTGAAAAAGCCGATGATCCCGCCCGCGAGGGTGTACCAACCCACCCGGCTTTTCTTCAGGCCCAGGGCCGCGGCGATCCCGTGGTGGGGAATCGGGCCGCGGACATCCCGCAGGGCCCAAGGGCCTTGCCGGAGGTCCGCGATGGCGGCCACCACCTGGTCGGGGTCGCTGAACAGCCCCATGATGCGACGCTCCGCTGCCATGCGGTACTCCTTACTCCAGGGTTTCCTTCATCTCCGTCATGGAAACGGAGGGCATGTGCTTGACGAACAGGCAGAAGAGGAAAAAAAACAGTGAAAAGCTGCCGATCATGATGCCGAACTCCACCGGTGACGGCGTGAACAGGCCCCAGGCGTAAGGGATGAAATCCCGCGCCACGCTGGTGACGATGATCACGAAGCGTTCGTACCACATCCCGACGTTCACGCAGATGGAGATGCCCAGCAGCCAGGGAATCGAGGTGCGCACGGGCTTGAAGAAAAACAACAGCGGGATCATCGTGTTGCAGACCACCATGATCCAGAAGCCCACCCGAAAGTCCCCCGTGGGACGGTATAGGAAGATATACTGCTCCAGGGGGTTGTGGCTGTACCAGGCGATGAAGAACTCCGTGCCGTAGGCAAAGCCCACGATGAGGCCCGTGAAGACGATGGTTTTGGCGACGCTTTCCAGCACGTGGGTGGTGATGATCTTCTCGAATTGGAAGATCCGGCGCAGGGGGATCATCAGGGTCAGCACCATGGCCAGCCCCGAGTGGATCGCCCCGGCCACGAAGTAGGGGGCGAAGATGGTGGTGTGCCAGCCGGGCACGACCCCCAGGGCGAAGTCCCAGGAGACGACGCTGTGCACCGAGATCACCAGGGGTGTTGCCAGGGCCGCGAAAAAGAGATAGCCCCGGGTGTAGTGGCGCCAGTGCTCGAAGCGTCCCGTCCAGCCCAGGGAAAGGACGCTGAAGACCTGCCGGCGGAAGCCCGTGGCCCGGTCGCGCACGATGGCCAGGTCCGGCAAAAGGCCGGTGTACCAGAAGAGCGAGCTTACCGTGAGATAGGTGCTGATGGCCACCACGTCGAACATCAGAGGCGACTGGAAGTTGGGCCAGAGGTTGCGCTGGTTGGGCAGGGGCAGCATGTAGTAGACCATCCAGGCCCGCCCCAGGTGGATGAAGGGAAAGAGCCCCGCCGTGCAGACGGCGAAAACGGTCATGGTCTCCGCGGCCCGGGCGATGGGGTTGCGCCAGCCGGCCCGGAAGAGGTGCAGGATGGCCGATATCAGGGTTCCGGAGTGCGCGATCCCCACCCAGAAGACGAAGTTGATCAGGTAGGTGCCCCAGGCCACGGGGTTGTTCATCCCGGCCACCCCGACCCCCACGAAGATCTGGTAGGTCCAGCAGGCCGCCCCCAGCAGCACGCCGCCGAAGAGCACGGCGATGAGCGTCCAGTAGCGGCGCCCGCCGGGTTCCAGGGTGTCCAGGACGGTCTGGTCGATGGTGGCAAAGGTCAGCTCGGACATGCGCGTTACACCTCCTGTACCACCTTCTTGAGATAGATGACGGCCGGCTTGGTGTTCAGATACCCCATCACCTGGTAGGCCCGGGGGTCGTCCACCATGCGGCGCACCCGGCTGGCGGGGTCCATCAGGTTGCCGAAGACCAGGGCCTCGGTGGGGCAGGTCTGGGCGCAGGCCGGGGTCACCTCGCCGTCCCGGATGGGGCGCTTGGCGTTCTTGGCGGCGTTGTGGCCGGCCTTGATGCGCTGGACGCAGAACGAGCACTTCTCCATGACGCCCTTGGCCCGCACCGTGACGTCCGGGTTGAGCTGCAGGGGCAGCGGATCCGGCCACTGCCAGGTGAACCAGTTGAAGCGCCGCACCTTGTAGGGGCAGTTCTGCACGCAGAAGCGGGTGCCGATGCAGCGGTTGTAGATCTGGTTGTTGAGGCCCTCCTTGTCGTGATGGGGGGCGTAGACCGGGCACACCGACTCGCAGGGGGCGTTGTCGCAGTGCTGGCACATCATGGGCAGGAAAAGCACCCGCTCAGGACGGTCCGGGTCCAGGTAGCGCTGCACCTGGAGCCAGGCCATCTCCCGCCCCTCGATCATCCGCCGCTCCCCCACGACGCCCAGGTTGTTCTCGGCGTAGCAGGCCCCGGCACAGGCGCCGCAGCCGATGCAGCGGTCCAGGTCCACCACCAGGCTCCAGCGATACCCCTCGTGGTCGTGGGCAGGGTAGAAATCCCGTTGGGGGTCATAGCCTTCCGGCAGGGGCAGGGTGAGGGGAAAGCTCTCCATGGTGAGACCGGCGGCATGCGGGGCGGCCGCGTGGGTCCCGGCGAGATCCTCCAGGGGCACGCTGACGGCGATCTTGCGCCCATGCTGGAGGCGGCTGCCGTCGGCGTGGGCCACGACCCCTTCGCCGATCCGCGTCAGGACGGGCTGCCGCAGGCCCCAGAGAGGCCCCCCATCGGCCGGGTCGGTTTCGGGGGCCAGCAGCGCCAGGGGATTGGCCCCCCGGCCGGCAGCGTAACGGCCGTAGGCCTCGTGCCCCAGCCCCGCGGCCATCACCAGGGCGTCCGGCTGAACCCCTTCCCAGATGTAGAGGGGGGCTTCCAGCCGGGCCCCGGCGCCTTCCACCCGGACCCGGTCCCCGGGCTGGAGCCCGAAATCCGCAGCAGTCTCCGGGTGCAGCAGGATCGGGTTCTGCCAGGCCACGGCCGTCAGGGGGTCGGGCACCTCCTGGAGCCAGGCCCGGTTGGCGCCGCGCCCGTCGAAGTAGCGGATGGAGGGCGCCGCCAGCCAGATCGGCCCCGGCGCCGGGTCCACCACGGCGGCCACCACGGCGGCCACCGCGGCCGGATCCGGGGAGAAGGCCGGGGGCGGCACCTCCGCCGGCGGGGTGAAAAGACCGCCCTGCTGGAAGAGCGTCACCCAATCGGCGTCGGTGGCCACAGCCCCGCGGCGCGCCAGCCAGCGCGCCAGGTAGGCCTTGTACCCCTCCGCCGGGCGCCCCTGGGCGAAGGCCGTTTCCAGGAGCACGTCCCCCAGCAGAGGGGCCTCGGTCAGCCGACCCATGGCCGGCTGGAGCACCCCGGGCTGCCCCTGGACCCCGTCGTAGAGGTCCCAGGACTCCAGGGGGAGCCGCACCGGCAGCACCATGTGGGATCGCGCGGTGGTGTCGTCCATGACATTGCTGAAGCTCACCACGAAGACCCCGGGCCGGGCCAGGGCCTCGGCCACCCCGCTGCCCGGGGGCAGGGCGTAGCAGGGATTGGTGTTGTTCACCAGCAGCAGGTCCACCTCCCCGCCCCGCACCTCGTCCACCAGCCCCTGAACCTCCTGCCGCCGGGCCGCGGACTCCACCCGGTAGCGGCATCCGAAATCCAGGCCCGCCAGGGTGGGGTCGAGCACGCGGTTGAGGAGATTGGCCGCCAGGTTGGCCGCCAGGCCGTTGCCGCCGGCCGGGGCCGCGCTGGTGGGCAGCACCAGGGGCCGGCGGGCGTTGAACAGGCGCTGGATGACCCGGTCGTAGGTCTCGGAGGGGATGTCCGCCTGGGCCAGCACCCGCTCCCGGTGGAAAGGCGTCAGGGCGTGCTCCAGGGCCGCCCGGAGATCCGTGGGCAGGTGGTCCGCCCGTCCCACGTCGAGGGCCACCTGGAGCAGGCCCAGGGCGACCACGGCCTCGCTGCCCGGGCGGCAGCCCACCCAGCGGTCGGCATTGGCCGCGGTGACGGACTGGAAGGGCGCCACGTGGATGAAGAGGCCCTTCTCCCGGCCGTTGAAGGCATGCATCCGCTTGAAGCGCCGGGCGAACTCCACCGGCGACAGCCAGGTGTCCAGGAAGTCGGCGCCGAACCCCAGCAGCAGATCGGCCTGCTCCAGGCGATAGCCCACGAGCCCCTCGACGCCGAAGGCCAGATGGTTGGCCGTCTTCAGGCTTTCGTAGCCGAAGGTTTCGAACGCCAGGGGTGCCGGCGCGTTCCAGGCGGCCAGGGCTTCGGTGGCCAGTTGGGCGAAGGGCGTGCCCACCACCTCCGTGAGCATCCGCACGCGCCCCCCTCCCCGGCGGGCGGCGGCACTCCCCCGATCCCGCAGAAGCCCCGCGGCCTCCCCCCAGCCGATGGGGCGCCAGACCTCCCCCTCCCGCAGCATGGGGGCGGTGATGCGATCCGGATCGTAGATCCCCTGGAGCGCCGCCTGGCCCCGGATGCAGAGCTTGCCCCGGTTGACCGGATGCAGCGGGTTGCCCTCCACCTTGATCACGCGGCCTTCCCGATTCTTGGCCAGGATCCCGCAGCCGGCGGGGCACTCCCGGCAGGTGGCGGCATACCATTGCGGCTGGCCGGTCACCATGTCGTCCGGGGCCTGGACCAGGGAATAGAGGGTTTTCTCGGGGTCGGCGGAGCAGCCGGCAGCGAAGGCGATACTGCCCATGCCGGCAATTTTCAGGAAAGTTCGGCGGTTCATGGCGCCTCAGGCCCTCTGGAGGTCGGGGTCAGTCGATCGACAGGCGCCGGAGCGGCGGGCGGCGGAGCGCCGCGAATGCGCCGGCGCGTGTTGGGCCGGCTGGCCGCGTGCCCGGCGGCGCCGGGTCTGTCGCCGGGGTGCGTGTGGGCAACACCCGGCCGGGAATGGAACGGTCACTGCCCGGCGCTCAGGCGCCGGAACTTCAGGCAACGGGGAGGGATACACATATGATGCCCTTCTATACTCAAGGGCCGCGGGAGGTGTCAAGCACCGACGGCGAGGCCCATGGCCCGCCGGGGGTTTACCCCTTGCGGGGGCGCGGCAGGACGTGGGTGGCGGAACCCAGGAAGATCTCGGCCGCCTCCCCCTCGGTCTCCGACAGGGTGGGGTGGGGGTGGATGCTCAAGGCCACGTCGTCCACCAGAGCCCCCATCTCGATGGCCAGGACACCTTCGGCGATGAGGCTCTCGGCCTCCCGGCCGGTGATCCCCACACCGATGATGCGTCCCGTGGCGGCTTCGGCCACGATCTTGGTGAGGCCCGCCGGCGCTCCCATGGTGAGCGCCCGTCCGGAGGCCTGCCAGGGGAATTTCTCCACGCGCACCGCGATCTTCCGCCGGCGCGCCTCCTGTTCCGTCATGCCGGCCCAGGCGATCTGGGGGTCGGTGTAGACCACCGCCGGGACGGCCTGCGCATCGAAGGCCGCCTTGCGGCCGGCGATCACGTCGGCGGCGATCTTGCCCTCGTACATGGCCTTGTGGGCCAGCATCACCCCCCCCACGATGTCGCCGATGGCCAGGATGCGCGGGTCGCGGGTGCGTTGCTGGGCGTCCACGCGCACGAAGCCCCGGTCGTCCAGTTCCACGCGGGTGTTCTCCAGCCCCAGGTCTTCCGTGTTGGGCCGCCGGCCGATGGCCACCAGCACGCGGTCGAAACGCTGGGCTTCCGGCGGCGCCTGCCCTTCGAAGGTGGCTTCTACCGCCTGGTCCCGCTCCGTGAGGCCGGCCACGCGGGTCTGGAAGTGGATGGCCGCGAAGAGCTCCCGCAAGCGCCGCTCCAGCGGCCGGATCAGGTCCGCGTCCACCCCCGGCAGCAGGGTGGCCCCCATCTCCACCAGGGTCACGCGGCTGCCCAGGGCGGCGTAAACCATGCCGAGCTCCAGGCCGGTGTAACCCCCGCCCACCACCAGCAGCTTGCCGGGCACCTCGGCCAGCTGGAGGGCGCCGGTGGAGCTCATGACGCGCCCCTCCCGGCCGAAGGGGGCCTCGGGCAGGGGGATGGGGTGGGAGCCGGCCGCCAGGATGGCCTGCTTGAAGCGCACGTACTGCATCTCCTCGCCCTTGATGCGCACCTTCTCGGAGCTTTCGAAGCGCGCCCGCCCCCTGAGAAGTTGGATGCCCCGGCGGGTCGTGAGATTCTGCAGGCCGTCGGCCAACTGGTCCACCACCTGCTGCTTCCAGCCGCGCAGGGCTTCCAGGTCGATCTCGGGCCGGCCGAAACGCACCCCCATGCGCTCCGCCGCCCGCGCGTCGTTCAGCAATTCGGCCACGTGGAGATAGGCCTTGGAGGGGATGCAGCCCCGGAAGAGGCACACCCCCCCGGGGCGGGCGCCCACATCCACCATGGTCACGTCCAGTCCCGCGTCGGCGGCCCGGAAGGCCGCGGCGTAACCGCCGGGCCCGGCGCCGATCACCAGGACATCGGTTTCCTGCACCAGCTCACCCATTACCATGATCGCGCCCTCCTGCGCCGCACGCGCGGCTTTCGGTCATCCGGTGCGGGCGGCGGGCCGCCCACCGCCTCAGGCGTTCAGCAGCAGCTGTTCGGGGTCTTCCAGGCAGGCGCTCAGCATGCGCATGAAGCGGATGGCCTCGGCCCCGTCGGCCACCCGGTGGTCGAAGCACAGGACCAGGGGCATGATCTGCCGCGGCTGGATGTCGAAGCCCTGGGGATGGGTCGCGCGGACCACCGGCTGCAGGCGCGCGCGGCCCATCCCCAGGATGGCCGCCTGGGGGAAGTTGATGATGGGGGCGAAGTACCCGCCTCCCACGGCTCCCGCGTTGGTGATGGTGAAGGTGCCCCCCTGGAGCTCGGCGACCTCGAGCTTCCCCGCCCGGGCCTTGGTGACCAGGTCGTGGAGCTCCCCGGCCAGCTCCCGGACGCTCTTGCGGTCCACGTCCCGGATGACCGGCACCACCAGGCCGCGCTCCGAGTCCACGGCCACCCCGATGTGGCAGTAGCGCTTGAGGACGATGACGCCGGCGGCCATGTCGATGCTGGCATTGAACCGCGGGAAGCGTTTCAGGGCCGCCGCCGCGGCCTTGAGGGCGAAAACCGTGAGGGTCAGGCGGCCGCCCTCGGCCGCCACGCCGTCCTTGAGGCGTTCCCGCAGAGCCTCGAGCTCCGTGACATCCACCTCGTCCTGGTTGGAGACGTGGGGAATCTGGCTCCAGGCCAGGGCCATCTGGCGCGCCGTGGCCCGCCGCACGGATCGCAGGGGCATGTGCTCCACCGGGCCCCAACGGGAAAAATCCGGCATCTCCGGGGCGGCCGGGGGGCCGCCCNNCGCGCGCCTCCGCCGGGGCTTTTTCCCGGTCGGCCCCGCCGCCCGGCTGGGCCTGCCGGCGGACGTCCTCGGCGGTTACCAGGCCTTCCGGCCCGCTGCCCTTGACGGCGCGCAGGTCGACGTCCAGCTCCCGCGCCAGGCGGCGGGTGG
>DJGG01000191.1:0-6068 GCA_002432195.1 Desulfobacteraceae bacterium UBA5852
ACGGCCGCGGGGGCCCCCGCCACCCGCGCCCGGCGCGGGCGCTGGGGCTGGTTGGCGTAGGCGAAGCCGTAACGGCCCCGGTCGCAGAGAAACCAGCCATTGACCGCGGCGCTGAAGCGGGCCTCCAGGCGCACCACCTCCCGGTAGCGGCAGCTGACCACCGTGTGGCAGCCCAGGCCGCAATGGAGGCAGATGCCCGGGGTGCGCTGGAAATCCCAGCGGCGCCCCCGGAAGCGCGAGGGCTTGTCGGTGTAGACCCCCGTGGGGCAGAGGTCGATGAGGTTGCCGGCAAAGGGGCTCTCCAGCGCGCCGGAGCGCACGCGGCCGAAATAGGTGCGGTTGGCGACCTGCAGCACCCCGAGGTCGCGGTAGCCGCTGATATCCTGGTAGTAGCGCGCGCAGCGGTAACAGTGGATGCAGCGGTTCATCTCGTGCTGCACCAGGGGGCCCAGGTCCTGGTCCGGGTAGGTGCGCTTGGGGCCCCGGTAGGCGCGGCGCCCGTGGCCGCCGGCGATGGTCAGGTCCTGGAGCAGGCAGTGGCCCCCCTCGTCGCACACCGGGCAGTCGTGGGGATGGTGGAGCATGAGCCACTCGATCACCTGGCGCCGGAAGTCCACGGCTTCGGGGGCGCCGGTTTCCACCACCATGCCGTCCCGGGCGTCCACCATGCAGCTCATCTGCACGCCCTTGACGGGGCCGTCGACGAACTGCACGGCGCAGACCCGGCAGGCGCCCACCGGGCCCAGGGCCGGGTGGTAGCAGAAGCGCGGGATCACGATCCCCAGCCGTTCGGCGGCCTCGATGACCTTGGTCCCGGCGGGGACCTCCACGCTGCGATGGTCGATGGTCAGCTTGGGCATGGTCGGTTCGCTTACGCTCCGCCGGCGGCCGGGGGCCCCGGTGTGCGGGGTTGGGGCCCGAAGGGGCAGCCCCCGCCGGTGATGTGGGCCTGGACCTCGTCGGCGAAGTGGTCCAGGAGGCTCTCCACCGGGGCGGCGGCTCCGGGGGCAAAGGCGCAGTAGGATTTCCAGAGGTGCCGGCTCAGGCGCCGCAGGGCGGGGATGTCCTCTCCCCGCCCCTGGCCGTTTTCCAGGCGCGTCAGGAGGTCGCGGATGTACGGCAGGCCCTCGCGGCAGGGGGTGCACCAGCCGCAGGACTCCCGGGCGAAGAACTCGATCAGGTTCCGGGTGGCCGCCACCAGGCAGCAGTCCTGGTCGAAGACCATGATGGCGCCGGTGCCCAGGCGGTTGCCCACGGCCCGGAGGGAATCCAGGTCCATGGGGATGTCGTAGTGCGCCGCGGGCAGAAACCCCGTGGAGGCCCCCCCGGGGAGGCAGGCCTTGAAGCGGCCGCCGCCGGCCATTCCCCCGGCGTGGGTTTCGATGATCTCCCGCAGGGGCACCCCCATGGGCAGCTCCACGCACCCCGGCCGGTTCACCCGCCCGGAGATGCAGAAGAGTTTGGTCCCCGCCCCGCCGGGGGTGAGGGAAAGTTTCTTGAACCACTCCGGGCCGTGGCGCACGATGTGGGGCAGGCAGGCCAGGGTCTCGGCGTTGTTGGTGAGGGTGGGCCGCCCCCAGAGGCCCTTCTCCGTGGGGTAGGGGGGCGGCTGCTGGGGATTGGGGCGGCGGCCCATGAGGGCGTTGATCTGGGCGGTGACCTCGCCGCAGATGTATCGCCCGCCACTGCGGTGGACCACGATGTCCAGGGCGTAGTCGCTGCCCAGGATCCGGGGGCCCAGGTAGCCGGCCGCCCGGGCGACGCCGATTTCGCGCTCCAGGATGCGGGCCGCGCTTTCATACTCCGGGCGGATGAAGACGATGCCCTGGGTGGCGGCCACCGCGTAGCCCGCCAGGATGATCCCCTCGATGAGCATGTGGGGGTCGGCGTGGATCAGCACCCGGTCCTTGAAGGTCCCGGGTTCCATTTCGTCGGCGTTGCAGATCACGTAGCGGGGGAAAGGGGCGTCCTCGGCCACGCTCATCATCTTGCGGCCCGTGGGAAAGGCCGCGCCGCCGCGTCCCAGGAGCACCGCCGCCTCCAGCGTGGCGGCGACCTCCCTGCGCGTCCGCCCAACTCCCAGGACCATGGCCAGGGCCTCGTAGCCGCCGCTGGCGCGGTACTCCTCCAGGGTGGCGATGCGGTCCGGCCGGCGGTTCTGCAGGAGGACTCGGGGATAGGTCATGGGGTCCCCCTTTCCGGCCCGGCGCCGGGGGCGGGGCCGTCCGCGGCCTTGGCCCGCAGATCCTCCAGGAGGCGGTCCAGGCTCTCGGGGGTCAGGGGGCCGTGGGCCCGGCCGTTGACGAGGATGGCCGGGGCCCGGTCGCAGTAGCCGATGCAGCAGACGGGCAGCAGGGTGAAGAGGCCGTCGGCCGTGGTCTGCCCCGGGGCGATGCCCAGGCGGCGGCCGATGTGGTCCCCCAGACGCTCGGCGCCCTCCATCCAGCAGATCAGGCTGTCGCAGACGTGGATCACGTAGCGGCCCACCGGCTCCCGGTAGAGGAAGGTGTAGAAGGTGGCCAGCTCCTCGAGCTCCAGGGGGGTCATCGCCAGCAGCCCGGCCGCCTCCTCCATGGCCGGGTCGCTCAGGTGGCCGTAGTGCCCCTGGAGGGCCAGGAGCACGTCCACCACCAGCTCCCGGGGGTGCTCGGCGGCGGCGATCTTCTGGATCAGAGGTTCGCGGATGTGCTCCGGCAGCATGGTGGTGGTGTCCTCGAATATCTCGGATGCTTGTGGTCCGTAACGCCTGCCCGGGCCGTCGGGGCCTCGGCTTCCGGGGGCGGAAGAACTCGGCGCCAAGCGCCCCTAATGACGGGCCGAGCCCTCGATGCCCATTTCGTGTCCGCCGCGAAGGGCGTGGATGCTGAAACCAATGCCGCCGGGCGGCCCGTTCCAAGGGGCGCTAAGCGCCTCAGACAGCTTCCGCCCCCGGAAGCCGAGGCCCCGACGGCCCTTTCGGCTGGCCGGTCCGCGGGCCACCTGTGGATCAGGCGAAAAACCTGAAGAACTCGGATCCAAGCGCGCCTAAAACCGGACAGGTCCAACGCGTCCAGTCGCCGTGGAGTCCTTTGGGTCCAATGGATCTGCCCGCTTCAGCGCCCCTGTCCGGTTCAAGGCGCGCTAGGATCCTCAAACAGCTTCATGTTTTTCGCCCGACCCACAGATGACCCTGATCGTCCGAAATCCGATGGTGGGAGCTGCGGAGCGCCATTCCTGTTTCGGATTTCGGATTTCGTGTTTCGAATTTCTCACCTACCGGTCGATATCCGGCAGGATGTAGTCCACCGAGCCGATGATGGCGATGAGATCCGCGATGGTCTCGCCCTCGGCCAGAAGCGGCATGACCTGCACGTTGGCGAAGCCCGGGGAGCGGATGCGCAGCCGGTAGGGGTAGCCCCGGCCGTCGCTCACCACGTAGTAGCCCTGCTCCCCCCGGGGGATCTCGCAGGCGGCGTAAGCCTCCCCCCGGGGAATCGTGGGTCCCCGGGTGACGTTGACGAAGTGGTGGATCAGGGTTTCGATGTCCGTGAGCATCTCCCGGCGCGCGGGCACCGCGTAGCGGTAGTCCTCGGTGACGTAGCGGCCTTCCGGCATGTGGGCCGCGGCCTGGCGGATGATCGCCAGGCTCTGGCGCATTTCCTCGATGCGCACCAGGTAGCGGGCGTAGCAGTCGCCCTCTTCGGCCGTGGGGACCTCGAAGGTGAAATGCTCGTAGCCCGAGTAGGGGAAGGCCTTGCGCAGGTCCCAGGCCAGGCCGCAGGCCCGCAGGTTGGGGCCGCTGACCCCCCGGTCGATGGCCTCCTCCCGGGTGATGCGGCCGATGCCCAGGGTGCGGGCCTTGAAGATGGGGTTCTTGCGGATCAGGCGCTCATACTCGGCCAGGCGCCGGGGGAAGACCGCCGTGAAGGCGTCCACGGCTTCCTTCCATCCCTCGGGGAGGTCTGCGGCCAGGCCCCCGATGCGCATCCAGGCGGGGTGCAGGCGCCCCCCGGTGACCAGCTCCACGATGTCGAGGATCATCTCGCGCTCGCGGAAGGTGTAGAAGTTGGGGGTCATGGCCCCCAGGTCGTGGGCGTAGGTGGCCAGCCACACCAGGTGGTTGCTCAGGCGGAAAAGCTCGCTCAGCAGCACCCGGATCACCTGGGCGCGCTCGGGGACCCGGATGTCCGCCAGGGTTTCCACGGCCAGCACGTAGGGGAGGTTGTTGGCCGCGCCGGCCAGGTAGTCCACCCGGTCGGTGTAGGGGATGAACTGGTTCCAGTGCTGGCGCTCGCCGACCTTTTCCACCGCCCGGTGGTGGTAGCCGATGTCCATGTCCAGGTGGGTGATCTCCTCCCCCCGCAGGGAGACCACGTAGCGCATCAGGCCGTGGGTGCTCACGTGGTGCGGTCCCAGGTTGAGCACCAGCTCGTCGTCCCGGCCCGGGGGCCTGACGAACAGGCCGGCGTCCCGGGGTTGGCGCCGGCGGGCGTCTTCCAGGGTGTAGGGGGGCATCTGGGTGGCCCGGCCGGGGTAGCCCTTGCGCAGGGGGTGGCCCTCCCAGTCCTGGGGCAGGATGAGGCGCCGCAGGTCGGGGTGGCCGGCGAAGCGGATGCCGAAGAGGTCGTAGACCTCGCGCTCGTACCAGTTGGCCGAAGGCCAGAGGGAGGTGACGCTGGCGGCCTGGGGGGCCGGCCCCCCGGGGAGGGGCACCTTGAGGCGCAGGCGCGTGGCGGGCTCGAAGGCCAGGAGATGGTAGACCAGGGTGAAATCGGCGTCCCCCGCCATCCGCTGGCGGCGGGCCGATTCGTCCACGGCGGTGAGGTCGTCCAGGCGGCGGAAGCGGGGGGCGGCCTCGTGCTTGAGGTAGCGCAGCACCTCCGGGGCCAGGGCGGGGTCCGCCTGGAGGGTGAGCATGTCGCTCACGGCGGGGGCCACCGCAAGCCCCGCCCCGAAGCGCGCCAGCAGGTCGCGGGCCAGCCCCGCCGCGGCGGGGGAGAGGGCGGCCTGGCGCGGGGGCGGCGTCCACATGACCTCCGCGCGGCTCTCCGGGAAGCCGGGGGGGGTGGCGTCGCTGCCGCGGATGGCGGTGCCCGCCATGCCGGGGCCGCGGGGGTCACGGGACTTGGTGCGGCCGTCCACCCGCAAGGGGGTTTGGCTGCCCTGGCTTCCGCCCGCCAGGTTGAAGATGGCCCGGGTGGGGCGTTCCTCGGCCATGATTTTCTTCTGCAGGACGGTCAACCCCTGGAGGACGGCCTCGGGGCGCGGTGGACAGCCCGGGATGTAGACGTCCACGGGGAGGAACTGGTCCACCCCCTGCACCACGCTGTAGACGTCGTACATGCCCCCGCAGTTGGAGCAGGAGCCCATGGAGATGACCCACTTGGGCTCGGCCATCTGCTCGTAGAGCCGCAGGACCACGGGGGCGATCTTCTTGAAGACCGTGCCGGAGACGATCAGGAGGTCCGCCTGGCGGGGCGAGGGGCGCAGCACTTCCGCCCCGAAGCGCGCCAGGTCGTAGCGGGAGGTGAGCGCCGTGGCCTCCTCCACGAAGCAGCAGGAAAGCCCGAAGAACATGGGCCAGAGGCTGTACTGGCGCGACCAGTTGAGCAGCAGGTCGGTGCCCCGCAGGGCCCGGTTCAGCCGGCTTTTTTCCGGATCGGTCCCCAATCGAGCCCTCCGCGTTTCCAGATATACGCCAGACCCAGCAGCAGCATCAGGATGAAAAAGGTGATCCGCAGCCAGCCGTCCCAGCCCAGATCGCGGGCCGCCACGGCCCAGGTGAAGATGAAGGCCCCCTCCACGTCGAAGATCAGAAAGAAAATCGCCACCAGGTAGAAGGGCACCGGGTAACGCAGGCGGGCGCTGCCCGTGGGGATCACGCCACTTTCATAGGGCCGCAATTTTTCCGGATTGGGGCGCCGCTGGCCGATGAGGCTGGAAAGGGCCAGCAGCAGGACGATCAAGGCCAGCACCATCCCGGTGTAGAGCCCCAGGCTGAGGATGCCCGGCTCCCAGGGCGAGAGCAGTCCCGTGGCAGCGATCGGTTCCGTGGCGTCCCCCGTTTCCTATCAGCCTGTGGATAAACT
>DJGG01000191.1:6195-16091 GCA_002432195.1 Desulfobacteraceae bacterium UBA5852
CCCGATGCTTGTTTATCCACAGGCGGCTATGCGGCTGGAGAAAAGCGGCGCCCGCGGCCGGGAGCTCCAGCCCCGGGCGGCAAGGCCACCCGCGGGAAAATGCGCGCAATGCGTCGGGATTGCGTCATGCTTCCCATCGGGTCGCGCCTGGCCCTTCTGCCCTGTGCGTGTCTTACCCACAGGTACTTGGAGGTTTGGCGGTCCGGGGACGGGTGCTGCCGGACGGCAACAGGCCTCGGACATCCACGGGGATGCGGTGCGGCGGCCCGGAGAGGGCGGCACCCGCATGCGGCGGGCGGCCGGCCCGGTTCCCGGGCGGGAGTTGAATCGACACGGGGAGGAAATTACCGGGGCGCCCGCGGTTTGTCAAACGAAAAGGACCGCCGCGGGGGGCGGCAGGGTTCAGGCTGGCGGGCAGAGGGCTTCCCATCCCTCTGGTAGCCGCTCCCGGGGAAGGCCGAGATCGGCGGCCAGCGCGGCCAGCCGCGCCGCGCCGCAGTCCACGCTGGAAATTGCGCCCCCGGCCACGTCGGCCAGCTCCCGGGCCAGGAAGGCCTCCAGGGCGGCGGCGATGGCGCCGCGCCAGAGGTTCGGTTCCAGCCCTTCCCGCCGGCAGAAGGCGCACCAGCGCCGCCAGTTGACCGCGCAGCGTTCCAGGCCGCGGTAGACCGTCCGATGCCGCAGGCGGGGGTCGAGATCGCGCAGCAGGATCCGGCGGAAGCGATCGGCCACCGCCTGCTGGAGACGGCCGGTTTCCTCGGCCGTCAGGGTCAGGCGGGGTCCCGTGGAGTCCTCCGTGAGGTGGTGGAGGGCCCCGTAATAGGCCACCACGGGAAGCTCGCCGCTGTGGCGGATCAACAGCAGTTCGTCTTCCAGCCGGGCCAGGCGTTCCTCAGTCATGGGGCTGATCGGCCGCCTCGCCCTTGGGCAGGGGAATCACCGTCACGGGCTTGTGGGTCCGGCGCAGCACCTGGTGGGTCACGCTGCCCACGAAGGTGTGCTCCAGCAGACCCTTGCCGTGACTGCCCATGACGATCAGGTCGCAGGCGTACTCGTCGGCCCGCCGCAGGATCTCCTCGGCCGGGTAGCCCTCGCAGACCACGATGCGCTCCACCCGCTCCCGCAACTCGGGGTCGTAGCGGCACTCCTCCTCGCAAAGTCCCTCCAACCGCTGGCGGATCTTTTCCGTGAGCTGGTCGCGCTTGCGCTCGTCTATGGCATGGATTTCATCTTCCCGCAGATAGGCCCCCAGCATGGCCTTCATGCTGGCCGGGATGCGCTCCAGCACGTGCAGGATGACGATGCGGGCGCCGTGCTGGCGCGCGGTGGCGATGGCAAAGCGGAAGGCGAAGGCGGAGTTGGGCGTGAGATCGGTGGTGTAGAGGATCCTTTTAACCGTGGGTAACATGCCGGACCTCCTTGCGTGGGTGGTCGTAGCGGGTGCCGCCCGGCGCGGGCCGCCGGTGTGCCCGAGCGCCGGCCGGCTGGCGGGGGTTCCGGCGCCCTGTGGTCATCCTCGACCCCTCCAGGGGTTGGATGGCTGCGGCCCCGGATATGTTAACATATAAAGTTAGCACATGTTAACATGGCGTTAGCCACGAAGGGCGCAGCCCATGCGTCCGAATTGAGAAATCACCATTAATTCAAGCTGATGGCGTTAACGCTCCCGGTCGGAGGGCGCTGGCACGGACCTTGCTCAACGCTGAACAGGGCGCTGGCCAGCCCATCGCCCCGTTTGAACGGTTAACGCTAAAATAGCGCCTCGGGCGAGCAACCGCAAGGAGGGGACATGTTCCGCAAGACGATGACCACGGCAATTACCCTGTTGTTGGTGCTGACCTTTGTCGGCATCGGCGCGGCCATGGAAGAGGGCAACAAGCGCAAGGGCAAATACACCTACCGCAAGGTCTACAAGAGCTGCTTCGACCAGGGGGGCTGCGCTTCGGAGACCCCCCCGCTGGGCCCCAACGCCAAAACCCAGGCGGAGTGGGAAAAGATTTTCGGCGCCCGGGATTTCGCCGCCTTCGGCTGTTCCCAGGAATGGGCCCAGCTCTCGGACGAAGACGTCAAGGACATTTTCGCCTACCTGCACGCCCATGCGTCGGATTCCCCCACGCCCCTGTCGTGCAAATAGGCGGGCCCCAGCGTTTTGCGCGGCGTTTCGCCGCGGCCCAACCTACCAGGGAGGTCAACCATGTCACACCGTAATCCTTTCGCGCTGGCCCTTCTGCTGGCCCTGGCGGCGGCCGTTGCCTTCGGCTGTGCCACCGGCACCCCGCCGCCGGCCCCTGCCGCCGCCCAGGCCGAGGCGGCCTTCGAGCCCTTCCACAGCCTTGTGGACGCCGCCTTCGTCAAGCAGCACATCCAGATGCCCATGGCCGAGGACGTGATGATCATCGATTCCCGCCCCCGCCGGCCGAAGTACGAAGAGGGTCACATCCCCATGGCCGTGAGCCTCCCGGACAGCCAGTTCGCGAAGCTGGCCGGGCAACTGCCGGCGAACAAGGACGCCCTGCTCGTCTTCTACTGCGGCGGGCTCGCCTGCCCCTTGAGCCACAAGTCGGCCCGCAAGGCCGAGGCGCTGGGCTACACCAACGTCAAGGTCTTTGCCGAAGGCATGCCCGGCTGGCTCAAGGTCAAGGGCAATTACGCCTCCGTGAGCGTGGAGTGGCTCCAGAAGCAGCTCCAGGCCGACACGGGCCTGGTGGTGGTGGATTCGCGTCCCAGGCGCACCCAGTACGACAAGGGGCACATCCCCGGGGCGCTCAGCATTCCCGACAGCGAGTTCGCCCAGCTGGCGAGCGCGCTGCCGGCCGACAAGGCCGCGGCACTGGTCTTCTACTGCGGCGGGCTCAAGTGCCCCCTGAGCCACAAGTCGGCCGAGAAGGCCATGGCCCTGGGCTACACCAATGTGATGGTCTTCGCCGACGGCTACCCGGCCTGGACCGCCCACACCCAGGAGGCCGCCGGGGCGCCCATGAAGGCCGGCAAGGCCGAGGGCACCATCGACACGGACAATTTCGTGCAGATGGTCACGGAGGCGCCCGAACGCCTCTACCTGGTGGACGTGCGCGATTCCGAGGAGTTCGCCCGGGGCAGCTTCAAGAGCGCCGTCAACATTCCCGTGGAGCAGCTGGAGGCCAAAATGGGCAGCCTGCCCCAGGACCGGCCCGTGGTCTTCGTGTGCAACACCGGGGCGCGCAGCGGCGAGTCCTTCTACATGGTGCAGGACCTCAAACCCGGGATGAAAAACGTCTACTACCTGGACGCCGAGGTGACCTACCGCAAGGACGGCACCTTCGAGATCAAGAAGCCCACGTCCTGATCGCACCTGACCCCCGTGGGCTTCCGGGCCCACGGGGCGCAGCCCCTTCCCCGGCCCTCCGGCACCTGGCCCGGGGGAGGGCGGTCGTCCCCGGGCCTTTCACCTGAGGAGACGGGAATGAGAGCCATGCCAACGATCCAATGCCATCCACCGCTTCTGCTGGGGGGGCTGCTCCTCGCGCTGACGCTGGCCTTGGGGGCCGGGCCGGTCCACGGGTCCACCCCGGCCCCCGCTCCGGCACCGGGCAGGGCCATGGCCCAGCATTCCGTCCAGGGGCAGAAACCCTGGACCACGGTGGATCACACCAAGCACCCGGCCCTGCAGCAGGACTTCACCTCCGGCAAGCAGATCACCGATGCCTGCGTCTCCTGCCACTCCGAGGCCGCCACCCAGTTCCAGCAGACCATTCACTGGACCTGGCAGGCCGCCGCCGACGGCGAGGCGGCCAAATACGGCAAGGCCTCCTTCTCCCTGAACAACTTCTGCCTGGGCACCAACCGCAACGTGGACACGAGCTGCCTGTCCTGCCACCCGGGTTGGAACAAGTCGGGCAACTCCGTGGACGGGAACATCAATTGCCTCGTGTGCCACGGCCAGAAGTCCATCAACTGGGACGAGTCCCTGGAGGACATCAAGGCCTTCGTGGAGGCCGGCGACGAGGATTCCCTGGAACTGGCCCGGGAGATCCAGGGGGAGCTCAAGGAGGCCGTCCAGGCCGTGGGGCTGCCCACGCGGGCCAACTGCGGCGGCTGCCACTTCACCGGCGGGGGGGGCGACGGGGTGAAGCACGGGGACCTGGACACCTCCCTCACCAAGCCCGCCAAGACCCTCGATGTGCACATGGGCATGGACGGACAGGACTTCACCTGCACCCGCTGCCACACCACGGTGGCCCACCGGGTGGCCGGCCGGGTCTACACGGCCCCGGCGGCACTCGACCGCAAGAGCCTGGTGGAAGACGACCAGGTGGCCAAGATCGCCTGCGAATCCTGCCACACGGCCACCCCCCACCAGGCCGGCTCCAAGGCCAACGACCACACCGACAAGGTGGCCTGCCAGAGCTGCCACATCCCGGAGATGGCCCGGGTCAACCCCACCAAGGTCTCCTGGGACTGGTCGGCCGCGGGGCGCCTCCAGGACGGCAAGCCGTTCAAGACCCAGGGCGAATTCGGCAAGGAGGACTACCTCAGCATCAAGGGCCAGATGCAGTGGGCCAAGAACCTCCAGCCGGAATACTTCTGGTACAACGGGACGATTCACTCCGTCACGGCCCAGGAAGTGATCGACCCCGCCGGCACGGTGGCGGTCTCCTGGCCCGAGGGCGCGCGGGCGGATGCCCAGGCCCGCATCGCGCCCTTCAAGGTCCACCGGGGCAAGCAGCCCTACGACAAGATCCACAAGACCCTGCTGGTGCCGGTGCTCTCCTCCGCCGACGGCTACTGGCGGCACCTCGACTGGCCGCGGGCCCTGTCCAAGGGCCAGGAGGCCCTGGGGCTGCCCTTCTCCGGAGAGTTCGATTTCGTGTCCACCACCTATGTCTTTCCCACCACCCACATGGTGGCCCCCAAGGAGAGTGCCGTGGCCTGCGCCGAGTGCCATGTGCGTGACGGCGGGCGCCTGGCGTCCCTGCAGGGGTTCTACATGCCCGGCCGCGACCGGGCCGGCTGGCTCAACACCCTGGGGTGGCTCACGGTGCTGGGCTCCATGGCAGGCGTGGGCCTGCATGCCCTGGGGCGGTTTATCACCCGCGGGCGCAACGGCAGGAAGGAGGGTTCCTGAGGCCATGACGGGCAAACTCGTTCCCATCTATCTGTACACGCGCTACGAGCGCTTCTGGCACTGGCTCCAGGCCCTGTTGATCCTGGTGCTGCTGGTCACCGGTTTCGAGGTCCACGGCAGCCTGACGCTCCTGGGTTTCGCCCGGGCCGTGGCGGTCCATAATTTCCTGGGCCTGGCCTGGCTGGTGGCCTTCGCCTTCTTCGTCTTCTGGGTCTTCACCACCGGCGAGTGGAAGCAGTACATCCCCACCACCCGGAAGATGTTCGAAGTGCTGCGCTACTACCTGGTAGGCATCTTCCGGGGGGAGCCCCACCCCGTGCCCAAGCGCCGGGAGGCCAAGCACAACCCCTTGCAGCGGCTCACCTACCTGGCCCTGGCGGCGGCCCTGCTGCCCTTGCAGATGGCCACGGGATTTCTCTACTGGGGCTACAATTCCTGGGACGCCTGGGGGTTGGGGTGGCTGAGCCTGGGCAGCCTGGCCCTGCTCCACATGGCCGGGGCCTTCGCCCTGCTGGCCTTCCTGGTGGTGCACGTCTACATGATCACCACCGGCCACGCCGTCACGGCCCACACCAAGGCCATGATCACCGGCTGGGAGGACGTGGAGGAGGGCGTGGCCATCGAGAGCTGGGAGCACCCCGCGCGGGGTTAGCCGGCGGTGGATGAATTGCGCCCAGGGGCTGGGGCCTCGGCTTGCCCGTGGCCCACGCGGTGGTCCGGAAGCCCGCCGGCCGCTCCCGTGCCCCGGATGTCTCCCCAGTTGACAGGCCGAAACATCCAGAAGACACTTTCCCGGTGGGAGAGCCCGGCCGCTGAATAATTTTATGCAATAAAATCGATATGTTGATATTTTCGGCGCATTGGTTTGCCGGGAACGAAAATTGCAGCACTCGGTTCTCGAGCACAAGCACCCATCGATTTCATGCGGTGTTCTGCCAGCGCTAGCGTCCGGGGACAGTGCAGAAGGCATATCTGCGGCGGTGCACGGGAGGAAACCTCCAGCCCGAGGAGCCCGCCATGCCCACGGCCCGTCGCGCGGCTGACGCCGCCCCCAAGCCCTCCGAGGACCGCCGCTGGCGCCTGGTCAACCGCACCATGCGGCTGCACGGCCACAAACCCGACGCCCTCATCGAAACCCTCCACGTGGTCCAGGAGTCCTTCGGCTTCCTGGACGAGGAATCCCTGCGGTACGTGGCCGCGGCCCTCCAGGTGCCCCTCAGCCGCGTCTACGCCGTGGCCACCTTCTACCACTACTTCTCCCTGAAACCCCCGGGGGTCCACACCTGCGTGATCTGCCTGGGTACGGCCTGCTACATCGGCGGGGCCTCCGGGATCCTCGAGCACATTCAGGAAACCCACGGGATCGCCCCGGGGGAAACCACCGCCGACCAGCAGATCTCGCTGGTTACCGCGCGCTGCCTGGGATCCTGCGGGCTGGCGCCGGCCGGGGTCTTCGACGGGGAAGTGGCCGGCAAGCTGAAACCCGAAACCGTACTGGACAAGCTGGGGAGGTGGGCCCGCCATGACCATGACGCTTGAAGAGCTCCAGGGAATCGCCAGGATCGAGCAGGACCGCCAGGGAGGCTTCAGCCACCACGTGAACGTCTGCATCGCCGCGGGCTGCCTTTCCTGCCAGAGCGGCCAGGTGCGGGCGGCCTTCGAGAAGGAGGTCGCCCGGCGGGGGTTGGAGAACTGGTGCCAGGTGAAAGGGGTGGGCTGCCTGGGGCTGTGCACGGCCGGTCCCCTGGTGGCCGTGGAGCCCGCCGGCACCCTTTACCAGAACGTCGCGGTGGGGGATGTGCCGGAGCTCCTCGACGCCCTGGGGGCCAGTCCGGTAGCCCGGCTGGACGCGGCGGACCACGCCGGGTTTTTCGAGCGCCAGCGGAAGATCGTCCTGGAGAACTGCGGGCGCATCGATCCCGAGCGCATCGAGGACTACATCGCCGAGGAGGGATACCAGGCCCTCTACCAGGCCCTGCGGGGGATGAGCCCCCGGGAGGTCATCGACCAGGTGACGGTGAGCGGCCTGCGGGGGCGGGGGGGCGCCGGTTTTCCCACGGGCCTCAAGTGGACCACGGTGGCCAAGGCGCCGGAGGGGGAGAAATACGTCATCTGCAACGCGGACGAGGGGGACCCGGGGGCCTTCATGGACCGCAGCGTGCTGGAAAGCGACCCCCAGCGGGTGCTGGAGGGCATGGCCATCGCGGCCTATGCCGTGGGGGCCAGCCGCGGATACCTCTACGTGCGGGCGGAATACCCCCTGGCGGTCAAGCGCCTGCGCACGGCCATCGCCCAGGCCGAGCGCCTGGGGCTGCTGGGCCGGGATATTTTCAACACCCCCTTCGGCTTCGAGGTCAAGGTGCGCCTGGGGGCCGGAGCCTTCGTCTGCGGGGAGGAGACGGCGCTCATCGCCTCCATCGAGGGGCGCCTGGGGCGGCCCCGCCCGCGGCCGCCCTTCCCGGCCGAGTTCGGCCTCTGGGGCAGGCCCACCCTGATCAACAACGTGGAGACCTTCGCCAATATTCCGCCCATCATCCGCAAGGGGGGCGAATGGTTTGCCGGCATCGGCACGGCCAAGAGCAAGGGGACCAAGGTCTTCGCCCTGGCCGGGCGCATCCGCAACACGGGCCTGATCGAGGTCCCCATGGGCACGCCCCTGCGGGAGATTGTCTTCGAGATCGGGGGCGGCATCCCCGACGGCCGGCGCTTCAAGGCCGTGCAGACCGGCGGGCCCTCGGGGGGCTGCATCCCCGAGCAGTTCCTGGACATGCCCGTGGACTACGAGTCCCTGGCCCAGGTGGGCTCCATCATGGGCTCCGGGGGCATGATTGTCATGGACGACAGTTCCTGCATGGTGGACGTGGCCCGCTTCTTCATCGAGTTCTGCATGTCGGAGTCCTGCGGCAAGTGCGCCCCATGCCGGGTGGGCACGGCCCAGATCCACCACCTGCTCGCCAAGATCACCCGGGGGGCGGGCCGGCCCGCGGACCTGACCCTGCTGGAGGAGCTCTGCGATCTCGTGCGCCACACCAGTCTCTGCGGTCTGGGCCAGACCGCCCCCAATCCGGTGATGAGCACCCTCCACTACTTCCGGGAGGAATACACGGCCCACATCGAGGAACGCCGCTGTCTGGCGGGAACCTGCCGCGCGGCCAGCCTGGAGGAGGCCTTATGACCCCCACCGAGACCCTCACCGGCAAGCGGCACCGTACGGACGTCAACCCCATGCGCGTGCTGACCCTGAAAATGGACGGCCAGGACGTCAGCGCCCGGGAGGACGAGACCCTCCTCACCGTGGCCCGCCAGAACGGCATCCGCATTCCCACCCTGTGCCACCTGAACGGCCTCAGTGAGCGGGGGGCCTGCCGCCTGTGCATCGTGGAAATCAAGGGGCAGGCCCGCCTGGCGGCCGCCTGCGTCACCCTGGCGCGGCAGGACATGGAGGTATCCACGCGCTCCCCCCGGGTGCTCGAGTTCCGGCGCCGCATCCTGGAACTGATCTTCAGCGAGCGCAACCACATCTGCGCCGTGTGCGTCTCCAACGGCCATTGCGACCTCCAGGATCTCGCCGTTGAGCTGGGCATGACCCACGTGCGCTACGAGTACATGTACCCGCGCCACGAGGTGGACGCCTCCCACCCCCGCTTCTCGGTGGACCACAACCGCTGCGTGCTCTGCCTGCGCTGCGTGCGGGTGTGCGACGAGGTCGAGGGGGCCCACACCTGGGACATCATGCGCCGGGGCATCGCCGCCCGGGTGATCACCGACATGAACCAGCCCTGGGGCACCGCGGCCTCCTGCACGGGGTGCGGCAAGTGCGTGGAGGTCTGCCCCACCGGGGCGCTTTCCGAGAAGGGCCGCTCGGTGGCGGAAATGAAGAAGGGCCGGGAATTCCTGCCCTACCTGCAGATGATGCGCAGGGACGAGCTCCATTGAGCCGTCCCGGGGGCGCGCGGCCCCGGGACCGGTGGGGAGGTGCGGTCATGGACAAGGTGCGTCTGGCAACCACGTGGCTCGACGGGTGTTCCGGCTGCCACATGTCGCTTCTGGATATGGACGAGGGGCTGATCGCCATCGCCCCCCGCATCGCGCTGGTCTACAGCCCCCTGGTGGACGTCCACGAACTCCCCGAGGCCATCGACGTGGCCCTGGTGGAGGGGGCCGTGGCCACCACCGCCGACCGGGAGAAACTCCTCCACCTGCGGGAGCGCTCCCGCATCCTGGTCTCCTTCGGGGACTGCGCCGTGACCGCCAACGTGCCGGGCATGCGCAACCGCTTCGACCGCGAAGCCATTCTCCAGCGGGCCTACGTGGAAAACGGAGCGGTCGGCGCCGGGATCNNTCTCCCGGCGCTGCTGCGCCGCACCCGACCGGTGCACGAGGTCGTGTCCGTGGACTTTTTTCTGCCCGGCTGCCCCCCGCCGGCGGCCGCCATCGCGCACCTGTTGACGGCGCTGCTGGAGGGGCGGGAGCCGGAACTGGCGGGGAAAACCCGCTTCGGGGCCTGATGCCGGCGGGCTGCCGCCGTCCCGGCCGCGGCCGGGCGTCATCGGCCGGGGCGCTCTCCGGCCTCCGGGAGGACTGACCATGGCGCAAACCATCGTGATCGATCCCATCACCCGCATCGAGGGGCACGGCAAGATCACCATCCAGGTGGACGACGCCGGCAAGGTGACCGATGCCCGTTTCCAGGTGACCCAGTTCCGCGGCTTCGAGAAATTCTGCGAGGGGCGCCCCTTCTACGAGATGCCTTCCCTGGTGGAGCGGATCTGCGGCATCTGCCCGGTGAGCC
>DJGG01000191.1:16193-16422 GCA_002432195.1 Desulfobacteraceae bacterium UBA5852
CCTGAGCTTCTTCCACCTCTCCTCTCCGGACCTGCTGCTGGGCCTGGACAGCGACCCGGCCCGGCGCAACATCCTGGGGATCCTGGAAGCCCACCCCGAGGTGGCCCGGGACGGCATCCGCCTGCGGCAGATCGGCCAGTCCATGATCGCGGCGCTCGCCGGCAAGCGCATCCACCCGGCCTGGGTGGTTCCCGGCGGGGTGAATTCCCCCCTGGACGAGGAGCGGCGC
>DJGG01000128.1:0-796 GCA_002432195.1 Desulfobacteraceae bacterium UBA5852
TGTTCAGACTATCGCATTGATCTGGCAGTCGTGGACCCCGACAGGCCGGGGCAATACCTGCTGGGAATCGAGTGCGACGGGGCGAATTATCACCGCAGCCGCACCGCCCGTGTCCGCGATCTCCTGCGACTGAGCGTCCTGAAAGGATTGGGATGGGTCATGCATCGGGTCTGGTCCTCGGACTGGTGGGCGGACCCGGACCGGGAGCTGGCACGAATCGAGAAGGCGATCCACCAGACGATCCAGGCGGCAAAAAAACCACCCGCGCCCTCCCCCGCCGCCGCCACCGCCGCCTTCGGCCCGGGGACGGGCTTCGTTGACCACCACGCTGCGACCTTTGAAGTCCTTTCCGTTCAGGCTGGCGATGGCCGCCTGGGCCTCTTCCCCGGAGGCCATCTCCACAAAACCGAATCCCTTGGATTGCCCGCTGAACTTATCCTTGATGATGCTCACGGTATCCACCGTCCCGAAGGCTTCGAACGCCGCCCGCAAGTCGTCTTCCGTGACACTGTAACCCAGATTCCCGACATAGATGTTCATCCTCGTCTCCTTTGACTCCGAATTGGCCCTCCGCAATGCAGCTGACCCCAGGGGAGGGCCGGCTCCGGCGGCGCAGGGCACGCGCGGAGCGGCTGGGGGGCGGGCACCCGGTTCCATGGCGCGTCCATGGCCGTTGCCCGCAACGGTGATACTTGTTGAATTCTCCGGACCCGGAGGCCCGAACGGGCCGGTCGGAACGGCGCCCGGCGGTTCAAACGACCGCCCGGCGCGCCTAGCAGCCTGTATATAAACTGCG
>DJGG01000128.1:845-4459 GCA_002432195.1 Desulfobacteraceae bacterium UBA5852
CCTTGCCTTTCAGCCCGATGCTGGTTTATCCACAGGCTGATAGTCCATGTTAATGCGTCCTGGTCGATTCGGAAAGCGGTGGCTGGGAGCGTTTGCGGGTTTGGGGCGCATCCGCCGCTTCCGTCTCCACGATGCGTATGGTGATGGCATCCCCGGGTCGCACGTCACCCCCCGGCCATTGGAGGTTTTCGTGGCTGTAACGCCCGTGGCTCACGTGCCCAGCCACCGTGAGGCGCAGCTCTTCGGCGGCAAGGTCCTTGGAGGCCTGGTCCGGCAGCTGCCGCAGGTCGCGGCGGGTCCAGGTGAGCATGGCGGTCAGCACCCCGTAGGCCGCATCCACACCGGCCGTGCAGAGCCTGCGGCCGTTGACCGAAATTTCAAAGGCAATCATGGTCCTCCCTGCGGGCGGCATGGACGCGGGGCAGCCACCGCTGAAGGTCGGTCACCGCGCAGCGCTCGGCTGTCACCGACGGCCTGCCCAGCCAACATATCCCATCCCCGTGACGAAGCCAATCCCCCGCCACTTGCCGGGTGGCCCACGGCCGGCACGGAGCCTTCAGAGGGCCCCGTTCAGGGCCAGCAGCTCCAGCAGGCGGCCGCCCTCCGGCTGGCTCGCCACGATCTGCTCCTTGCGGTGCTTGGCCAGCCGTTTCAGGCGGTGCTCCACCCGCAGGGCCAGCGCCCGGTCCCCCACCAGCGCCCGGTAAGCCAGGCGCAACGGCCCCCGGGAGCGCAGGTACTTGGCGGCCCGGGAGAAGGCCTGGCAATGCTCCCGCAAGCGTCGTTCCACATCGGTGGCGATGCCGGTGTAGAGGCTGCCGGTGCGGGTGCGGACCAGGTAGACGAACCAGCCGCCGACAGGGGGCGCCGACTGCCTGGAGAGGGGATCATCCGTGAGGTGCATAAAGGTATCTTTAGAAGACGCGCGGCATCCTGTCAACGCAGGCGGACGGCCCGGGGGTGGACGCCGATGGCCGGGTTGACGGGCCGCAATGCCATGCTCTGCTCCCCTGGTGGCCCTGATGTAGTCGTCCGGCAGCGGCTTGCTCCGCGGCTTGTGGAAGTCGCGCGCCGCCTCCCAGCGGTCCTCCCCCCCTTGCCAATCGTCGCTGCTGTCGGCATGATGGGCCCGATAACGCCCCCCGTCAAATCCGGGGCGCCTCCGGCAACGGCATGGCCGCCGGCCGGTTGCGGAACATCCCGTATCGGGAGACAAGGCCGGGCGCGACGCGCCGGTCAATAGGAGGCCCATTGCATGGCACCCCTGGACGCCTACCGCGAATTGGTCGAGCGGACCCGTAAGATCGCCACCCTCCAGTCCTGCGCCGAGCTCCTCGGCTGGGAGGAGCGCACCACCATGCCCCGGGGCGGCGCCGGGCACCGGGCCGCACAACTCGGCCTGCTGGCGGGCCTGGCCCACCAGTGGCTGGTGGACCCCCGCATGGGGTCCCTGCTCGCCGCCCTGGAAGACTCCCCCCTGACGGCCGACCCTGCGGGGGTGGAAGCCGCCAACCTGAGGGAGATCCGCCGCCGCCACCAGCGCGCCACCCGTCTGCCCCAGGCCCTGGTGGAGGAGATCGCCCAAACCACTTCCCTGGCCCAGGGGGAGTGGCAGGAAGCTCGCCGCCGCGCGGAGGTCAAGCGCTTTCTCCCCTGGTTGGAAAAAATAGTGGGGCTCGTGCGCCGGGTGGCCGGGCACATCGGCTACGACGGCGAGCCCTACGATGCCCTCTTGGACGAGTACGAGCCGGGGGCCACCACCGCGGAAGTGGCCCGGATCTTCGACGCCCTGCGCCCCGAGCTGGTGGCCCTCAACCGCAAGATCGCCTCCGCCCCGCGGAAACCGGACGCCGCCATCGTCCAGCGGGCCTTCGACCCCGAGCGCCAGAAGATTTTCGGGGAGATGGTGGCCGCGGCCATGGGCTTCGATTTCGCCCGGGGCCGCCTGGACGTCACGACGCATCCCTTCTGCGCGGGCATCGGCCCCGGCGACACCCGCATCACCACGCGCTACAATCCCCGGCGGTTGAACGACGCCCTTTTCGGGATCATGCACGAGGCCGGCCACGCCCTCTACGAGATGGGGCTCGACAAGGCCACCCATTTCGGCACCCCCCTGGGGGAGGCGGCCTCCCTGGGGATCCACGAGTCCCAGTCGCGCCTCTGGGAAAACCAGGTGGGACGCTCCCGGGCCTTCTGGGCCTATTTCTACCCCCAGGCCCAGCGGATCTTCCGCGAAGCCCTGGCCGACGTGAGCCTGGAGGACTTCTACGGCGCCGTCAACCACTCCGCGCCGTCCCTTATCCGCGTGGAGGCCGACGAGGCGACCTACAACCTCCACATCATGCTGCGCTTCGAGCTGGAGCGCGCCCTGGTGAAAGGCGACCTCGCGCCCGCCGACATCCCGGAGGAGTGGAACCGCCGTTTCCGGGACTACCTGGGCATCGAGGTCCCCGACGACGCCCGGGGATGCCTCCAGGACATCCACTGGTCCTCCGGCGGCATCGGCTACTTCCCCACCTATACGCTGGGCAACCTCTACGCGGCGCAGTTTTTCGACCAGGCCCGGCGCGATCTGCTGGATCTGGACCGGGAGCTGGAGCAGGGACGGATGTCCGGCCTCCGGGAATGGCTGCGGGAGAAGATCCACCGCCACGGCAGCCGCTACCCGGCCGGGGAACTGGTGCGCCGGGTCACCGGCGCGCCTTTGTCCCCCCAACCCCTGGTGAGCTACCTGAACCGGAAGTTCGGCGGGATCTACGGCTTTTGATTGACGGTGGACGGGCCGGCATGGAGGGGGGCGCAGCGGGGCCATATCAGGGAACGCGCCGGTAGGTGCCGGTTTCGCCGGAATCCGGAAAAACCAGGGTCAGCCGATTGCCTTCCACCCGCAGAATTCCCGGGATCACCTCGGGAGGCTCCCCCGCCCGTGGGATCGTGAAGCGCACACGCCCTCCGGGTTCAAGGGTGTAAAGGCCCTCGACGGCCATGCCCTGGTGGTCCACGGCCCGAAAGGCGCCGTCGGCCCGGAACTCCAGTGTGGCGGGCTTGTCCGTTTCCCGCCAGCGGCCGGTGACCCCGGAGGGGGCGGCGCAGGCCGCCAACCAGACGCACAACCCAATGGCGATCCAGGCCCGCAGGCGCCGTGGCATCGATCCCCTCCCTGGCCGGGCGGTTTCCGCCACCGGCCGCCTGCCGGCAGCGGCACGCACCTTCACGGGCCGCTTCCTCGCGGAGAGCCGGCGGCGGCCTCAGGCGGCCAGCTTCCTGGCGATGCCGGCCACGTGCTTCCCCTGGAAGCGCGCCGCCGCCAGCTCGTTTTCCGTGGGCTGGCGCTCGCCCTTGGGACCGGCGATGGTGCTGGCCCCGTAGGGCGAGCCGCCCGTGATCTCGTCTACGCGGCTCTGCCCCTGGAACGTGTAAGGCAGCCCTACTATCACGAACCCCTGGTGCAGCAGGGTGTTGTGGAAACTCAGGATGGTGGACTCCTGCCCGCCGTGCTGGGTGTTGCTGCTGGTGAAAACGCTGCCCGCCTTCCCCACCAGGGCCCCCCTGGCCCAAAGCTGGCCGGTGGCATCCAGGAACTGGCGCATCTGGCCGCACATGTTGCCGAA
>DJGG01000148.1:0-4661 GCA_002432195.1 Desulfobacteraceae bacterium UBA5852
CGCACGGTGGCCATCTGGGGCCGGTGGTCCGGGCAGGCGATGGTGGCCATGATGTTGCCGCCGAAGGCCGGACGCGTCATCATAAGGTTCCGCGTCTGCGGGTCGATCTCCAGCCCTGTGCAGTCGGCGGTGAGGCCGGTGTGAAGCCTGGCGGAGAGCCGGGGGGCGAGGTCCCTTCCCAGGGCGGTGGCTCCGCAGAGGAGGATGTCCGGCATGAACCGCCTGACCACTTCCGCCATGGCCCGGGTGTAGGGTTCGGTCATGTAGGTTTCGAGGGCGGGGTCGTCCACCACGACGATCCTGTCAGCCCCGTACCGTGCCAGTGTTCCGCAGAGAGGCTGCATGCTACAAGAGCCGAGGAGCACCGCCGTGACTTCCGTGCCCAGGGCTGCGGCCAGTTCCCGCCCCTTGCCGAGAAGCTCCAGGGAGACGGGGGCGATCTCCCCGTCGGTCTGCTGGACGAAGATCATGACGCCGTTGCAGTTGTGCTTTTCCATTCCGTACACCTCCGTCACAGGACGAACTTTTCCTGGAGCCGCTCGATGATCCAGCCCGCCGCGTCCCTGGCGTCCAGCTCGACCACGGTTCCTTTTCCCCTGACCGCCTTGGTGAAGGACTTCATGACCCGGGTGGGGGAGCCCTTGAGCCCGATGTTGCCGTCGTCTATGGCCAGGTCGGCCCGGGTGAGTATTTTCACCGTCCTGTCCCGGAAGGCTTCGAAGATCCCCCGGGGGGTCATATAGCGGGGTTCGTTCAGCTCGGAGAGGGCGGTGACAAGGCAGGGCATCTCCGCCCTGAGGATGTGGCTGCGGTCTTCGTACTGGCGCCTGACCACCACGGTATTTCCTTCGATCCGCAGGTCTTCGGCATAGCTGATGTTGGGTATGCCGAGGTGTTCGGCGATCTGGGGGCCCACCTGGGCGGTGTCGCCGTCGATGGCCTGCCGCCCGGTGATGATGAGATCGTACTCCAGGGCGGAGAGGGCGGAGGCGAGGGTGGAGGATGTGGCCCAGGTGTCGGCACCGCCGAAGGCCCTGTCGGTGAGGAGGATGGCTGCGTCGGCCCCCATGGCCAGGGCTTCCCGCAGGGCGAGGTCCGCCTGGGGCGGTCCCATGGTGAGGACGGTGACATGGGCTTCGTACCGGTCTTTCAGCCGGAGGGCGGCTTCAAGTCCGGCCTTGTCGTCGGGGTTGATGATGCTGGGGATGCCCTCCCGGAGAAGGGTGCCGGTGACCGGGTCGAGGCGGACCTCGGTGGTGTCGGGCACCTGCTTGACGCATACGATGATCTTCATGGCCCTTCCTCCCTACTTCAGCAGCGCGCCGGCGATGACCATGCGCTGCACTTCGCTGGTGCCTTCGTAGATTTCGGTGATCTTGGCGTCCCGCATCATGCGCTCCACGGGGTAGTCCCGCATGTAGCCGTAGCCGCCGAAGATCTGCACGGCGTCGTAGGTCACCCGGTTGCTCACGCCGCAGGCGAAGTTCTTGGCCATGGCCACCTGGCGGGTGGCGTCCCGCCCGGAATCCACCCGGGCGGCCGTGCGGTAGGTGAACTCCCGGCTGACTTCCACCTGGGTGGCCATCTCCACCAGCTTGTGACGCGTCACCTGAAAACCCGTGAGGGGCTTGCCGAAGGCCTCCCGGGAGCGGGCATAGCGCTCGGCTTCCTCCAGGGCCAACTGGGCGGTCATGTTGGCCATCACCGCGAGGGCCAGCCGTTCGGCGGCGAAGTTCTCCATGATCAGGAAGAACCCCTCGTTTTCGGCCCCGATGCGGTTGGCCACCGGAACGCGGCAGCCGTCGAAGAAAAGCTCGGCCGTGTCGGAGGCCCACCACCCGGTTTTCTTCAAGGGCGTGGAGGCGGCGAAACCGGGAGTGCCCTTTTCGATCACCAGCAGGCTGATGCCGCGGGCCCCGGCCTCCCCCGTGCGCACGGCCACGGTGACCTGGTCGGCCCGGCAGCCGCTGGTGATGAAGGTCTTGCTGCCGTTGACCACGTAGTGGTCCCCCTCCCGCGCGGCCGTGGTGCGCAGGTTGGCCACATCCGACCCGCCGCCGGGCTCCGTGATGCCCAGGGCGGCCACGCGCTCCCCGGCCAGCACCGGGGTCACGAAGCGCGCCTGCTGGTCGGCGGTGCCGTGCCGGACGATGGGGGGGATGGCGATGTCCAGGGAGCCCAGGCCGGCCACCAGACCCCCGGAGCCGGCGCGCATCAATTCCTCCGTGGCGGCGATCTTGAAGAAGATATCCCCCGGGGTGCCCCCCAGCTGCTCGGGGTAACCGATCCCCAGGACCCCCACCTCCGCCGCCTGGCGGTAGAGTTCCCGCGGGAAGGCCCCGGCCTCCTCCCAGTCGTCGATGTGGGGCAGGACCGCCTTCCTGACGAACTCCCGCACCGAGCGGCGCACCCGCTCGTGGGCCGGGGAGAAGTACTCCTGGTAGTCGGCGCGCATCTTGAAATCCGTGGTCATTATGTCCTCCAGTTCCGCTTCAGCGCCTGGGCGTTTGAGCCTTGAGCGCTGTGCGGGGCGGCGCTTTCCGCCACCGCGAGCATGGTTCTCATCCCCCAACCCCCCATCGCGGCCGGCCATCCGATCCGACCGCCGGCGGGGCATCGGCCCCGGGGGCGGAAGCTGTCCGAGGCGGTTAGCGCCCGTCGGGCCGGCCAGGAGTGCCCTTTGCCGTCATGTCATCCAGATAACGTGGGGCACACCGGGGGTTCCGCTCGCAAGGAAGCGCCTGGCCGGCCTTACGGACGCTTCCGCCGAGTTCTTCCGCCCCCGGGGCCGATGCCCCGCCGGCGCCTTCCGATACCGCCTCCAGGCCCCGAGCCGGCCTCAAACCGTCTCCTCCGGAGGCGGCGGCATCACCAGCGCCGTGCCCTCGGCCACCCGCTCGTCTTTCTGGTTGGTCCAGGTAAGCTCCATGCGCACCCAGCGCCGCGCGTCGAGCTTCTCCACCACCTCGGCCGTGGCCGTGATGGTGTCCCCGAAAAAGGTGGGCTTGCGGAAGCGGGTGTTGATCTCTAGAGCCACCGTGCCCAGGCCGGGCAGCTTCATCCCCAGCACGTTGGCGATGAGGCATTGGGGCAGGGCCCCGTGGGCGATGCGGGTGCCGAAGGGGGTCCCCCGGGCGAATTCCTCGTCCACGTGCATGGGATTGAAGTCGCCGGAGATCCCCGCGAAGAGGTAGACATCGGTCTCGGTGATGGTCTTGGTGAAGGCCGCCGACATGCCCACCTCCAGCTCGTCGTAGGTCAAGCCCCGCCGCCGGGTGGCCGCCGCCAGGGGGCGGAAGTGGTCGATATCCCGGATGGTGGCCGTGGTCTTGCGGGCCCAGACCGCCTGGACCCGCAGCCCGGTGCGCATTTGGCTGGGCCCCACCCCCCGCACGATGTGCACGAAGGGGGTGTCGGCCCCATCCAGCCGGATGAGGGCCTGGATGAAGGGCGGCTTGAGGGGCTGGTGAGGTTCGGCGTAACGTACCACGGTGAACCCGGTGACCGTGCCGGTGGGCGCGAGATCCACCCAGTTGTCGGCGATGGGGGCGAAACAGCGCTCGCAGGTGGCGCGCGGCGGCACGAAGACCTTGGCGCAGCCTTCGCAGCGCAACCCCCGAATGACCTTGCGGTCCCGCAGGGCGGTGAGAAAGCGGCTGCCCGTGCGCCCGGCGAAGTATTGGAACGGCAGGGCCAGTTTGCCCTGGACGATGAAACAGTCGCGTGTGGCGGTCGTGTCTTGCATGCGTGGCTTCCTCTCGCGGCGGTTGGGGGTCGGTGTCGGAGCGCACCCGGCGTGCTGCCCGGCCGGGCGGCGGCCGGCACCGCCCACCTGAAGCTAATCGACGATTTCGAAGTAGAGGATGTCGGTGATGGCCCCCTGGCGGCGGTCGTCCCACACCGGCCGCACCCGGGCCCCCCGGCGGACCTTGTCCAGGTCGTCGCGTTTGACCTCGTGCCAGAAGGTCTCGTGGCCCCGGCAGCCGTCCAGGAGAAAATGCGCCGAAATGTAGGGCGTCTCCCGGGTCTCCCCGCTCAGGGGGTCCGGGCTGGCGTAATAGGTGATGTCCGGCGTGGCGATAATCCCCCCGGGGCCCACCTCCACCCACTCGTCCACCCGCACCCGGCACTCGGCGCAGATCTCCCGGGGCGGCAGCTGCAGCCGCCCGCAGGCCGGGCACTTGTTGGCCAGGATCTTCTTCGCCTTCAGCGCGTTGAGGAATTTCCCCATCACCGGCCCCGTGGCGAAGCGCTGGGGGATGGAGAGCACCTGGTTGAGGCGCACGAGCTCCTCCGGCTCTGCGGCCGGGCCTCCGGCGGCCGGGGGAGTGTACTTCTTGAAGAACTTCGTGGCCTTGGTGAGCAGGCCCAGGTCGCCTTCCACCTTGAGCCTCCCCGAGGTGAAGGCCGTCATGCCGTCCAGCTTCCCCAGGGTGATGGCGATCCAGTCCTTGGCCGACACCGTGGTGGTCACCTGGGGGGCGTGCAACCCTTCCTTCACGGCCACCTTGCCGTCGGCCACACCCACCGTCCACTCCCCCCCGCCGGTGCCCGTGATCACGTAACCGTAGTTGGCCGTCACCCCGGCCACCCCCTCGGGGTTCACCCGGCTCTCCATGGTCCCGAAAATGTCCGCCACCGTCACCTCCGGCACCCCCCCG
>DJGG01000148.1:4666-10785 GCA_002432195.1 Desulfobacteraceae bacterium UBA5852
GGCCGGGCGGGCCGGCCCTTCACGGCCCACTGGCGCAGGTCCTTCTTGAGCACCTTGCCGATGGGGCTGCGGGGGAAATCCTCCGCCATCAATTCCACGAACTTGGGGACCTTGAACTTCGCCAGGTGCTTGCCGCAGTATTCGATGACCTCCTCTTCGGTGAGGGAATCGTCCAGGGGCACCACGTAGACCTTCACCTCCTCCCCCATGGTGGCATCGGGGACCCCCACCGTGGCGGCTTCCTGGATCTTGGGGTGGGTGGCCAGCAGGTTGTCGATCTCCTTGGGGTAGATGTTCTCCCCGCCGCGGATGATCATGTCCTTGAGGCGGTCCACGATGAAAATGTAACCGTCGGCGTCCATGTAGCCCACGTCCCCGGTGTGCAGGAAGCCGTCGCGGATGGTCTCGGCGGTCTCCCGGGGGCGGTTGTAGTACCCCTTCATCACCGCGTCCCCCCGGATGCAGATTTCCCCGGGGGTTCCCACAGGGCACTGCCGGCCGTCCTCGTCCAGGATGCGGATCTCCTGGCCCGGCAGGGGTTTGCCGATGGAGCCCACCTTGCGCTCCCCGTCCCGGGGGTTCAGGGTGCTGACACAGGTGGCCTCGGTGAGCCCGTAGCCTTCGATGATGGGGATCTGGAACGTCTCCTGGAAGCGTGTGAAGGTCTCGGGGGTCAGCGGCGCCGCCCCGCAGATGCCGAACTGCAGGGAGCTGAGATCGAATTTCTGGCGCCCGGGGTCGGTGAGCAGGATCTGGTAGACGGCCGGCACGGCCGACCAGAAGTTCACCCGGTACGTCTCCACCACCTCCCAGAACTCGCTGGCGCTGAAGGCCCGGCGCAGCACGATGGTGTGCCCCATGCCCAACGCGAAGGTGCAGGTGAGCATGGCGTTGACGTGGAAAAGGGGCAGGAACACGAGGACCGTCTGGTTCTCCTCCAGGCCCATGGCCTGGATGGTTCCGTTGACGTCGGCCAGCACGTTCCTGTGGGAGAGCAGCACCCCCTTGGGGTTGCCGGTGGTGCCGGAGGTATAGAAGATGTAGGCCGTCTCCTCGGGGTCCGCCATGCAGGCCACGGGGGCCGCATCGCCCCGGGCCATCAGGTCGTCGAAGGCCACGTGCCCCGCCCGGGGATTCGCGCCCACCTCGATCACGGTGGCCAGCCGGGGGCAGCGCTCCCGGATGGCGTCCAGGATGGGCAGGTACTGGTCCTCGATGATCAGGCCACGGCCCCCGGAGTCGTTCAGCAGGTATTCCACCTCGGGCGCCTTCCACCAGCCGTTGATGGGGCCGGCTACGGCCCCGATGCGCTGGATGGCGGCGTAGGCCACGATGGTGGCGGGGCTGTTCTGCACCAGGACGTGGATGAAATCGCCCCGCACGAATCCGAGCTGCGTCAAGGCATTGGCCAGCACCAGCACCTGGCGCTCGAATTCCCGGAAGGAAATGGTTTCGTCGTAAAAGCGGATATAGGGAAGCTCACCGTACTTGGCGACGGCGTCGTCCAGAAAGGTCCCCAGGTTCATACGGCCTCCTGTGCGGCGGGGCGCTCGGGGCCCTGCCGGGTTGGCGCCAGGCGCGGCTTAGGCCGCCGCCTGCCGCTCGGTGTCGCTGGCCAGCAGAAACAGCACGGTCCACATGGTGCCGCCGAAGCCCGAGGCCAGCGCCCGGCGCACGGGGCGCGGCAGTTGATGCCCTCCGGCGCGGCCCATGATCTGGAGGGCCGCTTCGGCCACCCGTACCATGGCGGTGGCCCCGATGGGGTTGGAGGCGATGACCCCTCCCGAGGGGTTCACCGGGAAGTCGCCGTCCATGGCGATGGCGCCGCTTTCCACCATGCGCAGATGCTCGTCGCCCTCCAGCAGGAGAAACTCCCGCAGCCAGTCCAGTCCCCACCAGGCCGAGGGGTCGTACATCTCGAAGAGGTCGATCTCCCGCCGCGGGTCACGGATGCCGTTGCGCGCGAAGAGCTTCCGGGCACAGTGACGGTGGGTGGTGAGCACCGGGGCGTTGCCGAAAAGACAGAACATCTCCTCCCGGTGGGCCGTGACGTGGTCCTCGATCCAGGCCGGCTGCGCGCAGAGCTGCCGGGCCTTTTCCTCGGAGGCGAAAATCATGGCGCAGGCCCCGTCGCTCTGGGAGCACATGTGGATCATGCGCAGCTCCCCCACGAGGGCCGGGGAATTGGCCGCCAGCTCCTCGGCCTGGTCGGGCCGCAGGCCCAGGCGGCGGTGAGCCTTGGGGTTCTTCATGGCGTTGGCGTCCATCAGGATGCGGTAGGCCATGGCCGCGGCCTTGGCCCGCTCGGCCCCGAACTCCTCGATCATCTGGGCCGCGGTCATCCCCGTCAGCGCCCCGGTCTGCAGCTGGCGGCCCCAGAGGGGGTCGGCCATGTTGGTGATGCCCCCGGTGGTATGGCCTTCCTGGAGCTTTTCGAAGCCGATGGCCAGCACCACGTCGTGGAGGCCCGAGGCCACCAGGTGGTCGGCGGCCGCCGCCAGGGTGGCCCCCGTGGTGCCGCCGGTGGTCACCCGCAGGCTCTCCTTGCCCCAGGCGCCGGTGCCCAGGGTGTGCCAGAGGTCCGGCTGGTGCACCATCTCGAAGAGTTCCATGTTGCCGTGCACGACGCAGTCCACCTCCGCCATGGTGATGCCGGCCATCTCCAGGGCCTCCACCACGGCCTCGTGGATCATCTCCGGCTGGTTGACCTCTTCCCGGTGGCTGGAGTAGACGCTCTGCCCCACGCCCACGATGCCGACATTGCGGTTCTTCTTCATCCTGGAACCTCCCTGCTCCCCCGGCGCCCGTCGGCCGGGAATCGGTCGTCGTCAGTCCCGCTCCAGCACGGCCACCGTGTGGAACTGCCCCGCCGGCCCCATGACCCCGTGGGCCAGGGCCCGCCGGGCGCCGGGCACCTGGTGGTCGCCCGCCTCCCCCCGCAGTTGCAGGGCGGCCTCGGCGGCCCGCACCAGCCCCCCCAGGATCAGGGGGTTGCCCGCCAGCATGCCCCCGGAGAGGTTGACCCGCGCGGCCTCGGGGCCCCCGGCGTCGATCCAGGCGCCGCCGCCCCCTGCGGGCACCAGTCCCAGGCCCTCCATCCACATGGGCTGCTGGTAGGCGTACTGGTCGGAGAGCTCGACGACGTCGAAGGCGTTTTGCGGATGGTCGATGCCCGCCCGGCGATAGGCCCGGGCCGCGGCCTGGCGCAGGGGGAAGTTGGAGGCCAGGTCCCGGTCCCCCAGGAAAAAGCTGTCCATGCAGTTGCCCACCCCGGCGATCCACACCGGCCGGTCCGTAATCTCCCGGGCCCGCTCCTCGGCCGCCAGGATCAGCCCCACGGCCCCGTCGGACACCGGGTAGGCGTGCAGTTCCCGGAGGGGGTCGGCCAGCAGGGGCGAGGCCAGCACCTCCGCGGCCGTCACCACCGGAAGCCCCGTGATCTTGAGGTTGCGGGTCGCAAGCTGCCGCGCCCGAACCACGACCTGGGCCAGGTGCCGGTCCCCCACACCGGCGCGCGCGGCGTAGGCCTGGGCCTGGAGTCCCGCCGCCGCCGTGAAATCCAGCCCCACCGGGCGGGTGTAGAAGGGATCGAAGGCCATGTGGGTCACCTGGTTGCGGCTGGCCGGCTGGGACTCCTTGCAATGGCCCAGCACCAGCACCACGTCCACGTGGCCCGAGCGGATGGCCGCCAGGCCGTAGTAGAGCGCCTGGAGACCTTCCTGGGCGACTTTCTCCTCGCAGCCCATGTGGGCCCCCAGGACATCGGTCATGGCGTTGTCCGAAATGGTGCGGGCGTCGAAGATGTCATCGGAGACGCTGATGCTCATGCCGATGCCGCCGTCCTCAGAAAAGGTCAGGCCGGTGCGGGCCAGCAGGTCCTCCAGCACCTCCAGGGCCATGCCCTGGAAGCGTTGGCTCCACTTGTCCCGTTCCCAGGTGGTCTGGGCCACGGCGCAGATACCGACGCGTCTTGCCATGGAATCATCCTCCTTGTGGCCGCGGGCCCGCAGCCGACGGCTGGGGGGCCAGGGGCCTGAAATGGTCGATGCACAACAGGGTGTCCCGGGGCTCGGCGGCAAACACCGCCGTCACCCGCAGTCCCACGCGCACGGCCTCCGGGTCCATGCCCCCCAGGCGGTGCACCAGGGGGGTATCGGCGCCGTCCAGGCGGATCAGGGCCAGCACGAGGGGCACCGGCTCCGGCACGTGGCGGTCGGCGTAGCGCACCACGGTGAAGTTCTCCACGCGGCCGGCCGGCCCCACCTCCACCCAGGTGTCGGCCAGGTCCGCCTGGCAGCGGTCGCAGGTGGCCCGCGGCGGCACCAGCACCGTGGCGCAGCCCGCGCAGCGCACCCCCAGGATGCGATGCTCCTCCTGGAGCGCCAGGAGAAACCGGCTGCCGATGCGGCCGGCGAAATAGGTGTACGGCAGGGCCAGCTTGCCGGGCACGGTGAAGCAATCCCGGAGGTCGGGGGTGAGCTCCATGCGATTCTCCCCAAGGGCGGACCGCGCTGCCGCGGCCGCTGCGGTGGTGTCCGCCGGTGGCGGCCCGATTGCGCCTCGGGCGCATCAGGCCGGCGCCGGCGGCTCGTCCAGCTCGAAATACCGGATGTCGCTGATGCTGCCGGTGCGCGCGTCGGCCCACACGGGGCGCAGACGGGACCCGCGCGTCACCCGGTCGCCGATGACGATGCCCATGCGCACCCGGTCGAGATCGGCCGGGTTGAGCAGGTGCCAGAAGACCTCCTCGTCCCGGCAGCCGTCCAGGAGAATCCCCACAGCGCCGTAGGGTGTCTCCCGGGTTTCTCCGCTCAAGGGGTCGGGGCTGGCGTAATAGACGTACTCCAGCATGCGCATCTCGCCCCCCGGGCCCACTTCCACCCACTCCGTGTTGCGCACCCGGCAGGGGGCGCAGATCTCCCGGGGCGGGGACTGCAGCCGCCCGCAGGACGGGCAGCGGATGGCCAGAATCGTCTTCTCCCTCAGGGCCATGAGAAAGCGCCCCATGACCGGGCCGGTGGCGAAGCGCTGGCCCACCGCGATGGTCTGCCGCAGGGTGATCAGCCGTTGGCGCATGGGGCCCCCCATCCCGAAAGTTCCTTTTCCAGCATGATCAGCACTGTCCACATGGTCCCCCCGAAGGCCGAGGCCAGGCCGTGCCGCACGGGCCGGGGAATCTGGTGGCCCCCGGCATCCCCACGGATCTGCCGGGCCGCCTCGGCCACCCGCACCATGCCCGTGGCCCCGATGGGGTTGGCCGCCAGCACCCCGCCGGAAGGGTTCACCGGCATGGGGCCCTCGATGGCGATGGCCCGCTCCTCCACCAGCCGCAGGTGGGCGTCGCCTTCCAGGAGGAAGAAATCCCGCAGCCAGTCCACCCCCCACCAGGCCGAGGGGTCGTACATCTCGAAGACGTCGAAATAGGCCAGGGGGTCGGCGATCCCGTTGCGGGCGTAGAGCTGTTCCGCGGCGTAGCGCTGTGTGGTGGCCGTGGAGTAGAAATTGGTGCAGAGGTTCAGGGTCTCCTCCCGGTGCACCGTGATGTGGTCGCGCACCCAGACCGGGCGTGGCGCAAGCTTGCGGGCGCGCTCCGCGGAGGCGAAGATCAGGGCACAGGCCCCGTCGCTCTGGGAGCACATGTGGATCAGGCGCAGGTTGCCGATCAGGGGCGGAGAGTTGGCCATCAGGTCGTCCAGCTGGTCGAACTCCAGGCCGAAGGCCCGGTGGGAATTGGGGTTCAGGCCGGCGTGCCGGTCCATGAGGATGCGGTAGGTCATGGCCGCCCGCCGGGCGCGCTCCTCCCCGAACTCCGCAATGAGCTTCACCGCGGCCGAGTCCGTGAGCGCCCCGGACTGAAGCTTGCGGGCCCAGAGGGGATCGGCCATGTTGGTGATGCCGCCGGTGGTATGCCCCTCCTGGAGCTTCTCGAACCCCACGGCCAGCACCACGTCGTAGAGCCCCGAGGCCACCAGGTTGTCCGCCGCGCACACCAGGGTGCCGCCGGTGGTGCCCCCTGTGGTGATGCGGAAGCAGTCCCGGCCCCGGCCCCCGGTGCCCAGGGTGTGCCAGAGGTCGGGCTGGTGCACCATCTCGAAGAGTTCCATGTTGCCGTGCACGAC
>DJGG01000148.1:10811-11043 GCA_002432195.1 Desulfobacteraceae bacterium UBA5852
GGATCATCTCCGGCTGGTTGACGTCTTCCCGGTGGCTGGAGAACTTGGTCTCCCCCACCCCCACGATGGCCACGTGCCGCTGCTTGTGCTGGGCCATACCCGTCCCCTTCAGAAAGCCCCTTGCGGCCGGCGGATTTTGCGCCGCCGGCGGGCTGTCAGGTGTTAGCGCTCCAGGATCAGCACCGCGTGGTGCTGGGCCGCCGGCCCGGTGGTGCCATGGGCCAGGGCCCGG
>DJGG01000148.1:11066-21070 GCA_002432195.1 Desulfobacteraceae bacterium UBA5852
GCGCCGGCCTCCCCCCGCAACTGCTGGACGGCTTCCAGGGCCCGGGCGAGGCCCCCCAGCATCAGGGGGTTGCCGTTGAGCATGCCCCCGGAGAGGTTCACCTGCCGCCGGTCCGCCCCCCCGGCATCCAGCCAGGCGGCCCCGCCCCCCGCCGGCGCCAGGCCCACGCCCTCGGCCCACAGGGGCAGCTGGTGGGCCATGGCGTCGTTCAACTCGAAGAGATCGATTTCGGCGGCGGGATCGGCCACGCCGGCCATGCGGCAGGCCCGGCGCACCGCCGCCTGCAGGACCTCCGCTCCCGCCAGGTCCCGCTCCCCCAGGAAATACCCGTCCATGGCGCTGGCGAAACCCCGCAGCCAGACGGGCTTGTCCGTGAACTCCCGGGCCCGCTCGCCGCAGGCCAACAGCATGCCCACGGCCCAGTCGGTCACCGGGTAGACGTGAAGGTCGCGCAGGGGGTCGGCCAGCAACGGGGAAGCCAGGACCTCCGCGGCTGTGAGCGGGCCGCTCTTCCGGGCCAGGGGGTTGCGGGCGGCGTTGTGCCGGGCGCGCACCACGATCTCCGCCAGGTGGCTCGCGGTCAAGCCGCTGCGCTGCTGGTAGGCCCGGGCCTGGAAGGCCCCGGCGTTGAGGTAGTCGAGCCCCAGGGGCCGGCCGTAGAAAGGATCGAAGGCCAGGTTGGTGAGCCGCCACCGGCTTTCGGACTGGGATTCCTTGCAATGGCCCATCACCAGGACCAGGTCGTCGTGGCCCGAGCGGATACAGGCCAGGGCATAGCCCAGGGCGTTCAGGCCGTCCTGGGAGACCTTCTCCTCGGCGCGGAAATGGGCCCCCACCACATCGGTGACGGCGTTGTCGGAAATGGTGCGGGCATCGAAGACGTCGTCCGAACAGGTCACCACCGTGCGCACCCCGCGCTCGGGGTCGAAGGTGACGCCGGTGGCCTCCACGATGGCCTCGAAGACCTCCAGGAGCATTCCCTGGCAGCGCTGGTGCCAGATCGCGGGGGCGTTGCCGATCGCCGCCGCCGCGCAAATCGCCACCTCTCGGGCCATGGTCACCTCACCTCTCCCCCGCCGGACCGGCGGCCTATCGGGCTGTGGATCAACTGGGCCTCCGGCCGTAATCTCCCGCCCCAGGCGGGCGAAAGTCGGCGGTTACACGTAGCAGTTCCAGAAATCGTTGCCCTTCACCGCCCGCAGGATGGCGTCCTTGGTGCGCCGGGCCTCCAGTTCGATCCAGGCCCGACCGATCATCTGGCGGGTGTGGGAGTCGTCCGTGGCGATCTTGGGGTAGCCGATGGCGGGCACCTCGAACTCCTGGTGGCGGAAGCCCTTGCTGGTGATCTCCACGGCGTCGATGGGCAGGCGCTGCTCCAGGGCCTGGAGACGCTCCAGGATCTTGGGCAGGGGCAGGTCGTACTCCCCCAGGTGGTTGAACACGTGGAGGGTCTCCCGGTCTCCCGGGATCCGGTTGACGTGCAGGTAACCCCGCTCGAACACCGTCAGCTCCACCCCCACGAAGACCAGCATCGCCGAGCGCACCCGGGCGTATATCTCCTGGCAGCGGCGGCTGAGCAGATGGTCGTGGTCCGTGAAGGCGATGAAATCGTACCCCCGGGCGGCATAGGCCTCCGCCACTTCCTGGGGGGTCAGTTCGCCGTCGGAGCAGGTGGTGTGGCAATGCAGGCATCCTTTGAGCAACATGGGGTTCCCGACCGCCGCGCCGGTGGATGACACACGGCCTGAAGCTGGTTTGTCCCCGGGCGCCCGCCGGGCGCCGGCAGGCTCAGCGCATCAGGTTCGACACGCCGCCCACGATGAACTCCACCGCCTCCTGCCCCACGCCCTGGAGATCCTGGGGGCGTTGCTGCCAGATGAGGTAGTGGTAGGAAAGGCGCTCGAACATCCCCAGGATGCAGGTGGCCATGACCTCGGCCGATGCCGCGCTGCGGAAGCCGGTGCCGCTCGTCCGGGCCACCTGCTGCAATGCCTCCTGGACATCGGCGATGAGCTTGCCGAAGATCCGCTTGCGGCGCTCCTCCACCAGTTCGCTCTGGCCGGCCGACTCCCGGAAGACGATGGCGAGCTTGTCGGGGTGCCGCGGGCAGAAGGCCTCGAAGAAGACCATGCCCGCCCGGCGGATGCCCTCCAGGGTGCCGCCGGCGTTGCGGAAGGCGTCCCCCAGCAGGTCGCGCAGCTCGTAGCCGGTCTGGTCCAGGAGCTGCAGCAGCAGGTCTTCCTTGTTCTTGAAGTAGAAGTAGACCGTGCCCACGGAGACCTCGGCCTCGTCGGCGATGCGCTCCATGCCGGTCTTGTGGTAGCCTTCCCGGGCGAAGAGGCGCTCGGCCACCGCCAGGATGGTCTGGAGCCGCTGCTCCCGCTCCCGCTGCCGGCGCAGCGCGCTGCGGGAGGGCGTGTCGCCTGCGGCATCGGTGGTGTCGTTGGTTTTACTGGTGCGTGCCATGCGCGATCCCACATCCTTCCCGGGCCTGGGGCGGCCCGGCTAATTCAGGTACCCCAGGGCCTCGTCGCCGATCTTCACCCGGGCGATTTCCGTGGAGGTGCCGGCGATCTGGGGGTATTTGGCCGAGCGGTAGGCCTGCTCGGCCGCGCCGCCGGATTGGTAGCCCGCCCCCCCGAGGATCCTCAAGGCCTCCCCGGCCACGCGCTCGGCGGCCTCCGTGCAGAAGACCTTGGCGCACCAGGTGAGGCCCTGGGCCTCCTTGGCGTTCCGGTCCGCGGCCCAGGCCGCCCGGTAGGCATAGAGCTGGGAGGTCTGGTGGAGGGTGAGCATCTCGGCCAGCTTGAAACCCACCTCCTGGTAGGCGATGATGGGCCTGCCGCCCGTGCGGTGGGCCTTGGCGTAGTCCCGGGCCTGGGCCAGGGCGGCGGCCTGCATGCCCAGCGCGGCGGCGATCAGGACCTGGTTTTCCCAGAGGCGCAGGACCTCCAGGTGATCGTCGGTGAGGAGAACGACCTGGGCGGCGGGCAGCCTTACTGCGGCCAAGGTCAGACCGGCGATGGGCAGACCGTCGGTGCCCAGGGTGCGGAGGGCAGCTTCCACCGTGAGCCCCGGCGCGTCGCGCGCCACCATGAACAGGGCCGGCCGGTCCTCCAGCCGCCCCACCACCCCGATCCAGTCGGCCACGGGGGCATTGACCACGTAGGACTTGGCCCCTTCCAGGCGCACCCCGTCCCCTTCCCGCCGGGCTTGGGTCGCCAGGGGTTCGTTGTCGACGTTCATGCCCTGCTCGGAAAGCGCCAGGGCTCCGATCCAGGTCCCCTGGGCCAGGGGCGCCCCCCAGCGCGCCCGCTGGGCCGGGGAGCCCCAACGCGCCAGCGCGCGGCCCAGGAGCCGTGCGCTCATTTCCACGCCCAGGAACAAGGCGGGGTCGAGGCTCGCCAGGGCTTCCATGGCCCCCATGAGGGTGGTGCCGCTCAACTCCGGATTCAGGTAGCCCGTGTACGCCAAAGCGGGGAGCAATTCCGGCAGGCCTTCGCGGCCGGCGGCGGCCTGGCGGACCGCTTCGAAGAGGGCCCGATCCTCGGTGGTGAAATCGAAATTCATGGCTGTGGGGTCCTTGCGCGGGCGGCGCGGGTTCGGCCGTCGTCTTCCCAGGTCACATGAGCCTGGAGATGATCATCTTCTGGATCTCCGAGGTCCCTCCCCCGATGGGGGCCAGGCGGGTGTCGCGGAAGATCCGCTCCACGTCGAATTCGTGGGTGTAGCCGTAGCCGCCGTGGAGCGTCACGGCGTCGTTGGTCACCGCCAGGCTCCAGTCCCCCACGAAAAGCTTGGCCACGGCCGCCTCCAGGTGGTTCAAGGGGCGCCCCTGGTCCTTGCACCAGGCGATGCGGTAGACCAGGGCGCGGGCGGCCTCGCCGAAGATGCGGATGTCGGCCAGCTTGTGCTTGATGGCCTGGAAGCGGCCGATGGGTTTGCCGAACTGCACCCGCCCCTTGGCGTAGTCGCTGCACTTCTTCAGCAGGTAGGTGGTGACCCCCACGAAGGGGGCCAGCAGGGCGCTGCGGTCCCACTCCACGGTCTGCATGGCGTAGAGAAAGCCCTCCCCCTCCTTGCCCAGGAGGTTGGCGGCCGGCAGGACGCAGTCCCGGAAGATCAGCTCCGAGGTCTTGGAGGTGCGCACCCCCATCTTGAGGAGGGGCGGGCCCGCCGAGAAGCCCGGCGTCCCCTTTTCCACGATGAAAGCGGAGATGCCGGCGTGCTGCTGGGCGGGGTCGGTCTTGGCGTAGACCACGGCGACATCGGCGATGGGGCCGTTGGTGATCCACATCTTGGTGCCGTTGAGCACGTAGGTGTCCCCCCGGCGCTCCGCCGTGGTGCGCATGGAGGCCACGTCCGACCCGGCGTCGGGCTCGGAAAGCCCCATGCAGCCGATCCACTCCCCGGAGGCGAGCTTCGGGATGTAGCACCGGCGCTGGTCCTCGGTGCCGTGGCGGAAGATCGTGTCCGCGCAGAGGAAGGAGTGGGCCCCGTAAGCCAGGGTGAGACCGCCGTCCACGCCCGCCTCCCCCAGGGCCTCGCCGGCCAGCACCGTGGTGACCACGTCCGCGCCGCCGCCCCCCAGGGACTCGGGGAAGTGCAGCCCCAGGATGCCGAATTCCCCCAGCTTGCGGAAGGAGGCGACATCGAACTCCCCTCTCAGGTCGTGCTCCTGGACCCGGGGGACGATTTCCTTGCGGGCGAAGCGGATCACTTCCTTCTTGAACATGAGCTGCTCGCGCGTGAAACCGAAGTCCATGCCCCCTCCCGTTCCAAGGGTTTTCATTTTGGGGATGATTATAAATTTGAACTAAGTTCAAAATTAGAATAAATCATCGACTACCCGCCCCGGCGCCAAAAGTCAACGCTTATTTTGAATCCCGTTCCTTATTATAATGAAATTCAAAACCTGAACTTTACCGCCACCCCCTTCCCCGCCGGGAGGCATCCCACGGGACGATGCAGGGATCGCCGGGAGTCCTGCGAAATTGTTTTGACAAAGGGCCCGGCTTCGCCTACGTTCGGCCCAATTCGACCTGCCGCCCCGGATCCTCGTTTTCCCCATTGCCTGGCTGCTGCGAAGCGCCGCGCCACAACCCTTCCAGCATGCCGGCAACATCGCGGCCGGAACCTGTCCCCGCAGCGTGCCTGGGCACGGGATCGCCCGCCGCCCGCACACCGCGCTCCCAGGCCGCCCGCCGCGCTGCCACGCTCGGGCCCTCGACCTTCGGCAGGCGCCTCTCCGTTGCGCGTGCATCTTTTCCGAGGAAATCCTGCCCCCTTTGCGGTTTGGCCTGCGGAAGACAACGGCTCCGGGAGAGGCGCCTGCCGAACTCTTTTCACGATCCCCCGCCTTTCCCTTCCGTCCCGGTGGATATCCACGCCGGCCCGGCGGCCGTTAAAACCTGACACCTTTCCTGACCCGGAATCAGGCACCATATTCCATCCGCGTGACCTTTCGGAGACCCCGCCAACAGGGGTCTTCGTGGCCTTTCCCTTTTTTGAAGGATGTCCACCCGCCAGCAGTGGATCCGGGTTCGGGCCGAAGCCCCAGGAACGTTGAGCGCGGAGGCGCCGCGGTGGCCTGGCGGCCTCGAGGATCCCAAGGGACCCAAAACGCCGGGCCGCGCCCTTGAGATCCCGCTGGTGGATGATCGCTACGGAGGACCCCCCATGCATACGCTGACCTCGCCAGACAGCACGAACACAGGACGCCGCGCATTTCTGATAACCACCGGGACCACGCTTGCCCTCCTCGCCTTCGGGGGGCTGCCGTGGCCGGCTTTCGCCCAGGGCACGGCCGGCGGCCGCCTGAAGATCGGCATCATCGGCGCGGGCCGCATCGGCGGCACCCTGGGCACCCTCTGGGCCCAAGCCGGCCATGAGGTCTTCTTCTCCTCACGGCACCCGGAGGAGCTCAAGGAACTGGTCGCCGGCCTGGGACCTGAGGCGCGCACCGGGTTGCCCCGGGAGGCGGCTGAATTCGGGGACGTCGTGCTCATCTCCGTCCCCTACCACGCCGTCCCCCAGGTGGGCCGGGATTACGCGGGGGAACTGGCCGGCAAGGTGGTCCTGGAAACCGGCAACCCCTATCCGAACCGGGACGGCGATATGGCCGTGGCCGCGAAGGCCAAAGGCATGGGCCTGGCCTCGGCCGAATACCTGCCCGGGGTGCGCCTCGTGCGCGCCTTCAACACGATTCCCCACACGATCCTGCGCAGCGCAGCCCACCGTAAAGGCGAGCGCGTCGCCATCCCCCTGGCGGCCGACGACCCGCACGCCATGGAAGTGGCGGCGCGCCTGGTGGCGGACGCCGGCTTCGAGCCGGTGGTGGTGGGACCCCTGGCCCGGGCCCGGGAGTTCGACATCGGGTCCCCGGTCTACGCCCAGGGACTCACGGCAAGGGAACTGCGCAAACGGCTGGGGATGGAGCCGTAACCAGGAGCGCCAATGCCCGACCACACCGATGCCCGCAGCGGTTACCAGGTCATCCACGACAACCTCATGCAACGTCTGGCCGCTTCCTCCCTCGGGGAAAAGGCCCGGCGCCTGAACCTGCGCCGGCGCTCTCCCGGGGACATCGAGGTGGTTTTCCTGGGACAGACCTACCTGGCCGGGGCCCACGGCATCCGGACGCTCGACGGCGAAAGGGCGCCCCTCATCACGGCTTCCGTGATTGCCGGGTACCTGTTGACCGGCGGCTGGGGGGAGCCGGCCGGGCGCTTCGTGCCCCTGCAGACCCTCAGTGGCACCGCCGGCAGCCATACCGGTTTCCAGAAAAGCGCCCTGGCGGCCCCTCTGGTCAAACGCTTCCGGGGCCGGATGGATGCCTTGCAGAGGACTGCCCGGAAACTCGGCGGGAGACTGGAGGGCCAGGCCGGGGCCGGCGGCATCAGCCTGGTGTTCGACGTGCTCTCGAAAATCCCCCTGCAACTGGTCTTCTACGACAGCGACGCTGAATTCCCGGCGGAGGTCAACTTCCTGCTGGACATCACCGCCACCAACTTCCTGGAATACGAATACCTGGCCGTCATGCTGACGGCCTTCGTGAAGGCCTTGCTGGCGGCCGATGAATAGCGCCGGTGGCCTCTCGGCCTTGAATTGGTCCTTGATCATTTCGCGGGTTTTTGCCATCGTTTGCGCATCGGGGCAGGGCTTTTCACGGCGGTGATCACCGGCCGGCGGCACCGGGGGAGGCCCAGGCGCGCCTCCCGCCTCCACCCTGAATCCAAGAAAAAGGACCCCCCATGGAATCCAGGATCGCCAAGGCCGTTGGACTCAAGCACCACCCCGTGGCCCTCGTGCTGGCGGACGAAAAGCCGGAGAAGGCCCTGCAGTTCAAGCCGGGAAAGTGGAGCTGCGTCATGTTCATGTTCGCCAATGCCGCCCGGGGCAAAACCGCCGCCTTCGACGCCAAGACCTATGGCTGTTGGGGCGGCGGCGTGGGACTGGGCTTCGGAAACGCCTACGTCGACTTCCCCGGCGGCGTGGGGTGCTTTGCCCACTTTCTCTCCTCGGGCAACGCCGGGTGGGCCAAGGGCCGGGAAGTCGCCCAGGCCATGGAGGGCCGGGCCGGAAAGGAGTTCACCGGGAATTTCCTGGAGGGGGAGCGCTACGTCAAATCACCCGCCCTGGTGGAACAATGGATCGGCGAAATTCCCATGACGGAGATCCCCTCCCGCTATGTGCTGTTCAGGCCCCTCGCGGAGATCGACCCGGACGGGCCGACACCCGAAACCGTGGTCCTGCTGGCCGATCCGGACCAGCTCTCGGCCCTGGTGATCCTGGCCAATTACGGGCGGGAGGGCTTCGAGAACGTGAGCATCCCCTGGGCGGCCGGCTGCCAGACCATCGGGATCCTCCCCTACCGGGAAGCGCGCTCGGCCAAGCCCAGGGCCGTGGTGGGTCTCACGGACATCTCGGCCCGAAAGTACGTGCGCACGCTCCTGGGTTCCGAATTCCTCACCTTCGCCATGCCCTGGAAAATGTTCCTCGAAATGGAGCGCGACGTGGCGGGCAGCTTTCTGGAGCGGCCCACCTGGCGCAGCCTCCAGGAATCGAAGCCCTAGCGGCAATCCTCGCGGTTTGACGGGCGCTGAAAAAGCCCTAATCTTCGCAGGTGCGGCAGATGAACCATAAAGTCGGCTCCGCCTGAACGCCGGCCCCGAATCCTTTTGCCGGGAGGGCTTCCCGGTAGCCACTCCAGTGCCTCCCGCGTGCATCTGAAACCAGGGCGCCGCACCGCCAAGGAGACGCCATGCCGCTCTTCATGGACCGGCACGACATCGCCAACGCCACCGCCGATGCTGTCGCCCAGGCCCACCGGAAGGACCTCGAGGTCCAGGACCGCCACGCCTGCCGGGCGATTACCTACTGGCACGACGCGTCGCGGGGCACGGCCTTCTGCCTGGTGGAGGCCCCATCGGCCGGCGCGGTGCGCGCGATGCATGCCGAGGCCCACGGCCTGATCCCCAATCAGGTCATCGAGGTCGATGCCTCGGTGGTGGGCCAGTTTCTCGGGCGCGTGACCGATCCCGACGGCCCTCACGGGCGGCCGATCCGCGAGAGCGCGCTGCGGGCGATCCTCTTCGTGGACATGGCGCGCTCCACCGACCTCACCCGGAGCCTGGGGGATACGGGGTCGCTGGTTCTGGTGCGCCGGTATCGGGACATCGTGCGCCGCGCGCTGGTGACGCACCACGGGCGGGAGATCGACCGGGCCGGGGACGGCTTCCTGGCGAGCTTTGCATCGGCGCACGGCGCGGTGAGCTGCGCCATCGCCATCCAACAGGCGCTTTCCCGCGACAACGCGCAGCGCGCGGACGGCCCGCCCCTTTGCGCCCGCATCGGTATCGGCGCCGGAGAGCCGGTGCAGGACGGGGAGGGGCTTTTCGGCTCCACCGTGAACCTGACCTCGCGGATCTGCGACCAGGCCCAACCCGGCCAGATCGTCGCCGCGCGGGTGGTCCGGGAGCTCTGTCTCGGCAAGGATGTCCGCTTCAAGGCCCTGGGCGCGGTAACGCTGAAGGGCTTCGACCAGGCCACGGACCTCGCGCTGGTGGATTGGCAGGCGTGACGCCCGGGGTTGAATCGTCCCGCGAAACGCCGCCCAATTATAAAATTTCCCATCGGATGGACGGCGCTGCCAAGGAGCACATCATGGCTGGTGGGTGGACCCGCGACGAGGGTGTCCAGGATCAAATCGAGGCCAGCGTGGGGGATGCGGTCAAGCTGGCCCGCAGCCGGCTCCCCGGCGGCGCGGGCTTGACCCACTGCGCGGAATGTGGGGACCCGATCCCCCTTGCGCGCCGCGACGCCATCCCCGGCGTCCGTCTATGCGTCGACTGCCAGGCCGAACTCGAAAAACAGCGGACGACGTTCACAGGCATCAACCGGCGGGGCAGCAAGGGTAGCCAGCTCAAATAGCCCCCCGCAGCCGCCCACGGCGATCGCCGGCGGCCGATGCCGGTCCGGCGCCCCTGGCGGTACACCCCCGAAGCACATCGGCGGCCGCAAGCCGGCGCCGCTGGAGCCGGCGCTCCTCGGGTACCTGCCGGAGGTCAGCGATCCAGCGCTTCCCGGACAGAGCGGGCCAGCACCGGCAGGGTGAGCGGTTTGTGGATATAGCCGGTAACGGAACCAAAGGGCTCGAGGCGCTGCATATACCCGGAGCACAGCAGGATGGGCACTCCCGGCCGCAGGCCTGCGAGCTTGGCGGCCAACCGGTCCCCCGCGATGCCGGGCATGGTGAGGTCGGTGATGACCAGATCGAAGCGCCCCGGATCCTGCTGAAAGGTCGCAAGGGCCGCATGGGGATCGGTCATGCCGATGACCTCGTACCCGAGGCGGGTCAGCATGGCCTTTCCCAGCTCCACCAGCATGGGTTCGTAATCGATGAAGAGCACGCGCTCTGTACCACCGGGCTGACTCCCCGGCGCCTCATCCGCCTGGAAGGGCGCCGGATTGTCGACAGTGGGAAAGTGGACCTCGAAGGTGGT
>DJGG01000148.1:21110-27842 GCA_002432195.1 Desulfobacteraceae bacterium UBA5852
CTTGGTGGTGAAATACGGGTCGAAAATCCGCTCCCGGGTCCGGACATTCATGCCGCACCCGGTGTCCGCGACCGTCAGCTTGAGGTAGCGGCCCGGCCGGAGCTTGCTTCCGGGGAGATCGTCCTCCGGTCGCCGGACCACCGGCGCGAGGCGGATCTCCAGCGTTCCGCCATGGGCCTGCATGGCGTGGTAGGCGTTGGTGCCGAGGTTCATGACGATCTGGTGGATCTGGGTGGCATCGGCCAGGACGAGATGGGGTGCGGGATCGATGGACTGGCGGATGGCAATGGTGGACGGCAGCGAAGCCCTCAGCAGTTGAAGAGCCTCTTCGATGACACTGCCGATCCTCAGCGGCGCCCGCTCCTGCTCCGACCGACGGCTGAAGGCCAGAATTTGGCGCACCAGGTCCGTGGCACGATCGGCGGCCTTTTTTACCTTGACCAGGTGCTCCCGGACGGCTGAATCGCCCGGCAATTGCATCAGGGACAACTCGGTGAACCCGCCCACGGCGGTCAGGATATTGTTGAAGTCATGAGCAATGCCGCCGGCCAGGGTTCCGANNCCATCTTCTGGGCCTGGCGCAATTGGCTTTCCAGGTGACGCTTATCCTTTTCGGCGGCTTTCTCCGCCGTCAGGTCCAGAACATGGAGGATGAAATGCAGCGGTTGGCCAGCATGGTCGCGCATCAGGGAGCCGTTGACGCGGGCCCAGACGGTTTGCCCGTCCTGGTGGCGGAAGCGCTGTTCCAATCGGAAGACCGCCAGCTCGCCGTCGGTGAGCCGGGACAGGGTGGCCTGCACGGCGGAGCCCTCCTCGGCCACGACGAGGTCGGCCACGGAGCGGTCCGCCATTTCCTTTTCGGTGTATCCCAGCAACTCCTGCAGGTAGCGGTTGGAGGCGCGCACCCGACCCTCGGGGCTCAGGAGGGCGATGCCCGCGGCGGCCTGGTCGAAGGCCTGCCGGAAGCGCGCCTCGCTTTGCTCCAGTTGATGAAAGGCGAGGATGCTGCGGATGGCCACCGCCGTCTGGGCGGCGATGCCCACCACCAGATGCCGGTCCTTTGGCACCGGCGGGGGCCCGCCGGCCTTGTGCCCCACCGCCAGGAATCCCATGGGCACGGATCCAAACGCCACCGGGGCCAACAGGACCGCACGGCATCCGATCCGGGCGCAATGCTCCTCCACGCCGGGCGGCAACGCCGCGGACCACTGGCCCCCATCCTGGCGGAGCAGGCGCGGCTCATCCGCCGAGGCATATTCCTTGAGCGCCCGCATGGGGGTCCGATCGCCCAGCCGGTGGATGTCCCGGGAATTCGGGCCGCCCTCCTCCGTCAGACCGAACCCCACCACCAAGTCCTCTCCGGCCGTGGCGGCCCCGTCGATGACGATCAGTCCCCAGCCGAAATCCAGTTTTTCGGCCATGATCCGGAGCTCGGTGGTTACCAGATCGACCACCTCCGGCCGCGTGGTGACGAAATGGCCCATTTCGGCCATCACCGACAGCTCCCCGAAGGTTCGGGCCAGCTGGTGGGTCATCCGATTGAAGGAATCCGCCAGATCCCCGAACTCATCCCGGTGGTCCACCGCGACCGGCCGGCTGAAATCCCCGTCGCGAATGCGCCGGGTGCCCTCCTGAAGCTGCTCCAAAGGCACCAGGCACTTGCGGATGAAGCGGATGCTCACCAGAAGAATGATCCAGAACCCCATCAGAAGGGAGAGGGAAAAATCGAGCTTGAAGCTCCGGATCACGGCCAGGGCATCCTCGCGGGTCTGGCTGAGCACGATGGTCCAGGCGTCGGCGGTAAAGCGCGACTTCAGGAAGAGCTCCCAGTGGCAGGCCAGATAGGCCTTGCGGCCATCCCGCCAAGTGAAATGCCGCACATCGGCATTGCGCGCCGGCGCGGCCAAACGGCGCACCAGATCCTGGCTGCCGGCCAGCGAATTGATCAGGACCCGGCCGTCAGGATCGACGATGGTCAGCTCGGTGAGAGGCGGCAGATTCTGCTGCTGGCCCACCCCCCACAGGTAGGCCGGGTCGGCCTCCCCCACGAGAATGCCTGGGATGCCGCCCGGCAGGGACGCCCTGACGGCCAGAGTCAGGCGCGCCGGCTCCCCCTCCCGAGCCTGGCTCCGCAGGAGGCTGTTGCCGGCATGCAGCGCTGTTCGCTCCCCGGCCTCGAACCCCCGCCAGTCGGAAACCCGCCCGAACAGGGGGGTGTCCCCGCCGTGATCGGCGGCAAACACCAGGCCGGTGAAGTGGGAGGTCCGACGGCCCATGCGGGAAAAGTCGATCTTGACCGCGTCGGCGGGCCCCGCCCCGCGAGGGTGTTCGCCACCAGGCGCAGTTCCGTGTCCATGAGCTCCAGGCGCTCGTAGACGGACATTCCGAAGAGCTTGGCCATCTGCCGCAGCCGGGCCACGGCCTGGTCGTTCAGCTGGCTCGTCACCTGGATGTAGGACAAGGCCGCCAGGGTGAGGAGGGGCACCAGGGAGCAGCCGACGAACATCCAGAAGATCCGCTTCCCGATGCGACTTTGAAAGACGGCCCATGGCCGCCGGGCGCTGTTCATGGCCCGAGGCTCCCGGCAGGCAATATGGCCGGCTCCTGGCCCGCCTCCCGATACCAGCCGACACTCGGCTGGCTCTTCAACTGGATACGGCTCCGGCCGCCCTCTTCCCGAAGGTAGAAAACCAGCTCGTCGAGCGGCGCCTGGTCCTCGCTGTGCGGGCGGAAATAAAGGCTGTAACGCTCGCCCCCGGCCTCGGAGGCCATCTCGACGCGCTCGACGAAACCGACCTGAATCCGCTCCCCTCCCTGGCCGACGCAAAACAACGCTCCGCTGATGTCGATATAGCGTCCGACATAGCGCTCGTGATCCGTTTTCCACACGCCCCAGAGCTTTTCGGGCATGTAGCTCGGTGGCCGGGGTCCGTAGATCAGGCCCATGACCAGAAGGGCCAGCAAAATGGCCGCGAGGCCGACGGTCTTTGATGATGACGAATTGCGTGCCATGAGTCAGAACTCGGCCGCCAGGCCCACGAAGGCCCCATCCCCGGCGCGCACGATGTCGTCGCGGCTGGCATTGGCCGTGAAGGGGGCAACGCTTTTCCGGTCCCGGCCCAGGCTGTAGAGGTCGTAGTCGGAGTTCACAGGGACCAGGAAACGGTCCTTGCGCAGGCTCCCCTTGGAGCTGCCCTCCACGCGCACGTACCGGTAGGGCATTCCCCAGGGATCCAGCCGCCCACCCATGCCGATTTCCGCGAGGGAGGCCGGCAGGCCCCCGCGGTCGATCTCGAAAACGGCAATCTCCTTTTCCATGGTGCGGATATCCCCTATGGCCACCGCCACCATGGCCCGCTCCCGATATGCGATGTAGTTGGGTGCGGCCATGGCCGCCAGCGTGCCGATGAGGGCGACGACAATCATCACCTCGATGAGAGAAAACCCCGCCTGGGGCGGCCGCTCGGTAATGGACATCACTTCCGGACCTCGCGACACGATCGTCCTTGAACGGTTATCCGGGGGGCTCCCGAAGGACTCCGGGATAACGACGGCATCTGGGTGCGACCCTGGCCTTGGGGGTTGGGCCGCCTCCGGCCTCCCGGCGGCCGACACCTTCCCTCCCGGTCTATCGTCCATTTCCCGGAACTACTTGAAGGGCGGCTCATCGCCGGGGGGCTGCAACCGGCCCTGCCACAACCGCCTTGACAACCCCCGGGCCGCCATCTAAAGAGATCCTTTCGGCCCGGGCCGCCGCGGCGGAGCCCGCCGGCGGCCGCCCCTTTCCCAGCCCATCCATCTCCAAGGAGCTCCCATGCGCGAAGTCGTCATCGTGTCNNTGTCCGCCTGCCGCACCGCCATCGGCGCCTTCGGGGGCGCCCTCAAGGACATCAACGGCGCCCAGCTTGCCAGCGTCACCATGAAGGAGGCCGTGCGCCGGGCCGGCATCGAGCCCGCCGCGCTGGGGGACGTGCGCTACGGCTGCTGCCTGGAACCCACCGACACCCTCAACGTCGCCCGCATCGCAGCACTCCTGGCGGGCATCCCGGAGAGTGTGCCAGCGGTCACCATCAACCGGGTATGCATCTCGGGCATGGAGGCCACCCTTTCGGGGGCCGCCATGATCCAGGCCGGCATGGTGGACACGGTGCTGGCCGGCGGGGTGGAGCACATGTCCGGCGCCCCCTACACCGTGGAAAACGCCCGCTGGGGCTGCCGCCTGAACGACCATGTGTTCGTGGACCGGATGATGCGGGCCCTGCACTGCGGCTCCCACGTGATCCCCCACCCCGAGACCGGCCCCGTGGACGCCACCCAGGCGCCCCTGAGCCGCTTCGTGGGCCAGCCCTACCTCATGGGGCACACGGCGGAGTTCGTGGCCCAGCACCTGGGGATTTCCCGTGAGGAGATGGACGCGGTGGCCCTGCGCAGCCACAACAACGCCGAGCGCGCCACCCGGGAAGGGGATTTCGCGGCGGAAATCGTGCCGGTGGAAATTCCCCAGCGCAAAGGCGCGCCGCTGCTCTTCGACAAGGACGAGCATTTCCGACCGGGTTTGAGCCTGGCGGACCTCCAGAAGCTCAAGCCTGCCTTCATCGCCGATATCGGCACGGTTACGGCGGGCAATTCCAGCGGCATCAACGACGGCTCCGCCGCCCTGGTGATCATGGCCGCGGAGCGCGCCCGGGAACTGGGGGTGAAGCCCCTGGCGCGGATCAAGGCCGCCGGCATGGGGGCCTGCCACCCCGCGGTCATGGGGCTCTCGCCGGTGCCGGCGGTCAGAAACCTGTTGCAGCGCAGCGGGCTTGCCATCGGGGACTTCGACCTGATCGAGGTGAACGAGGCCTTCGCGGCCCAGTACATCGGCTGCGAGCGGGAGCTCGCGCTGGACCGGGAGCGCACCAACGTCAACGGCTCGGGCATCGGCCTGGGGCACCCCGTGGGGGCCACCGGCGCCCGGATCATCGTGACCCTGATTCACGCCCTGAAAAAACGGAACCAGACCCTGGGGCTGGCGACCCTTTGCGGCGGGGGCGGTGTGTCCATGGCCTGTGCCCTCGAGCTGATCTAGACAATTCGGAGAAATTGCGCTCACGGGATAAGGGGGGAGGACCTGTGGCCGATCCCAACATCTGGGCGGAAATCGATCTTGGCGCCATCGCCCACAACGTGCGCGAGCTGCGGCGGGTCACCCGGCCGGAAGCGCTCCTGATGGCCGTGGTCAAGGGCGACGGGTACGGCCACGGGGCCGTCGCCGTGGCCCGCACGGCACTGGCCAACGGGGCCGCCATGCTGGCGGTGGCGCGCCTGGAGGAAGGCGTGGCCCTGCGGCAGGCGGGTTTCGAGGCGCCCATCCTGGTCTTCGGCCGGCCCTTTGCCGATCAGGCGGCGGATCTCATCCGCCACCACCTGATCCAGAGCGTCGTCGACCTGGAGGACGCGGAAATGCTCTCCGGGGCCGCCCGTGCCCGGGGGGCCGCGGTCGCCGTGCACCTCAAGGTGGATTCCGGCATGGGCCGCCTGGGGCTGGTACCGGATCCCCGCTCCGCCGGCGCCATTCCCTCGGCGGTGGCCCGGGCGGCGGCTTTGGCCAAACTCCCGGGCGTGCGCCTGGAGGGCGTCTTCACCCATTTCGCGGCCGCCGACAGCGCCGAGAAGACCTCCGCCCGCCGCCAGTTCGAGGTCTTCACGGCCTTCCTGGAAGCCCTGGAGCGGGCCGGCATCGAGGCCGGCCTGCGGCACGCCGCCAACAGCGCCGCCGTGATCGACCTGCCCCACACCCACCTGGACGCCGTGCGCCCGGGCATCGCCCTCTACGGCCTCTACCCCTCCCCGGAGGTGGACACCACGCGCGTGGACCTCCGGCCGGCCTTGAGCCTCAAGGCCCGCGTGCTCCAGGTGAAGCCCCTGCCGGCAGGGGCTCCGGTGAGCTACGGGATGACCTGGAAAGCCCCCCGGGACACGGTCATCGCCACCGTGCCGGCGGGCTACGCCGACGGGATCTCCCGGCGCCTATCCAACCTGGGGCGCATGCTGGTGCGCGGCCGGTCGGCCCCCATCGCGGGCCGGATCTGCATGGACCTCACCATGCTGGACGTGGGAGCCATCGCGGGCGTGGCCCCGGGGGACGAGGTGGTCATCATCGGCCGTCAGGGGGACCAGGTGATCAGCGCCGACGAAATGGCCGGGCTGCTGGAGACCATCAGCTACGAGGTGGTGTTCACCAACTCCCTGCGGGTGCCCAAAGTCTATATCGATTGACCGCCTGCGGGTGTACGACACCACAACCATCCCACCTTGGCGGCATGGCGCAGCTTCCCGCATCGCACCGCGCCTTGCATGCCAGCCCGACCCCTGCTTATCCGCAGGGTGCCAAGCCGTCTTTCCGATTTGTTCCGGCCGCCTGGCCGCCCGATCCAGAGACATGAACAGCCGTCGGGGTATCGGTTCCTGGGGAGGAAGCTGTCTGAGGGGCTTAGCGGCCGTTGGGCCGGACAGGATTACGCACTACCCCCATCAAGGGCAAGAGGCACCACGGCCCGCCAGGAAAGGTTCCCGCGAGGGCGCCTGGCCGGCTCTACGGCCGCTTGGCACCGAATTCTTCATCGCCAGGAACCGATGCCCCGATGGCTGCCCGGAGCACATCTCCGAATTCCGGCAGTATCTCCTCTACCAACCTGTGGATACACAAGAATCGGATCGGAAGGCAAGGCGCGGCCCGACGGGAAAAGC
>DJGG01000073.1:0-6063 GCA_002432195.1 Desulfobacteraceae bacterium UBA5852
TAATTCCGGGGACCAGCGCCAACATCCGGCCATGAGTAGAGCGCGGGAAAGGGAACCAAAATCCTAACAGGAGGAGCAAATGCCTAAACCCCTGGCCGTCAATGAATTTGATGCTTCTGTGATTCTGTCCACCCCGGTCCAAACGCTGAGGAACCACCGGCATTTAAGAAAAGGTCCCCCCTACCTCAAGCTGGGCAAGGCGGTACGCTATCTGGTCGAGGATCTCGAAAGGTACCTCGTCGAAAATCGTGTTGATCCAAGTAATAATTAGCCGTCGCTGTGGGTGGGGTTTTTGGGGGATTGGGGATTACAATTCATGGACTCGAATAAACTGCCGGCGACGCAGATAAAAAATTTTGAAGGGTTCGACTGGGCACGATTCGCAGCGGAATGGCCTTCTCCGGCGGTGGCACGGACGGAGTTGGAAAAATTCAGCGTGGGCATCCTTTTCAGGCTGTTGTTGATTACATGCGTGCCCGCGCCGCGAACCCGGATAGCCTCGGCAAAGGAGAGAACAAATTCCGAGTCGGTTAGGAAAAACCTTTTCCAACTTTTGGGGGTCGAAGGGCTCGAAAATGAATACAGACATTCGGATTTCGGTTGAATTCTGGGGTCACCATAAAACAATTAAATTGAAGAGGCGACTCGGCCCTGAAGGTCCCGAACACCTCCAACGGCTTTGGTGCTATACCGCCATTCACCGTCCCAACGGCATTTTGACTGGAATGGACGCGGAGGATATCGCCATTGCGGCGTCCTATTCCGGCGACGCCGAAGCCTTCGCACAAACTCTAGTTGAAATTGGCTGGCTTGATCTTGCAGATGGTATGTATGCCGTCCACGACTGGACGGAAAATAATTCCTGGGCCTCCAAAGTTGAGGAGCGTGGCGAGCAAGCACGACTCGCCAGGATGGCGAAAACCCATCCCGCATTGTATCAAACGGTCAGGGCAAGCGGCCGAGTCGGAATTTCCCGCCGCGAATTCGACCAACTAACGGCCCAAGAACGAGGAAGCAACGACCGTTCAACGACCGTTCAACGAGACGTTGGGACCCCGTTAACCCCTTCTCCTTCTCCTTCTCCTTCTCCTTCTCCTTCTCCTTCTCAAACAAATGAAAACCTTTCGTCCGAGCCCGGCGGGCTCGAACCTGGTGACCCGACTTCCCCCCTTCCTGTTGGTAGGAAAAAACCACAGCGTCCCACCTTCGCTGAAGACTCGCAACCCCACCGCCTGGCAAGCCTGCTCTTGAAGTCCATCCGGCGGCACAACCCCCGGTTTAAACCCTCGTTCGCGGAGCGGGACCTGCAAAAGTGGGCCGCCGCGCTGGACCTGACCATCCGCAAAGATGGGCGAACTCCCGAGGAATTGGAGCGCGTGATCGCCTGGGCAACGGCAGACTCCTTCTGGCAGACAAACGTGCTGAGCGCCGACGCCGTCCGCCGGAACTTCGAGCAACTTTCAATTAAGAGCCGCCAAGGAGGCGGCGCCAATGCTGACCGACCAGGAAGGGCAAGAACTATATCAGGAGCTTTCCGAGCGCCGACAGAGCCCGGCAAATACGACGACGTTGGCCGAACGATTGAAATCTAGCCTGGACTACGCCTTCGACGTTCGAACCGAATTAGGCCAAAGGGTCGCCGTGGAATTGGTTCAACATATCTCCCCCGAGCCGCCCCCCTGCCCCGAGTGCGGGGCGCCCTTGGGGTGGGCTATCCACCGCCCCCGGTTCAATGAGCCCGCCTCGTGGGTGAACACTCGGTGCCTCGCTTGCGAAGAAAACGGAATTCGGTTTCAAATCCAGTGTAGAGCGGAGGAGATCATGGCTGGGCGGGGCATCCCGCATCGCTACTTATCTGCCCGCCTTGACGACTTCCCCGAAGAAATCCGCAAGGCTACTATCGGATCTTTGTTCATTACCGGACCCGTGGGAGTTGGCAAGACGAGGTTACTCGCGGCCCTCGCCTACCGGAGCATCGTGGAGGCACCACTTAGACGCCAAGAAATTTATGACCACGACAGGATTCCCGGCGAAACACGCCTTCAAGCACCACCCCTGAGCGCCTTCCCCCTTTTTCACAGCACCACGCGGCTCCTGCTGGGTATCCGTAAAACCTACGACGGGGGCGAGCAAGACACCGAGGCCAAGATCATCGAGCGGTGTTCCGAGGTCCCCTACTTGGCCCTCGATGACCTTGGGACCGAAAAGCCCACGGAGTGGGCGGCAGCTGTTCTCTACGAGATTGTTGACGCCAGGTACAACGCAGAGCGTCCCATCTGGGTATCTTCCAACCTGGGGCTGAGTGAACTTGCCGGGCGCCTTGGTGACCGCATCGTTAGCCGGCTAAACGGAATGTGCGCAACCCTAAAGGTCCGTGGGGCAGATCGGCGGCAAGGGGAGCCCAAGGTCATCACACCCGCCCCAGCCATGGGTTCAAGTGACTACAGCAACGAGCCACGAACTCCGGTTTGGCTTTAGGACCGCAAGAGATGGCTCACGAACTCCTAATTGACAGGGACGGACGACGGACGCTGAGAGTCTTCTACGACCCTTCGCGGTGCGACTGGAGCGAGTGCATCCATGTAGCTATGGACGCCTGCCACCTTGAGGGTAAGAGCGTTCTGGTGGTGGCCATGCCGATGAATTCGAGCGGCTGGATAGACAAGCGCTAAAAGTTTGTGTGGCCCCCAGGCCTGAGCCCCCTGGTGGTCATGGCGCCGGCAACCCCAAGCTGGCGGGTGGTGGTGGGAATAATCAATTGCGGCTCGATGGGGGGCAGGAGGTAATTTGTGATTGAGATTACGCCGGGCATAGCCATTGGGGCTGACAAGCGGAGCTTCACCATCTGTTATCCCCGCAAGAAAAGGGGTGCAACAATTTGGGAGGCCGAATTTTTCTATAGTGAGCCGGAGCAACTTTTCAGGAAGTTGGCACTCCTGGCCATGGCTGAAGGGATCGCTGCCGGCAGTTGGGAAGATGTGGCCAGGCGGCTCGATGCGATGAAAACCACCATCGCGCAGAACCTGGCTCAGATACACGGTCTATTCGACCGGCAGGCGGCGGCAGGGGCCGGTGAACAAGCGCAGACTCAAAAGCCATATCGCAGCATGGGGGGGCGCGAGACGGCTTAAGCCAGGCCGAAGAGGGGGGGGCATTGGGGGTGGGTGGACCAGGGGGCAACATCGAGGCAGAATGTGATCTCAACTCTCCATCAACTTTCGCGGCAGGGTCAGGCTCTATCGGGTAGGGCTTCCAGGTATGAAGCGCCGATTTCGTCGTTCCGAACAATTTCCAACATCCAGCCCGTGGCGAGTCCATCCTCTCCGCACCAAGACAAGGCGGCAACTCCTGCGCGGCAACCATCCATCTTGTCGCAGATTAGCAGGGGCCTGGGTGCGCCTGCGGGTATGTACGATAGCGGGACAGGGCCGGCTCCAGGATCGTCGTTGAGAGGGCCGCAGAATGCGTATGAGGCGCATGTCGGCCGGGACTTGCTGGGGACAATGACGGGCCTGGGTACCAAGGGAATCACCGGCGGGCTTCTAAGTGGTGGCCTTGCCAAGCTGGCCGGCGCACCATCGAGCATAGCGGCCGAATTTGGGGTGAAGTCGTCCGTTCCGCAACCGCTTTCCGCATTAAGGGCTTTGGCCGATGTAGCGCGGATGGGATACGCCTCCAAGCGCACCCAGGACTCTTTCCCCGGAGTGGATTTCGCCCCTGAAGACCAGTTTGCCGAATACCAGGATGCGGTGAAAACCGGATACGATAACCCCGAAGCGTTTTCGCCAGAGCAGGCGCTGCAAAATGAAATGACGAATCGGGCGATGGCCGCCTACAACGAAAACAAGTCATGGGGGAATACCCTCAGCGCATTGGGTCGTGATGTTCGGAGCAGTGTTTTGTCACTTCTGAGTGGCAAACCGTTCAAGTATGAACCTGTACCTCCAGGGTTCGTAAAAATGAGCGAAATCCTCGGCCGTGGCGAACCCGAGATGGACCCCGACCAATCCATCGGTAGTATCAGCCCGAATGACCGTGTGGACCCCTTTGGCGGACCCGCTACACCCGAAAACCCCGACAGAATGCAGAGCGGCTGGGGCTGGGGCGACTCGGGAACGGGGGTTGGTTCCGGTGGCGGGATTTCAAGCGCAGGGGACTACGGCGGCGAACGCGGTATGGGGCGCGACGATGGCGGTGGTGGGTTTAGGTGATGGACCTTAAGTAATTCGCTATTCGTTCTTTTAGTGAAAACTCAGGGTCAACTATGTTTCCTATCCCCGCACATAGAACCGAAGCGGCGCTTTACGCAAGATAGGGGTTGCAGGAGTGGCTTTCTGATAGTTGGAAAGGACAATCGCAGCGCCGCGCAGGCTGTGACGATGAATGACGCCGGGGAGCGGTCAACTTAGTTGTCAGTAGGGAAGATGGAAGGAAGATAGGCAGGCGAGGAAGCATTTGGGGCAATGAGGAAGAAGATTAGGCGCCCCGTCAACCAGTGCGTCAAGTGCGAGGAGACCCTTTTAGGAATTTTTTAGCCCTGGGGGGATAGATACGAAGTGCGCGCGCTTGCAACCGGCCCCCACCGGGGGGACTACCACCAGGGAAAAGGATTCTTTTGGTCGAAACAGAAGAACAGAAGGCGGCTTACTTCGAGGTGGACCGCAGGAGATGCGGGAGAGAGAAATTCACAAGGGGAACCAATGGGGCCGTAATAGGCCCCCGAGGATTGATTAGCCTTGTCGGTCCTGAAGGTTGACCACTTTGGTTTCTGGGTCGGTTTCCATAGCGGCTTGATCGATTAGGGTCCCGGCGAGGTTGGCGGCCTTCCGAAGCGCCGCATCCCGAAGATGGCTGTAACGCTGCGTCATGCGGCCGTCCTTGTGGCCGAGGAGTTGCTGGATTTGGTAGAGGTCAACCTCCCCACTGCTGGCAAGAGCGGACGCCAGGTGGTGCCTGAGCCCGTGGCACATGCGGAAGTGCTTGGGCAGGCCGGCGGCCGTCCTGACCTTTTCAGAAAAGCCCTGGATAGATACCCGTTGACGACCATTGGCTCCCGGGAAGACGTAGGGGCTGCCTTCGGTGTGGGGGTGGGATTCCAGAAGCCTACGGGCCGAATCGTTCATCGGGATCGTGTGGTCTGTGCCCCCCTTGCGGTCCCGAATCCGAATGAAACCTCTCTCGAAGTCCACGTCGCGCCATTCGAGCTTGAAAACCTCCCCGCGCCGCATTCCGGTAAGGAGGATGAGCTTAAGGAGGTTTTTGCCCTGGATGTTGGTCTGGGCCTCGATGGCGGTCAGGAGAGCCTTTAGCTGCGCCTGGGTCAAATCTTCGGTTTTGCGGTTGTCGAAGGTGGGGCGCTTGATTTCGAAGTCCAGGGGCTTGCAGAGGCGATTCCGCACGCCGTAGTTGATCGCCCAGACCATCAGGTTTAGGATGTGGGCAACCGTTTGGGGAGATAGGCGCTTGAGCAGATTGATTCGAATCCGCTCGATATCCAAGGGTAGGATCTCGGAGGGTTCCTTGGCGCCGATGTGGTCCTTCAGGTGCTTTTCATAGCGGCCCTGGTCAACGGCCTTGCCCTTTCCGTCGCGGCGGGTGGCCATGTAGGCGATGAAAATTTTTTCGAAGGTCCAGCGGCTCGCCTCGGCTTCCTGCGCCTGCCGTTCCAATTTCCGCCGGACCTTATTGGGGAGTTGGTCGCCTTCAACCCGGTCGGCCCGCATCTTGGCTGCCCGGGCGGGGGTCATATCGTCCTGAAACTGCCGGCCGGCCTTCTCCTCCACCATCTTGCCGTTTCTACGGTAGCGGATGTAAAATATTTTTTCTGGCTTTCCCTGCGTCGAGGTGCCTTCGATGAAAAAAACGCCTGGGTACTTGGTCTTGAATCGGTTCCTAGCTGGCATGTTCTCGGCCTCCCCTCGGCTGGCTGGCGGGTCTATTCCCCACAGCATTCCCCACACGTTGATTAAATATAACGGGGAACCGTGGTAAAGCAAGGGGAAATTATTAAAGCAATGACGGCTTATTTCACGGGGCATTGGGACGGGAAGGTAAGGCGCGGTA
>DJGG01000073.1:6101-15700 GCA_002432195.1 Desulfobacteraceae bacterium UBA5852
TCGAATCCCGTTGGGATCACCACTACTCATGAGATATGGGGTTCCGCGGACACCTTGGCGGACACCCCGCCAGTCGGGAAAACTTTTGTTGTCTGGCCGTCATTTCACGGCGAGTGTTCAGCCTCATCGTTATCCCCGTCAGGATGCTGACCCATCCTGGCGGGGTTTTCCTTTTTTGGGGCTGTAAGGGATAGTCTGCCCTCTATCAGCCTCTGGATAAACTGCGCTTCGGGCCGAAATGCTGCGTAGCGACCCTCGAGAACATGCTCACGACCCTTGAGGTTGGCTCGCGCTTTTCCCATCGGGACGCGCCTTGCCTTGCGGGCCGATGGTTGTTTATCGACAAGGCTGCCAGGCGATAGGGGCTTGGGTATCATCGGCAAAGGGGCTTTTTGCCTTGTCTCCAATGCTTCTCGGCTTGGCGGCTAAGGGCTCTTGAGTCAACCCCCAAGAACTTGCCGCTTCACGGATTACCTTTTCTTATGGGCGGGACTTCGGTATACACGATCTCCGATTCACCGCATTGATTACGATGGCGATTGGCTAACCTGACAATTGGAGTTTCGTAGACCGATGCGCGGCGGACATACTCGCCTGATCGTTTTTATGGGTTGGGGGCTGACGGCCCTGTTGGTTGGTTGCGCGCCGGTCGGTCCCGATTATCAGCCACCCCGCCCGGAACTGCCGGCCGCCTGGAGCGGGGCGGGCGAGGACGGCAGCGCAACCGCCGGCACCGGCGCGCTGGAAACCTGGTGGACCCTGTTCGACGATCCCCGGCTCGACGGCCTGATCCAGCGTGCGGTCGCCGCCAACCCCGACCTCAAAATCGCCGTGGCCCGCATCCAGCAGGCCCGCGCCCAGTATCGGCTGGCTACCGCGGCGCTCGCACCGGCGGTGGATGTCTCCGGCGCCTACGCCCGCACCCGGCGCAGCGAAAATGCCGGCGGCAGCAACGCCGGCACGACCCAGGATCTCTACCAGGCCGGGTTCGATGCCGGCTGGGAACTCGACATCTTCGGCGGCGTGCGTCGGTCCGTCGAAGCGGCCGGGGCGCGGCTGGCCGCCACCGCTGAAGGCCGCCGGGATGTCCTGGTGTCCCTGGAGGCGGAGGTCGCCCGCAATTACCTGGAACTGCGCGGCAGCCAGCAACGACTGCGGGCGGCCCGGGAAAATGTCGGCATCCAGGAACGGACCCTGTACCTGGCCCGGGGACGCCAGGAGAGTGGACTCGGCAACCGGCTGGAGGTGGCCCAGGCCGAAACCCAACTGGCCCTGACCCGCGCCCAACTTCCCCCCCTGGAGAACAGTGCCGGGACGTCCATTTATAGCCTGTCGCTGTTGCTGGGGTTGCCCCCCCGGGCTCTCGAGAAGGAGCTCGCACCGACGGCGCCGCTGCCGGCGCGGCCGGCATGGTTGCCGGAAACCCTTCCCTCCGATCTGTTGCGGCGCCGGCCTGATATCCGCCGCGCCGAACGCCAGCTGGCGGCTGCCACGGCCGATATCGGGGTGGCCACCGCCGAGCTTTTTCCCCGGTTTTCCCTGACCGGCCTGCTGGGGCTGCAGAGCGCCAGTCTCGGCGATCTGATCAGCGCCGGCAGCCGCTACTGGACCGTCGGCCCCACGGTGAGCTGGCCGCTGTTCGATGCGGGCCGGGCGCGGGCCGACATCGATTTCAACCGGGGGCGCCAGGAAGAGGCGCAGGCCGCCTATGAAAAGACGGTCCTTGCCGCCCTGGGCGAGGTGGAATCTGCCCTGCTGGGCCTGTCCCGGGAGACGGAGACTTTTCGGAGCCTGGCGGATGCCGTGCGTTCCGGGCAACGGGCGGTGGAACTGGCCAGCGGCCGCTACCGCGCTGGGATCAGCGATATTCTTTCGCTCCTTCAGAGCCAGACCGCGCTCTACCTGTCCCAGGACCAGTTGATCCAGAGCGAGCAGCGGCAGGCACTCTACCAGATCGCCCTGTTCAAAGCGCTGGGGGGCGGATGGGAGATTGGCCGGGATGAATCGAATATCTCGAGCAGGCCGTCGGCGAAGACCCTGGTCGACCTGCACCCCATACCAACGGGAGATGTGATTCAATGAAACGTTGTCCTGCGAAGCACGAGGGGCCCCGGCTTTCGCTCCTGCGCGCCGGCCGCGGGTTGATCCTGGCGCTGTGCCTGCTCTTCATGCTGCCGGGTTGTTCCGGTTCCGAGGCACAAAGTGACAATAACGGGAAAACGGTCCGGTCCGAGGCGTCATCGGTACCGGTGAGCGTGGCCGCCAGCAGCCGCAAGGACATGCCCGTCGAGGTCCAGGCCGTGGGCAGCGTCGAGCCCTTTGCCGCGGTGGGAATCAAATCCCAGGTGGCCGGGGTCCTGGAAAAAGTCAACTTCCGGGAAGGCGATCCGGTCAAGGCCGGTGACCTGCTCTTTCGCATCGACCCGCGTCCGTTCGACGCCCGGCTCCACCAGGCCATGGCGGCCCTGGCCGAGGACCGGGCCGCCCTCGACAATGCCCGCAAGCAAGCGGCGCGCTACCGCCCGGCCGCCGAGAAGGGGTATGTCTCCGAGGAGCAGTCCGATCAGGCGCAAACCAGCGTCGCCGTGCTGGCGGCCGCGGTGGCGGCCGATGAAGCGGCGGTGGAGAGCGCCCGGCTGGATCTGGACAACTGCACGATCCGTGCGCCCATCTCCGGGTACACCGGCGCCCTGCTGGTGGACCAGGGGAATCTGGTCAAGGCCGAGGCGGATCAGCCGTTGGTGACGATCAACCAGGTTACCCCGATCAAGGTCAGTTTCTCCCTCTCAGAGCAGGCCCTGCCGGAGCTGAAAAAATACTTGGCCGCCGGGAGCCTGGCGGTGCAGGCGGTTCCGGACGGCTACCACGGCGAACCCCTGGTGGGCCGGATTTCCTTTCTCGACAACAGGGTCGACGCGGCCACCGGCACCATCCGGCTCAAAGCGACCTTCGCCAACCCGGACCGGATCCTTTGGCCGGGTCAGTTCGTCCATGTCCGCCTGCAATTGACCACCCGGCGGGACGCCACGGTCGTTCCAACCCGGGCCGTGCAGACGAGCCAGAACGGCAACTTCGTTTACGTGGTCAACCAGGAGCAGCGCGTGGAGCTGCGGCTGGTGACACTGGGCTTCAGCGTCGGCGACGCGTCGGTCATCGAAACGGGGCTGGCAGTGGGCGAGACGGTGGTGACCGACGGACATTTGCGGTTGGCCCCGGGGGTCAAGGTGAGCTTGGCCCGGGCGGACACCGCAACGGACAAGACCGAGGCCTCCCAGTGAGTATTTCGGGACTCTTCATCCGCCGGCCGGTCATGACGAGCCTGCTCATGCTGGCGATCATGATCTTCGGCGCCTTCGCCTATCGGCTGCTGCCGGTCAACGACCTGCCGAGCATCGATTTCCCGACCATCCAGGTGCGGGCCAGCCTCCCCGGTGCCAGCCCGGAAACCATGGCCAGCGCCGTCGCCACCCCCCTGGAGCGCCAGCTCTCGACCATTGCCGGCATCGACTCGCTGAGTTCCACCAACGGCCAGGGGACCACGATCATCACCATCCAGTTCACACTGGAGCGGGATATCGACGCGGCTGCCCAGGACGTGCAAACGGCCATCTCCCAGGCCGCCCGGCAGCTCCCCCGGGAGATGCCGAGTCCGCCCTCGATCCGCAAGGTCAACCCGGCCGATGCTTCGATTCTCTACCTGGCCATGACCTCGCCGACCCTGCCGCTTTCCGAGGTCAACGAGTTTGCCGACACGGTCATCGCCCCGCGCATCTCGATGGTCGCCGGAGTGGCCCAGGTCAACGTCTTCGGTTCGCAGAAATACGCCGTGCGGGTCGGCCTTGACCCCCGGAAGCTGGCCAGCCGGCAGATCGGCCTGGACGAGGTGGAGGCGGCCCTGGCCAGCTGGAACGTCAACTTGCCCACCGGCGGGTTGGAGGGGCCAGGTCAGTCCTTTACAATCCAGGTCAACGGCCAGCTCTACAACGCCGAGGCATTCAAGCAGCTCATCGTGGTCTACCGGGGCGGCGCGCCGGTGCGCCTGCGGGACATCGCCAAGGTCACCGACAGCGTCGAAAACGACAAGGTCGCCGCATGGTTCTACACCAAGGGGAAGTCCACCCGGTCGATCATTCTGGCGATTCAGCGCCAGCCCGGCACCAACACCATCGAGGTTGTCGACCACATCAAACAGCAGCTGCCCGCTTTCCGCCAGCAGCTTCCCGCAGCGGTGGATCTCGAGGTCATGTATGATCGCTCCAAATCGATCCGCGAGTCGGTGGCGGAGGTCAAATTCACCCTCGTTCTGACCGCCGCCCTGGTGATCCTGGTCATCTTCCTGTTTTTGCGCAACCTCTCCGCCACCCTCATCCCCAGCCTGGCGCTGCCGCTTTCCATCGTCGGTACCTTTGCCGCGATGTACCTGCTTGGCTTTTCGGTGAACAACATCACCCTGATGGCCCTCACCCTGTCGGTGGGCTTCGTGGTGGACGACGCCATCGTCATGCTGGAGAACATCGTCCGCCACATGGAGCACGGCGAGTCGGCCCGGGAGGCGGCCTTCAGGGGGGCGCGGGAGGTCGGTTTCACCATCGTTTCCATGACCGTCTCACTGGTGGCGGTATTCATTCCGGTGCTGTTCATGGCCGGCATGCTCGGGCGGGTCCTGCACGAATTCGCCGTCACCATCGCCGTCGCCATCCTGATCTCGGGATTCGTTTCGCTGTCCTTGACGCCCATGCTTGGCAGCCGTTTTCTCAAGCCCCACGCCGGCCGGCGGCACGGATTTCTCTACAACCAGATGGAACGTTTTTTCAACGGCTGGCGGGCCCTGTACGAAAAGACCCTGACCTGGGTGCTCAACTACCGGCTTTCGGTCCTGGTGTTAACCCTGCTGCTGATTGCGGCGACGCTGTGGCTCTTCACCCGGATTCCCACCGGCCTTTTCCCGCCGGACGATGTCGGCGCGCTGCACGGTACTACCGAGGGAGCCCAGGGAGTGTCCTTCGAAGACATGAAACGCAACCAGGCCCGGCTGGCGGAAATCGTCATCCAGGATCCCGATGTGGAAGCCTTCATGTCCTCGGTGGGCGCCGCGGGCTCGCGGGTGGGTTCCAACAGCGGTTCCATGTTCATCAAGCTCATGCCCCGGGACCGGCGCAAAGCCAATGCCGATCAGATCGCCCAGCGCCTGCGCCCCCAGCTCGACGGGATTCCGGGGATCCGCATCTTTCTGCAGAACCCCCCGCCGATCCGCCTCGAGTCGGTCTCGTCCAAGGCCCAGTACCAGTTCGTGCTGCAGAGCCCCAACAGCGACGAACTTTACGCCCGGGCCGCTGAATTCGAGTCCAGGCTCCACGACCTGCCGATGCTCCAGGACGTGACCTCGGACCTGCAAATCAAGAACCCCCAGGTAAACCTGACCATCGACCGCGATCGGGCGGCAGCCTTGGGCATCACCGCCGAGCGGATCGAAAACGCGCTCTATTCGGCTTACGGCAGCCGCCAGGTCTCGACCATCTTCTCACCGATCAACCAGTACCAGGTGATCATGGAACTGGAGCCCCGCTACCAGGCCGATCCTTCGGTCCTGCAGATGCTCTACATCCGTTCCGACGCCGGCGTCCTGGTGCCCCTGTCCTCCCTGGTAACCATCACCCGTGGCCTCGGACCGCTGTCGGTCAACCATCTGGGTCAGATCACCGCGGTCACCATATCCTTCAACCTGCGGCCGGATGTGCCGCTGGGAACCGCGGTGGCGGCCGTCGAGAAGGAGGCACGCAGCCTGCCGGCGACCATCACCACCGGCTTCCAGGGGGCCGCCCAGGTCTACCAGGCCTCCACCAAGGGGCTGGCACTGCTGCTGGTCCTGGCGATCCTGGTCATCTACATCGTGCTCGGGATCCTCTACGAGAGCTACATCCATCCCCTGACCATCCTCTCCGGGCTGCCAGCGGCCGGCCTCGGCGCGCTGGTCACCCTGATGGTCTTCCACAAGGACCTCAACCTCTATGCCTTTGTCGGCATCATCATGCTGGTAGGGATCGTCAAAAAGAACGCCATCCTGATGATCGATTTCGCCCTCGAGGCCCAGCGCCAGGAGGGCAAGGCGCCCCTCGAGGCCATCTTCCAGGGGTGCGTCGTCCGCTTCCGGCCGATCATGATGACCACCATGGCCGCGCTGATGGGGACACTGCCCATCGCCATCGGCATCGGCGCAGGCGCCGAATCCCGGCGTCCTCTCGGGCTGGCGGTGGTTGGCGGTCTGCTGGTCTCCCAGCTGCTGACCCTCTATGTCACCCCGGTGATCTACTACTACCTCGACCGGGCCCAGAGCTGGACCAGGCGGCGCATTTCCTGGCGTCGGACGGGACGCTTGAACGCCCCTGGGGTCGTCGAAGAAGGCCCTATCGCCTAATGCACGCTGTCAGCTGGTGGATAAAAACGGCGTCTCAGGCTGAAATCCGGCTGTGCGCGTCCCGAGGGAAGTCCAACGGCATAATCCGGCCGCCAGGCCCGCCCGATCGGGCTGGCCGAAATTCGGCCAGCCCTTTTGTCATTGGGGGGGCCAGAGATGCCTTCCGTGCCCGACCCCGTTCCTCATGGTCTGGCCGCCGATGGTTTTCCGGCCCCGGTCAGGCCGCCGGGCCATCCGGTTGCCATACCCTCAGAGGGCGTCGTCCGGGTAGACGTTGCAGATGCAGCAGAGAAAGGTGCCCGCCTCGGTGGCGCTCAGGTTGCGCATGCCGTGGGGTTCCTGGCTGGGGATGTAAACATAGTCCCCGGGGCCCGCTTCCACCCGCCGGAGCACTTCGTCCGTGCGGGGGTCGAACTGCCAGCACTCGAACCGGCCCGTGAGGATGAACATGGTCTGGAGGTAGAAATGGGCGTGGATGGGAATCTGGCCGCCGGGCTGAATGGTGAAGAGCCGCAGGCCGTATTCGGGGGCGCCGGTGCCGTCGTCGCCGGAGCGCGACAGCCAGCGCACGCTGGTGCCCCGCACCGCGAGGGGGCGGCCCTTGTAGGGGAAGGTGGCAATGGGCTGGTCCGGGCAATCTTTCCAATGGGCGACATCCATGGTCGGCGGTTCCTCCTGGCGGGGGTTGACGGGTATGATGGTTTGGTCCCGGATGCATCCGACAAAATTCCGAGGCACCGGATGCCGTTGCGCAGGGCGGGGGTGGAATCCCCACCCCGGCGACGGACGCAGGTCACTTACTTGCGGGGCACGGCAGAGGTGCCCTCAGGGGTCAGGGCTTCCAGCCAGCGGTACTGGTAGGGGCCCAGGAGCGGGGCTTCGTCCGGGGCCAGGGTGTCGCCCCCGATGTGATCGTGAAGGCCGGCCGTGGCACCGAAGCGTTGGAAGCTGGCGCCGGGGACCGCCTGGGGGGTCTCGGTGACGTTGGCCAGGATCAGCAGGCGCTGGCCGCCGCCCTGGCGCACGAAGCCGAAGACGTGGGGGTTGCCCGTGTCGAAGACCACAAGCCCCCCATTGTCCAGGGCCGGCAGTCGCTTGCGGGCCTGAATGAGCTGCCGCAGGCCCTCGAAAAGGCGCCACTCGATGGTTTCCCCGCTGGACAGGTCCCGGCGTTCCCACCGGCGGCGGGAGCGGTGGACCCAGCGGCTGTCATGGGCCTTGGCGGGTTCCGAAAGATAGGTGTAGTCATTGAGCATGCCCCATTCGTCCCCCAGGTAGATGAGGGGGATGCCGCCGGCGCTCAGCACGATGCTGCGGAGCAGCATGACGCGGCGCACCGCCATTTCGATCAACAGGGCGTCTTTCCGCTCCAGGGCCTGCTCCAGGCCGGCCAGGGAGGCCAGGGTGCCGGAGATGCGCATGTCGCCGGTCTCCGGATTGAACTGGAAGGGTACGCCCCGGGCGAAGGAGCCTTCGAAACGGCCGCTGTAGAAGGCGTTCAGAAAGCGGCGGTGATCGTGGGGATTCAACCGCACGGCCCAGGCATCCTCGTCGTCGAAGGTCCAGCCGATGTCGTCGTGGCACCGCAGGTAGTTGACCCAGGAGCAGCCTTCCGGCAGCCGGGCGCGCCGGGACATGGCTCGGCTGAGAAGGTTCACCCGGCGGGTCGCCACGGCCTCCCAGAGCAGGGCCATGAGTTGGGGGTTGTAGGACAGCTGGCACTCCCCGGGGTCGATATAGGACAGGACCGCCTCGGGATGCACGATGGCCTCGGACTTGAAGAGCAGGGCCGGGGCGGCGATGCGGGCCAGGCGATTGAAGGCCTGGATGATGAGGTGGGCTTCGGGCCGGTTTTCACAGTCCGTGCCCATGGTTTTCCAGATGAAGGCCACGGCGTCCAGCCGCAGCACTTCGACACCGGCGTTGGCCAGAAAAAGCATCTCCTCGGCCATGGCGCGGAAGACGGCGGGGTTGGCGTAGTTCAGGTCCCATTGGTAGCTGTTGAAGGTGGTCCAGACCCAGCGCTGCATGTCGGGCCGCCAGGTGAAACTGCCCCGGCGCACCGTGGGAAATATTTCCCGCAAGGCGGCTTCGTAGCGGTCGGGCACGCTGCGGTCGGGGAAACAGTGGTAGTAGGCCTGGAAATCCGGATCCCCGGCCTGGGCGCGGCGGGCCCACGCATGCTCGTCGGAGGTGTGGTTGAAGACGAAATCCAGGGCCAGGCTGATCCCCGCCGCGTGCAGCACGCCGGCCAGCTCGGTCAACTGCTCCATGGTGCCCAGGTCGGGGTTGACGGCGCGATAGCTGCTGACGGCGTAGCCCCCGTCGTTCTCCCCGTGGGGCACGGCGAAGATGGGCATGAGGTGGAGATAGGAAAGGTCGAGCTCCTTGAAGTAGGGGATGTGTTCGTGGAGCAGGGCCAGGTTGTCGCTGAAGAGGTCCACGTAGAGGACGCCGCCGATGACGTCCCGCCCCTTGAACCAGCCGGGATCCTTTTCCCGTCGCGCATCCAGCGCCTGGAGGCGCGACGGGCGCGCCAGCCAGGAACAGGCCAGCATGCGCAGGAGTTGCTCCAAGTGGTAGAAGAAGTCGTAGTGCTGGCCGTAGAGGCGCACCAGTAGACGAAAGAGCGCGGGCCATTCCCGCTGCAGGCGGTCACGGAAGGGGGGCCAGGCCTCCGGCTCCCGGCAATCGCCGGCAAAGACCCCTTCGATGCGCGGCAGCAAGCGCTGGAGCGAGCGCTCGGCCTCGCGGGGTATCCAGTCCTCGGTGTGCATGCCCATGGGTCGCGGTCAGGGGTTGCGGTCCGGAATCCGTTGGGGGACCGCCGGGAAACGGACACGCCGGGTGTCCACCGATCGTGCGGGGCACCTGTTGCCCCGCACGGTTCATGATGCCTTGCCCGATGGCGTCTCTTCCGCCGCCGCTCCTCCGATGACCGTCTTGAGGAACTCGTCCAACCGCTCCAGGTCCCATTTGGACAGGACAAACGCAAAGACGTTGTCCGAGGATCGACCCGGGTAGGCGTCGGCCTGGTCCGCCGGCGCCGGGTAGACGGTGAGGGAATGGGGCACGGTTCCGGTGAGCTCCACCTGGTAGGCCGGCGGCCCGGGAGGGTTCTCCGGCGGAGGGTCCAGGTAGCGGTCGCATTCCAGCCGGGCGAGGTCCGCCAGGAGGCGGTCCA
>DJGG01000073.1:15728-34929 GCA_002432195.1 Desulfobacteraceae bacterium UBA5852
ATGGCGTCGGAGGCCACCGGTTTCCCGTCCGCCGTGGTCCATTGGGCCGGGGGGGGTGCGGCGGGGGGCGCACCTTCGGGGGGTGCGGGTGTTTGCGGTGTCTGGCGCCGGATTTCCACGGCGCCGGCGGCTGTTGCAACGCGCACGGCATCGATGGCGCCGGGATCGAAGGAGAGCACGCGCTTGTCCCGCAGGGCCGCCAGGTCCTTGTCGAAGGTGCCCCGGAAGCTGTCCCGGGCGTGGTAGACCTTGGGGTCGCCGGCCAGTTGCACATGGGTGTGCCGGTAGGTGGGCGCCACCTTGCCCACGTTAAACTCCCGGACCTTGCGGTCCCCGGCCCAGGCCGTGACCTGCACGCGATGGGCGGCATCCAGCTCGTAGCGGTCATAGGCAGCGGATTCCGAGATCAGGGCGGTGACGGTCAGGTCCGCCACCACGGCCAGCATGCCCTCCACCGCGGAGCGCGCGGCCGGGTACCGCTGGGGGCCCGCCACCCAGGCATCCGCCTCGCGTTCCAGGACGACCGTCCCCGACGGCCCCTGGAGCTCCAGCTTGGTGACCGCGCTGGGGTCCACCGGGGGGAGCGCCGGCAGCTGGTAGCGGTTCCGGTCGGTGGGGCGGAAAAACAGGTAGAGCCCCAGGGCCACGATGACCGCGGCCAGGATCGGGTATTCTTTGCGCATTCGCATAGCCCCTCCTCGGGTGGTGCCAGGCGGCCGGGGTTCGTATGAGGTCAGGGTTTGTCCCCGGGGGCGGCAAACAGAAGATCGATCCGCTTCTTGCGGGCACTCCGCCGCATCCAGACCGCGAGCCCCGCGAGGACCACCAGCAGCGGCAGGCCGATGATGTTGAACGCCTTGGCAAACGTGCGCTTGGCGGGCCCGGTGTCCTCCAGGGGGCTGAAGCGCTGCTGCTTGCTGCGCATCAGGGCCACGTCGTCCCGGCCGTTCAGGTGGTCCATGACGTTCAGGACGAAAATGGCGTTGGTGCTGCGGCCCTCGGCCTCCAGCACCGTGTCCTGGATCATCTCCGAGGAGCCCAGGAGGAAGATCTTGGCCGGTTTTCCCTTGTCCAGCGTGGTGGGCCGGGCTTCCAGGACCACCCCGGGAGATGTGGCGGCCGCCGGCATGTCCGGCGTGTCGGATTCCGTCCCTTGGCCGTCGGCGGGCGCCTCGGGGGCCGGCTTGGGGGGTGCCGGCTGGCCGGCGAAGTAGCTCGGGAAGGCGCCCTCGATCAGGTAGGCCAGGGGCCGGCTGGCCATCTCCGCGGGGTCGGGCGGCGGCCCGGTCTGGCCGGGGTCGAAGGTGATGGGCGCGGTCATCTCCCAGGACTGCTCCGAGGAGGCCAGCACCTGCCGGGCGGTCAGACCGTTGGCTTCCAGGCGCCCCCCGTCGAGTTCCAGGGGGGACATCTTGAGCCCGATGAGCCCCCCGATGTTGGTCATGAAATCCAGGTCCTGGTTGATATGGCGGCGCTTGATGATGGGGGCGAAATAAATGGGGCGCTCGCCCCCGCCCATTTCCCGGGGCAGACGCTGCTTGAAGCAGTTTTCGTCCAGCACGATGGACGGCTGGATGCGAACCCCGTAATGGGCCAGGAGCTTTTCCAGCCCGCTGTCGATGGGCTGGGCGCCCTGGGGGGGCATGCCCATCATGGAGGGGCCTTCCTGAAAGGCGTCGAGGAACAGGGCCAGATTGGTCCCGCGCATGAGGGCCTGGTCGATCTGGTAGAGGTCGTGGTCGGAGAACGTCTCCGTGGGCCGCACGATCACCAGGCTCTTGAGGCTCTCGGGCACCGGCTCCTGGTCCAGGTCCACTTCCTGGAGGCTGTAAGTGCTGGAAGCCAGGGTGTTGAAGTTGGTCAGGGCTTCGGGGGGCCGGCCGCCGGCGCCGGGCATTCCCGAAATGCCCAACGTGCCGCGCCCGGTGAGCAGCCCGAGGTTTTCATTGATGTCCACCAGGGCATCCACCCCGTCGCCGATGAGGGTCTCGAGCCGCTCCAGGGGCACCAGGTCGTACTGGGTGCCGATGACGGGCACGCGGAAAACGTTGAGCAGCGGCAGCACGAGATGCTCGGTGCCATGCTCCATCACCAGGCCGATGACGCCGTTTCCGGCCGACAGGTTGGCCTCGGGCAGGGCGGGCCAATTGAGCCGCATGACGTTGAAGCGCGTGGAAAGCGCATCCCCGTCGGGGTCCACGGCCGGATCCACGTGGCGGTATTCCAGGCGGCCGTAATTCATGGCGTTCAAGCGGGTGACGGCCTCGGCCAGCTTCACGGGGTACTCCGGCAGTTGGTCCAGCCCCAGGTGGCGCCCGACGCCCTCCAGGGAGGCCGAAAGGAACAGGGTGACCCGGATCTTGTCGCTCAGGCTCAGCAGCGTGCTGATCTTGTTGTTCATTTTCTGGATGGCGGTGGTGAGGCGGTACTCGAGGCCGTCCGTGTTGGTGATGGCGGGAATCCGTTCCACCAGGTCACCGTGGATGAGCACCATCCCCATGTAGGCCGTCTTGAACTTCACCTCGTCCTGCTCCACCACCTGGATCTGAACCGGTTCGATGCCGTAGTTTTGCGCCAGGCGCTGGTTTTCGGCGGCCTGCCCCGCCTGGCCGCCCTCCGGATCCATCACGTGGAAACTGAAATTGAAGTGGCGGTTGGCGTGGAGGGCATACTCCGCCAGCAGGTCGCGCAGGTAGCGCTCGATGGTGTTGTACGGGGCCGGCAGGTCGCGCGTGAAGAAGACATTGACGGTCAGGGGTTCCTGGAGGGTGGCCACCACTTCCCGGCTGAGCGCGGAGAGGGAATAGACGCGGTCCCGGGTCAGGTCCAGGCGGAAGAACAGGGTCACGGCGGCCACATTCACCAGCACCACCACGCACAGGTAAACGACCAATTTGAGGTAGCGGTGGGTTTCCTTGCGCAATACCATCTCGCTGCTCCTATTCCTTGGACTCCAGGACCAGGTGGGCTCCGTAGAGGCCGATGAAGGCCACGCTCAGAAAGTAGATGACATCCCGGCTGTCGATGATGCCCTTGGCGACGTTCTGGAAATGAACCTCGGCCCCCAGGTAGCCCACCACGCCCACCAGCCCCTGGGGGAAGAAGAAGAGCATCTTGTCGAGCACGGCCAGGAAGAAGCAAACCAGCGCGCCCACGATGAAGGCGATGATCTGGTTGCGCGTCAGCGTGGAAGCGAAAAGCCCCACCGCCGTGAAGGCCGCCCCCAGCAGCAGCGCGCCGACGTAGCCGCCGATGACCGGCCCCCAGTCGAGCGCGCCCATCAGGGAGATGACGATGGGGTAGGCGATCGTGGGGGCCAGGAGGGCGGCCGTAAAAACCACGCCGGCCAGGAACTTGCCCAGAATGATGGCCCCGGGGGTGACCGGCAGGGTCAGCAGGGTCTCGTAGGAGCCCGTGTTGAGCTCCTCGGCGAACAGGCGCATGGTGACGGCCGGGATCACGAAGGCGAAGGTGAAAGGCAGGAGGTTGAAAAAATTGCGCAGGTCAGCCTGGCCGAAAACGAAGAAGGCCGAAAAGAAGAGCCAGCCGGTCACCACCAGGTAGACGGCGATGACGATATACGCGATGGGCGAAAGAAAATAATCCTTGAGCTCTTTCGTCAGAATGTGCCGCACCTGGTGCATGTCAGCTCTCCTTGGTCAGCTCGCGGAAAACGGTTTCCAGGTCCCGGGACCGCTGGTAGAGTTCGGTCAGGATCCAGTCGGTGGCGCGGATTTCCCGGTAGATGTCCTCGCGCCGGTCCCGGTCTCCCCGGCAGACGAGCTTCAAGGGCAGGCTGCCGTCCCCCTCGGGGGCCGCGATCTCCACCCGCAGGACGCCTTCCAGGGCCGCCAGGCGCTCCCGGACGGCGTCGGGGGCCGCGTGGCACAGGCGCAGGTGGATGTGATGCTCCTGCCCGGCGGTGCGCTTGAGGTTCTCCGTGCGGTCATCCGCGACGATGCGGCCCTTGTTGATGATCACGATGCGGTCGCAGGTGGCTTCGGCCTCGCTCAGGATGTGGGTGGAGAGGATGATGGTCTTTTCGCGGCCGATGCGGCGGATGATGTCACGGATTTCGACGATCTGGTTGGGGTCGAGACCCGAGGTGGGCTCGTCCAGGATCAGGATTTCCGGGTCGCTCATCATGGCGTGGGCCAGGCCCACCCGCTGCTTCAAGCCCTTGGAGAGGTCCCCGATGGGCTTGGCCATGATGTCCCAGAGGCTGCAGAGGGCCACCAGCTCGCGGATGCGCCCCTCGCGGGCCGCGCCGCGCAAACCCCGGAGGTTCGCGACGTAGCTCAGGTAGTCGTAGACCAGCATTCCCGGGTAAAGGGGGGCGGATTCCGGCAGGTAGCCCATGAGGCGCTTGATGGCCACCGGATCCGCCTCCATGTCCAGGTCCTTGACCCGGATGGTGCCGGACGTGGGCCGCAGGTAACCCGTCAGCATGCGCAGGGTGGTGGTCTTGCCGGCGCCGTTGGGCCCCAGGAGCCCCAGGATCTCGCCGCCGGCCATCGTGAAACCGATGCCGTCCACGGCGCAGAAGCCATCGTAGTACTTGGTCAGGTTTTCCACCGCGATCATGGGCGCTGTCTCCCCGGTGCATCGGCACAGGCGTCCCGGCGGGGGCCGGTGAACACTGGGCCGGTTCCAAAAAGGGCCTAAATTTATCGAATCCGCAGCGCTTGTCAAGTGCCTCCCGGAATCGACCGCCGGGCGCGGCAGGGCAAAATCCTTTGACATGGCGGGGCGTTGGCCTGGAGAAGGCCGACCCGGCAACCGTCGGTCGGTCAGCGGCTATGGTCGTCGGGGGGCGGGGCCGGGCGTTCCAGGTGGCGGCAGATGGTTTCCAGGGAGCGGTTGGCGCGCGCCAGTTCGGTGTTCAGGGCGGCCAGGGCGGAGAGGACCGTTTCGCTGCTCCGGGGGGGGCTGCCGATCTGGCGGGCGATGTCGTCCAGGCGGATGGCGCCGGTGGCGATGAAATACAGCAGGAGGATGAACATCAGCTCTTCCCGGCGCCAGTGGAGGGTCATGACCCCCGCGACAGCCAGGATCAGGAAAACGGCGCTGGTGATGGCATAGGGGTGGTCGAGCACCAATCGTTTCATGGGGCGGTATCGCTCCGGCAAGTGCGGTTCTGGACAGGGGCACCATAGGGTATGCGCAGCGGAAAATCAACGCCTGCCGTGGCGGCCGCCCACGGCGCCCCCGGTACCGGGGCTTGAAGGTCGTCGGTGGAAGCATCAGATTGTAGGTCGACGAGCGGATCCGGAGGAGCGCTCCGGGCCGTCCCGGGCAGCGCCCCGCCGGAAAAATGCCGGTGGAGGGCACAAGGATTGCCCGGAAGGCTTGACTTCCGCGTCGGCATACAGGATTGCTGTTCTTCAGATGGCTCGCGCCGCTTTCCCGGGGAGTCGGCGCCGAGGGCCGCCATGAGCGGGGATCGTGGAGGGCGCCATGACCACTTGCGACTTCGCCCCGGGGATCATCGGCGGCGGCGACTGCCCCCATTTCGGCTGCCTGCCCGGCAAGACCCTGATCCCCAAGAGCTTTTCCCATCGCGTGCGCCAGGGGCTGGAGCGCTTTTACAATCTCAAGGGGCGGGCCTGCGGCCTTCCTGCGGACAAGGGTTCCCAGGAGGGCGGGGGGGCCGACTGACCGGTCGGCGGCCACCGGGTGCCGCGGCCGTGGAGTCCAGATGCCGGATCCCGCTGTGAAGGTAAGGGCCCGTAGGGGCCACGCCGTCGTCAAGGCTTGCCTGCTGGCCGCTTTCGTGGCGGGGGCCATCCTAGCGGTGCGTTGCACCCCGCTGCGGGAATACCTGACCGCCGAGGCCCTGCAGCGCTTTCTCGCCACCCTGGGTCTCTGGGCGCCGGCGGCTTTTGTGGGGATTTACGCCGCCGGCGTCTGCCTCTTCGTTCCCGCCACCCTCCTGACCGGCCTGGGGGCGGCCATTTTCGGCGCCTATGGGGGGTTCGTCTACGTCTGGATCGGGGCCATGCTCGGCGCCAGCGGGGCTTTCTTCATCGGCCGGACCCTGGGGCGGGACTTCGCCGCCGGTCTGATCGGCGACCGGCTCAAGCGCTACGACGAGGCCATTGCCCGCAACGGTTTCGCCACGGTGCTCTACCTGCGGCTGGTCTACTTTCCGTTCACCCCCATGAATTTCGGTATGGGGCTGACCAGCGTGCGCTTCCGGGATTACTTCTGGGGCACCGGACTGGGCATCCTGGTGGGAACCTTCGTGTTCACTTTTTTCATCGGCACCCTCAAGGAGATCTGGGTGTCGGGGGACTGGGGGCGGCTGGCCAGCGGGCAGGTGTTTCTGGCGGTGGCCCTGTTCCTCGGGTCGTTCTTCATCCCCGTGCTGCTCAAGAAGTGGCGCGGCCGGTAGGTTGTCCGCAGGCTCGCGGACCTTGGCAGGCGCACACGGCGCCGGAAAGGGGCATGCCCATGCACAAGCGATTCCTTACCCGCACGACCATCGTGCTCCTGGCCCTCGGGCTGCTCGCGGCCGCCCCGTCCGCCCGTGCGTCCGGGGCGGAGGCCGGGGCGTGGGAGACGGTATTGCAGTCGGCCCGCGGCCAGACCGTGGACTGGTTCATGTGGGGGGGGGACCCCTCGGTCAACGCCTTTGTCAACGGGTATGCGGCGCCGCGGGTCAAGGAACTGTTCGGCATCACCCTCCGGCAGGCCCCGGTCCAGGACATCGCCGAGGTGGTGGGCAAGCTGGTCATCGAAAAGCAGGCCGGCAGGACCGCGGGGGGCGGGGTGGACCTCATGTGGATCAACGGGGAGAACTTCCGCACCTGCAAGAAGAACGGCCTGTTGTGGGGCCCCTTTGCGGAGCGGCTGCCCAACCACGTGCTGGTGGACTGGAGCCGGCCGGCGGTGCACAACGACTTCGGCGAGCCGGTGGAGGGCCTGGAATCGCCCTGGGGCAGCGCCCAGGTGGTCATGATCTACGATGCCGCCCGGACTCCCCAGCCGCCCACCACCATGGAGACCTTCCTGGACTGGGTGCGGCGCCACCCGGGGCGCTTCGCCTACCCGGCACCCCCGGATTTCACGGGATCGGTCTTCGTGCGCCACGTCTTCTACCATGTGGCCGGGGACGTGGGCCGCTGGCAGGGGCCGTTGAACTCGCCGGCCTTCGAAATGGCGGCCGCGGAAACCTACCGCCTCCTGCGGGAGCTCGCCCCCTATCTCTGGCGCCAGGGTCAGACCTACCCCGAATCCCCCATGCGCCTGCACCAGCTCTTCGCCGATGGGGAGATCGATTTCAGTTTTTCCTACCACCCGGCCGAGGCCTCGCGCCATATCCTGAAGGGCCTTTTCCCGGACACGGCGCGCACCTTCGTCTTCGACGAGGGGACCATCGCCAATACCCATTTCGTGGCCATTCCCTTCAACGCCGCCGACACGGCCGGGGCCATGGTGGTGGCCGACTTTCTCCTGTCCCCCGAGGCCCAGCTGAAAAAGGCGGACCCGGCCGTGTGGGGGGACTTGCCGGCCATCGACCCCGCGCGGCTGGCGCCGGACTGGCGGGCCCGGTTCGCCCAATTGCCCCGGGGCCCGGCCACCCTCACGGATGCCGAGCTGCAGGCCCGCCAGCTTCCCGAACCCCCGTCGGAAATCCTGATGCGCCTGGAGCAGGGATGGCAGACCGAGGTGCTCAAGCGGCGGTGAGGGGCGCGCTCAAGGCCTCCCCGGCGGTCGACGCCCGCACCCGCAGCGGGCCGGGAGGGCTGCGCCTGGCCCTGCTCCTCGGCCCGGGGCTGGCCGCGGTACTGGTGCTCTTCGGCGGCGGACTGCTGCTGGGACTGCTCCAGGGCCTGGGCCACCTCCCGGGCGCCGGCCTCTCCCGGCTGGACCTGGAACCTTTCCGCCGGGTGCTCGGCGATCCGGACTTCCCCCGCAGCCTGGCCCTCACCGTGTACATGGCCGGCGTTTCCACGGTGCTGGCGGCGGTGGCCAGCGTGGCCGCCGCCCTGGTCCTCGNNCGACGGGCTGGCAGGCCGCAGCCGGGTGGTGCACTTCATCTTCCAGATCCCCCTCACGGTCCCGCACCTGGTGGTGGCCGTGGCCATGACCTTCCTGCTGGCCCCGTCGGGCCTGATCTCCCGGGCCGCGGCCCAGGCCGGGCTGGTGCGGGCTTCCGGGGATTTCCCCCTCCTGGTGAACGACCCTGCCGGGGTGGGCATCCTGGCGGTCTACGTGTGGAAGGAGATCCCCTTCATCACCCTGATGGTGCTGGCCGCCCTGCGCCATTCCGGCCGCGAGCTGCTGGATGTGGGCCGGACCCTGAAGGCCGGTCCGTGGCAGCGCTTCCGCCTGATCACCCTGCCCACCATCTTCCCCAGCCTGGGCGCGGCGGTGCTCATCGTTTTCGCATACACCTTCGGCGCCTTCGAAGTGCCTTTTCTCCTGGGGCGCACCTACCCCCTGACGCTGCCCGTCCGGGCCTATCGCCAATACAGCGACGTGGATCTCCTGGCGCGGCCGGAAGGCATCGCGCTGGGAATCGTCATCGCCGCGGTGGTGGCCCTGGCGGTGGCGCTGGCCCAGGTGCTCACCCGGGGCGCCCGCCGGCGGGGGGTGGTCCTGTGAGGGCGGCCCGATGGGCTTGGGGGCTCGTCGTGGTGCTGGTCGTGGGGCTGCCCTTCGTGCCCCTGGTCCTCTGGTCGCTGAGCCAACGCTGGTTTTTCCCGGCCCTCTGGCCCCAGACCTGGGGGCTGCGGGCCTGGCAACACCTCTTCAGCGCGGCCGGTGGCCATTTGATGGGGGGCCTCGCCCAGAGCGTGGCCGTGGCCCTGGTGACGAGCCTGGCGGCTCTGATCCTGGGGGTGCCCGCCGGGCGCGCCCTGGGGCTTTACGATTTTCGCGGCAAGGACCTGGTGTCGGTCCTCCTGATTCTGCCGGTGATCGTGCCGCCCCTGAGCGTTGCCATGGGGCTGCACCTGTGGTTTATTCGCCTGGGTCTGGCGGAAACCTTCTCGGGGGTGGTGCTGGTCCACCTCACCGTCTGCCTGCCCTATGCGATCGCCGTCATGTGGGGCGTGTTTTCCAATTACAACCCCGACTTCGAGGACCAGGCCCGCTCCCTGGGGGCCTCGGCCCCGGCGGTGATCTGGCGGGTGATGCTGCCCCTGACGTGGCCGGGCATGGTGGTGGCGGCGCTCTTCGCTTTCCTGCTCTCCTGGAGCCAGTACCTGAGCACCCTGATTATCGGCGGAGGCCGGGTGGTCACCCTGCCGGTGCTGCTCTTCGCCCTGATGGGCAGCGGCGACCGGCCGGTGGCCGCGGCGGTGAGCCTGGTGTTCGTGGCTCCCGCGCTGGTGGCGCTGCTGGTCAGCGCCCGCTGCCTGGGCGGACGAACCCTCACGGGGGTGCCCTGATGGGCCATCTGGAGCTGGAAAACCTGGAGATTCGCTACGGCGGCGTGGTGGTGGTCACCGGCTTCGACCTCGAGGTGGCGGACGGCGAGATGGTTTCGCTCCTCGGGCCCAGCGGTGCCGGCAAGACCACCGTGCTGAAGGCCGTGGCGGGACTGGTGCCCCTGGCTTCCGGCGCCATCCGCATCGACGGCCGCCCGGTGCAGCATCTGCCGCCGGAAAAGCGGGCCGCGGTCATGGTGTTCCAGAAGCCGCTCTTGTTCCCCTTCATGAACGTGGGCCAGAACGTGGGATTCGGCCTGCGCGCCCAGGGCCGCCTGGACGGGGAGGCGCACCGGCGCATCGAGGCCATCCTGGAGATGGTGCAGCTTGCCGGCATGGGGCGCCGCAAGGTGCACGAGCTGTCCGGCGGGCAGCAGCAGCGGGTGGCCCTGGCGCGGGCCCTGGTGCTGAAACCGGCCGTCCTTCTGCTGGACGAGCCCCTGAGCAGCCTGGATGCCGCTCTGCGCCAGCAGATGCGCGACCTGATCCAGGCGATTCAGGCCGCCACCCGGCTGACCACCTTGTTCGTCACCCACGACCAGGCCGAGGCCCTGATGATGTCCCACCGCGTTTCCCTGTTGCTGAACGGGCGCCTGCGGCAGGTGGGGGAGCCGCGGCAGCTCTTTTACCGGCCCGCGGACCCGGAGGTGGCCCGTTTTTTCGGGGGCGACAACTTTTTCCAGGGCCGGGTGCGCGGCGGCTGCCTGGAAACGGCCCTGGGGGCGTTTTCCGTGGCGGCCGGCGAGGGCAACGGGCACCTGCGCACGGCCACCATCCGCCCGGAGGACATCCGCCTGCACCCGGCGGCCCGCGCGCCCCGCGGATGCGTGATGGGCCGCGTGCTCAGGACCGCCTTCGAAGGCATCGCTACCCGGGTATGGGTGGAAAGCCCCGGGGGGACGCTCGTGGTGCTGACCTCGGAAGGGGAGGACCTGCGGGCCGGTCAGGCGGTGGCGCTGGAGCTGCCGGCGGCGCGGATTCGCCTTTTTCCACCCACCGGGAGCCATGGGGCATGAGCCGCCGGGAAACCTGGCATCCGCGGCGAGGGGGAGGCGCGTGGTGGCGCTGACGGTTTCAGCCGCGGCGGTGGACGGTTATCTGCAGGCCGGGGACTGGGGCGGGGTCCCCGCCATGGCGGGGCGGCGCTTCCGCGTGGAACCCCTGGCCGCCGGGGAATACAACCTCAACTACCGCCTGTGCGGCCGGGACGGGGAAGGGGACCTGGTTTTCCGGGTCAACGTGGGGACCCAGATCGGCCGCGAGGATCAGATCCTCTATGAGTTCAAGGCCCTGGGGCTGCTGGCGGGCAGCGGGGTCACTCCCCGGCCGCATTTCGTGGACGACTCCCGGGCGGTGTTTCCCCGGGGGGTCGGCATCATGGATTTCCTGCCGGGGCGCCAGCTGCGCTACGCCACCGATCTCGCCGCCGCCGCCGAGGTGCTGGCCCGGGTCCATCAGGTGCCGGTGGCCCCGGAGGACAACCACCTGATCCGTGAAGACGCCCCCCTGGACCTGATTTACCGTGAATGCCGCGACCTGCTGCGGGTCTATCTGGACTCGGACCTGGCCCACCCGGGCATCAAGACCTTCCTGGGGGAGGTCCTGGACTGGGCGCGGGCGGCCCGCACCCGGGAGCGCTTCTACCAGCAGGACCCCTGGCGCTGCATCGTCAACACCGAAGTCAACTCGGGCAATTTCATCGTCGATCCGGACCGGGGGCACGCGCACCTGGTGGACTGGGAGATGCCCCGCTGGGGGGACCCGTCCCAGGACTTGAGTCACTTCTGCTCGCCCCTCACCACCCTCTGGAAAACCGACTACCGCATGCCTGCCGCCGATCGGGCGGATTTCCTGGCCCACTACCGCCGGCACATCCGCGACCCCCACCTGCGGGATACGCTGGCGGAGCGCATGCGCCTGCGGGACCCCTTCGTGCGCCTGCGGGGCATCGCCTGGTCGGCCATGGGTTGGGTGGCCTACCAGACCCGTTACGAAGGCATCCGGAACCCCGGGACCTGGGCGACCCTGGAGCGCTACATGGATCTCGCGTTTATCCGCTCCCTGTTCGAGCCCTTTCTGAGCGACTGACGGCCCACGGCCTGGAGGCGGCCATGCCCGGCACGGAACGCCTGATTGTCTTCACCCGCTATCCCGAAGCGGGCCGCACCAAGACCCGCATGATTCCCCTGCTGGGCGCGCAAGGCGCGGCCGACCTCCAGCGGGCCATGACCGAGCATTTGTTGGGGCGCCTGGACGAATGGCGGCGGGAGGGCGGCCGGGAACTGGAGATCCGTTACGCCGGCGGCACGGCGGCGCGGATGCGGGATTGGCTCGGGCCGGAAAACCGCTTTCGGCCCCAAGGGGGTGGCGATCTCGGGGAGCGCATGGCGCGCAGCCTCCGGGAAGCCTTCGCGGATGGCTGCCCCCGGGCGGCGGTCATCGGCACCGACGTCCCCGGAATATCCGCCTCCCTGGTCCGGGAGGCCCTGGCGGCGCTCGCCGCGGTGGACCTGGTCCTGGGGCCGGCCGCCGACGGCGGCTACTATCTGCTGGGGGTCCACCGGGGGGTACCGGCCCACCGGCGCGCCGCCCTGTTCCGGGGCATCCCCTGGGGCGGGCCCCGGGTGCGGGCGGCCACCCTGGCGGTGGCCGAGGGCCTTGGGCTGCGCTGCCGGCAACTGCCGGAACTGGCGGATGTGGACCGGCCGGAGGACTGGCCGGTCTGGGAGGGGGTCCGGCGATGACCGGGAACGGGGGAGACCGCTACTGCTTGTCCATCGTCATCCCGGCCTTGAACGAGGCCCCGCACCTGCCGGCAACCCTGGCCCGCTGCGGCCTTGCGGGCGCCGAGGTGATCGTGGTGGACGGGGGCAGCACCGACGGGACCGCCGCGCGGGCCCGGGCTTTGGGCGCACGGGTGATCACGAGCGCCCCGGGCCGCGGATGCCAGATGAACGCCGGAGCGGCGGAGGCCCGCGGGGACATCCTGCTCTTCCTGCACGCCGATACCTTGCTGCCCGAGGGCTTCGCCGGCCGGGTGGTGCGCACGCTGGCGCGGCCCGGCGTGGTGGCCGGGGCCTTCCGGCTGGCCATCGACGCGCCGGGCGCGGGGCTGCGGCTGGTGGAGTTGTGGGCCGGCTGGCGCTCCCGCGGGTTGCAGCTGCCTTACGGCGACCAGGCGCTGTTTCTCGGCGCACGGGAATTCCACCGCCTGGGGGGCTACCGCGACATGCCCCTGATGGAGGATTTCGACCTGGTGCGCCGCCTCCGGCGCCGGGGCCGGGTGGTGACACTCCCGCAGGCGGCGCGCACCTCGGCGCGTCGCTGGCAATCCCTGGGGGTTTTCCGGACCACCGTCGTCAACCAGTTGGTGGTGGCGGGATACCTGGCGGGCGTTTCCCCGGCGCGCCTGGCGCGTTGGTATGGGCGGCGGCCGGCCCGGGGGGGAGGCGGTCAGGCGTTGTAGACCCGCTGACGCGCGCGTGCCGCGCTCACGAGGGTCTCCACGTGGATGTCCACATAATCGAAGACCCGGGCGCTGTGCTTGCCCGGCGCCGGGCGCAGCACCCGTCCCAGGTACTGGAGCAGGCGCCCGCTGAAACGGATCGGGGTGGCCATGAAGAGGGTGCTCAGATCCGGGCAGTCGAACCCTTCCCCCACCAGCTGACCCGTGGCGATCAGCACGCGCACGCGACCCTCCCGCAGCCGCTCCAGCACCTCCCGCCGCTGCCCGACCCGCAAATCCCCCGTGAGCAGCTCCGCCTCCACCCCGTGCCGGAAGCGCAGCAGGAGCTTCAAGTTCTCGCAGTGGGCCTTGCGGTCCGAGAGCACCAGGCAGACCCCGGGCCCCTGGGCGCACTCCCGGGCCACGTCCGCCACGATCAACTGGTTGCGTTCCTGGTCGGCGGTGAGCTCCGCGAGCATGCGGGTGTACTCGCTGACGGGATCGAAATACGGGCGGAACGTGGTCTCCCGCAGGACCACCACGGCCGGCAGCACATCCCCGCTGGCGATCAGGGTCTCCCGGGGGATGTCGTGGTGCATGTCGCCGAGGTGCCAGAAGATCAGCTGGGACAGCCGGTCCCGGCGCCAGGGCGTGGCCGAGAGGCCCAGCATGAATCGGGCGTCGAACTGGGTGACGGCGTCGGTGAAGGTGCGGCTGGGGATGCGGTGGCATTCGTCCACCACGATCTGGCCGATGCCCGGCGCCGTCTCGCGGCCGCACTTGTAGAGGCTCTGGACCATGGCCACGGTGACCCGCGGCCCGATGGTGCGGCGCCCGGCGCCGATGAACCCCACTTCCCCCGGGGGCACCCCGAGGAATTGATGAATCCGTTCCCGCCACTGGTCGGCCAATTCCCGGGTATGCACCACGATCAGGGCCGGCTGGCGCCGCCGGGCGACGATGAAGAGCGCCATGACCGTTTTGCCGCAGCCCGTGGGGGCGCTCAAGGTGCCGAAATCCCGGGTCAGCATCCGGCGCACGGCCTCGTCCTGAAAAGGCTTGAGGGTTCCGTGGAAGGCCAGGTCCACGGGGTCGAGGGTGCGCCGGCGGTCGTCGACGAGGCACTCCAGGCCCAGGCGCCGGCAGGTGAGCACCAGTTGCCGCATGTACCCCCTGGGGATCCGCAGACCGCCTCCCTTGAGGAGCCGATAGAAGCGCAATTCCTTGGGCGTTCCCCGGTTCCAGCGCCCCATGCGCTCGTTTTCGAGCCATTTGGGGTTAGGCAGGGTCAGGCGTTCCTTGAGGGAGGCCAGCAGTTCCGGCGGCGGGGCTTCCAGGTAGAGGAAGTTGCGGATGACCACCTTCAGGGCCGGCCCGACCCCACCGGGGTTGGGGGGCCGCGGGCCGGCGGCGCGGTCGTTCATTGGCCGGCGTCCTTCAAGAGGGCTTCGGCCACCCGCTGGTCGTAGGCTGTCCGGGGGTCAAACGGTCCGCCGCCCTTGTACACGGCGACCGCCGCCCGGACAGCCCCCAGGGGCACCCAGCCGTGTTGCTCCCAGAGGTCCGGGTCATCGGCGTTCCAGAGCCGGAAATGGATTTCGGCCGCCTGGCGCCGCACGTACATGCGAGTCTTGGGGTTGGCCGGAAACGGGTGGTAGTAGAGTCCGCGTTCGTCGTGCATGCCGGTGTTCCTTCGCGGTGGGCGGCCCCGTGCGGGTGGGTGCGCCGGGGTCCGGGGGTCAGGGGTTGTCCGCATCCTCGCCATAGGCTCGGAGCTTGCGTCGCAGGGTGTTCAGCCCGATGCCCAGGAGCTTGGCCGCCTGGGTCTTGTTGCGGTCGCTCAAGGCGAAAATCTTGAGGATGTGCTGGCGCTCGGCCTCCGCCAGGGAAACCACCTCCCCCGGGGGCGTGCGGGAGGGTGCGCCGGATGCCGCGGGACGCCTGCGCAGGTCTTCCGGCAGGTGGGCCAGGGTGACGGCGCCCCCCTGGGACAGGGTCACCGCCGAGCGGATGATGGATTCCAGCTCCCGGACGTTGCCGGGGTAGTCGTGGCCCATGAGGCGCTCCAGGGCCTCCTCGGTCGGGCGGACGCGCTCGGGGTTGCCCCCGGCCCGCTGGACGAACTCCCGGATCAGCAGCGGGACGTCGTCCCGGCGCTCCCGCAAGGCCGGCAGGTGGAGCCAGGCACCGCGAATCCGGTAGTAGAGGTCCTTGCGGAACATGCGGTGGGCGATGAGCGCGTCCAGGTCTTCATTGGTGGCGGCGATCACCCGCACATCGGCCCGCCGGGGGGTGCTGGTGCCCAGCTTGATGAACTCGCCGTTCTGCAGCACCCGCAGAAGCTTGCCTTGCAGCTCCAACGGCAGGATCCCGATTTCATCCAGAAACAGCGTTCCATGATGGGTGGTTTCGAGGTACCCCGTGCGGTCGCTGTCGGCCCCGGTGAAGGCCCCCCGCGTGTGTCCGAAGAACTCGGCATCGAAGAGCCCGCTGTTGAGGGAGGCCATGTTGACGGCCGTGAAGGGGGCCGCCGCCCGCGGGCTGGCGGCGTGGATGGCCCGGGCCAGCAGCTCCTTGCCGGTGCCGCTCTCGCCGGTGATGAGCACGGGGAAGTGGCTGGCGGCATGCAACTCGGCTTCCCGCAGGACCTTCGCCATGCGGGGCGATTGGGTGACGATTTCCGCGAAGGCCTCCCGGTGCTGAATTTCCGGTGGAGCCTCGCGGCGCTCCATGTCCAGGATATCCAGGAGGCGCTTGCGTTCCAGGGCGCGGTTGACGGTCATCAGGAGCTCGTCTTCGCCCACGGGCTTGACCAGGTAGTCGTAGGCCCCCTTCTTCAGGCACTTCACCGACACCCGCACATCGTTGACCGCCGTGACCATGATGCATTCGGTGCTGGGGCTGGTGTTCTTGATGATTTCCAGCAACTCCAGGCCGTCCATTTCCGGCATGGTGACATCGATCAAGGCCAGGTCGAAGGTGGCACCGGTGTCGAAGCGGGCGGCGGCCTCGAGGGGGTGGTCGGCGGCGGCGATATCCCCGTAGCCGGCGCTGCGCAGGCGGCGCGTGAGGATCTCGATGACGTCCCGGTCGTCATCGACGATGAGGATGCGATTGCCCATGGCGTGGGATTGCTCCGCCAGCTCCCCCAGGGACCGATGCGCCGGTGGCGAATCCGGCGCCGTGCCGCGGCTCCCCGAGACGGGCGTCGGAAGGGGAGGGAGAATGCCAATTTGGACCATGCCAAAATGGAACCAGGGCAATAAATAGCTGATTTCATGTTAAATGTAAAGAGTAGTGTCCCAAAATGGAAGGTGACGGCGGACTTCCTGCCGGCGCGCTGGGCTCCATGCCGGGGGCGCTGGTTCTCCAACCCGTTGAAAATAAAATGCGAATCCCATGAAGCTCCCGGGATTGCCGATCTGGCCCAGGACTTGCTTTGAGGGCGGCTTAGCGGGCCTCGCTTCACCGCCGTGACTCCCATGACCGCGGGTGCGCAGGGCCGGCGCGGAAGCGGGCACCGACGAGGGGACGTCCAGGGGAGTGGTCAGCATGGCCTTGCAACAGAAATTCGAGGCGGCGGAATTTGCGGTGCTCGCCGAGATACCGACCCCCAAAGGCGCCGATGTCAGCCTCATGGTGGCCAATGCCATGCAGATCAAGGATCGGGTGGATGCTTTCGTGATCCCGGACATGTGCAACGCCGTGTTGCGCATGAGCGCCTTGAGCGGGGCGGCCATTCTGCAATTCCGGGGGGTCGAGACCGTCATGCAGATCTGTTCTCGGGACCGCAACCGCCTGGCGCTCCAGGCGGACCTGCTGGGGGCCAACGCCTGCGGGATCTCGGCGGTCATGACGGTGAACGGCGATGACCCGACCTTCGGCGATCACCATGAAGCGCTCGTGGTGCACGATCTGGATCATCTGGACCTGCTCTATGCCATCCATGGGTTGCAGCAGGGGCGGGACATGACCGGGGCCCCCCTGGCCGGGGCGCCGAAATTCGTCGCCGGCTCCACGGTCAATCCGGGCTTGCAGGGCCAGGCCCTGGAGCTGGAAATCGAAAAGATGAACCGTCGGGTGGAAGCCGGGGCCCAATTTTTCGTTACCCCGCCGGTATTCGCCCCCGAGGTCCTGGAGCCGTTTCTGCGGCGCGTGGATCATCGCCGCTTGCGCATCATCCCCACCATTCTTCTGCTGAAGTCCATGGGCATGGCCAAGTATCTCCTGCACCACCAGAAACACATCCACCTGCCGTCTCAGCTGCTGTTGCGGCTGCGCGCGGCGGGCGACAAAAAGCGGGAGGCCATCCGCATCGCCCGGGAACTCATCGACGCCTGGCGCGAGCGCCAATTCAGCGGCGTGCTGATCTCGGCGGCCGGCTGGGAACACTGCCTGCCGGAGGTGGTCGACTGAGGGAAATGGCCGCCCGGGGCCGCAAGCGGCCGCGTACCGGAGCGGTGACGGCGTGGCGCCGGAAATAGACCTGGGGGTAGCCCCCGACGGCTGTCGGGCAACCGATCCCCGCCAGACAAGGAGGTTCTCGATGACCGATAAAAAGCGCATTCTCGTGGTGGACGACGAGCCGGATTTTGCGGCCCTGGTCCAGAACAATCTCCTGAAGGCCGGGTTCGAGGTGGATGTGGCCTACAATGGCGTGGAGGGCTTGGAAAAGGTCCGCCAGCAGCCGCCGGATGCCATCATCCTGGACGTCATGATGCCGGAGAAGGACGGCTACGAAGTCTGCGCGGAACTCAAGCGTGACGAGCGTTACGCCGACATCGCGATCCTGATGCTGACCGCGGTGGCCGATCACGTGACCTCCACCCGGTACTCGCATTTCGACGGCATGAGCATGGAAGCCGACGACTATCTGCCCAAGCCCGCCACGGCCGACGATATTCTGGACAGCGTCCGCAGCCTGCTCAACATGACGTGACCGGGCCGGACGCCCACGGCCACCCCCCCGGGATGCCCCAGGTCGGGGGGTGCGCCGAGGGGGGCCGCTGCCTGGCGGCGATACGCCTGCCCGGCCAAGGCGGCAAGGGCGCCTGGCCCCTCCGGGGAGTGCTTGCATTCCGGCAGGCGTTTGGCTAGAAGTGGTTTCAAAACCTTCAATCGGGCTCCAGGTCAAGGCGGGCGCGAGGCTCAAACCGGAGGAATACTGGCGTATTTCGAGGATTTGAACCAAGCGCCCAACGCCCAGATGGACCCGGAGGGGAGGTTTTGAAACCACTTCTAATCCACAGATGGGCAGGGGAGGCGGCCGGATCCGGCCGCGAGGCGTCGAGTGCGGCAGCCTGAGCTTTGCTGGAATGGCGGCGGTTCTGCGGAGGGGCGATGGGGGACGACGACCGAGGGTTCCGAAATCCGAAATCAGCCTTCGAGATCCAGCGCAAGGTGTACTGCATCATCGGCGACGAGCGCGTCTTCAACTCCAAGTCGCCGGATATTTTCACGTGCGTGTTCCAGCAGGTGGGGCTCAAGGGGATCTATGTTCCCTTCATGACCGCCGCAGGTCAAATCGGGGAGGCCATCCACAGCCTGAGGGTGCTCAACATCGCGGGGGCCAATGTCACGGTGCCCTACAAGGAAGCGGCCATCCCGCACCTCGACGTTCTGTCCGAAGGGGCCAAGATCATCGGCGCCATCAACACCGTGGCCTGGGAGGGCAAGGTTCTCAAGGGCTACAACACCAATGCCATCGGGTTCATGGACGCCCTGGAGGAGCTCGGCTTCGAGGTGCCCGGCAAGCGGGCGCTGGTGTTCGGTTCCGGAGGGGTGGCCAAGGCGGTGGTGTTCATTCTAAACTGGTTGCGGGCCGAATCCGTAACCATTACAGGCCGCAACGCCGCAACCTGCCGCGAGATGGCGGAGCGCCTGGGGGGGGCCTGGCGCCCCCTGGAAAGCGTGCTGGAGCGTCCGTTTACCGCCGACATCGTGATCAACGCCACATCGGTGTCCAGCGAGGACGAGTCGGCCGATTTCGCCGCCCAGGTGGCGCGCCTGCAATTGCAGGGCTGCGAGCTGGTGATGGACCTCAATTACGGTCGGCGGGACAACATTTGGGAGGCCAGGGCCCAGGCCAACGGTACCCGCTTCGTCGACGGCCTTTCCACCCTCGCCTACCAGGCGCGCCGCACCTTCGCCCTGTGGACCGGCGTCCAGGTGGACCCACGCGAATTCCTGCGGGCGCTCGAGCTCCAATAGAAGTGGTTTCCAGCAAGAGCGCCTAAGTGGTCACGGTCATAAATACGGTGGCATTCGATGGCCGATGCCTCCCGGCGCGGCGCTCAAGGAAGAAACCGTGGGCGCGCTT
>DJGG01000073.1:34947-49274 GCA_002432195.1 Desulfobacteraceae bacterium UBA5852
CCGGGGCCCAGGCGCTCTAAAGGGCTCAGACAGTTGCCCGTCCCCTGGGAGCACAACCCCCCACCCCCCTTGCGGGACGTAGGTCCATATCTTCCGGGACACAACACTATAAAAACAGGGCTAAAATTCGCGAGGAACGGCCGGGCGGGGCTGCCGGGGCGCTCGTGAACCGGTGCCGTGAAAGGCCTGCCGCTTCAGCGCTTCAAGGGCAGCAGCACGGAGAAGGTCGACCCTTTGTTGGGCTCGCTTTCCACGGCAATCGAGCCCCGCAGGGAATCCACCAGCCCCTTCACGATGGGCAGGCCCAGGCCCGTTCCGGTGATCAAGCGGGTCCTGTCGTTCTTGACCCGGTAGAAGCGTTCGAAGATCTTGCCCAGGTACTTGGGGTCGATGCCGAAACCGTTGTCCTTCACGTCCACCCGCACGTTGTCCCCCGCCGGGGCCACCAGGACCTCGATGGAGCCGCCTTCCTGGGTGTAATTGATGGCGTTGGTGATCAGGTTGCCGAAGATGCTCTCCAGGGCCAGGGGGTCGGCGGTGAAGGTGGGCAGCGGTTCCGCCGGCAGCCGCAAGGTGATGGTCTGCCGCCGGGCGGTGGCCTGGGCCCGCAGGAAATCCACGATGCTGGCCAGCAGTTCCTCCAGGCGGAACTCACGAGGCTCCTCGCAGACGCTGCCGGTTTCGATGCGCGAGAGATCCAGCAGATCGCCGATGGTGCTGATCAGCCCCTGGGTCTTTTCCTTGGCGCGGGAGAGCAGGTGCGGATCGATTTTCTCCCGCTCCTCCTGGGCGATCTCCTTGAGGACCATGGCCAGCTGCTCGTGGATGGTGGACAGCGGCGAGCGGAGTTCGTGGGAGACTTTGGCCACGAATTCGGTTTTGAGGCGGTCGAGCACCTTCATGGCCGTGATGTCCTCCAGGGTCACCACGGCCCCCAGGCACTCCATGCGTTCCCCCAGCACCGGGCGCCCCTTGGCGATCAGGTACTTGTCCTCGGCCAGGGCGAACTCGTAGCTGGGGATGTCCTCGAAATCCACGTACTTGCCCCGCGAGATGTCGTGCACCAGGCGGGCGAGCCCCTCATCGGCGATGTAGTCCCGGAAGAAGGCGCCCGGGCAGGTGCCGGGGTCGAGACCGATCTGCCGGCAGAAGGCGGGGTTGGTCAGGACCACGCGTCCCTCGGTGTTGGTCACCAGGACCCCATTGGGCAGGGACTCGATGATGGTGCGGGTGCGGCTTTTCTCCATGTCCAGGTCCGCCAGGGTGCGCCGGCGGTCGCGCTCCAGCTTGGCGGTTTCGCGCTGCAGCAGGATCTTTTCCCGCGCCCGGTTGACCACGATGCGCAGCTGGTCGGGCTCGAAGGGCTTGGGGATGAAGTCGTAAGCGCCTTGCTTCATGGCCTCGATGGCCGTCTCCACCGTCGCAAACCCCGTGATTACGATGACCAGGATCTGGGGGTCCTGCTGCTGGATGCGGCGCATGACCTCCATGCCGTCCATACCCGGCATCTTGAGGTCCAGCAGGACGATGGCGATACCACCGGCCTCCAGGGACCGCAGGCCTTCGTCGCCCCGGGCCGCGGTACGCACCGCGTAGCCCATGCGTTGGAGAATCCGTTCCGAACCCTCCCGGATGCCCAGTTCGTCGTCGATCACCAGGACCTGTACCGCTTCGTTGTCAACGTTCACGTGGCATTTTCTCCGTGGCCGTCGTCGTGGGAGAGGGGCAATTCGATAATGAAGCTGGTTCCGCGGGGCGCCGCGTTGACGGCCCGAATGGCGCCCCGGTGGTTTTCCACGATGCCGTAGACCAGGCTGAGGCCAATGCCGGTGCCCTGGCCTTCCTCCTTGGTGGTGAAGAAGGGCTCAAAGATGTGGGGCAGCACCTCCGGCGCAATGCCCGGGCCGGTGTCGGATATGGCGATCTCCACGCGGTCGCCGCCGGGGGCCAGCGCGGTATGGAGGCTCAGACGGCCTTTGCCCTCCATGGCCTGCGCCGCGTTGAGTATGATGTTCATGAACATGTGGTTCAGCTGCTGGATGTCCCCCATGACTTGGGGAATGCCCTCGGCCAGGTCCCTGACCACCTCGATGTTCTGGAAAAGGGACTGGTTCTCGAGGAGAAACATGGTCCGCTGGATGGCCCGGTTGATGTCCAGGGGCCGCATCTCCTGCCGCGTCTGGCGCGCGAACTCCAGCAACTCCTTCACCGTGTCCCGGCAGCGTTCGGCATCCTTGAGGATCCGGTGGAGATCTTCCCGCGCCCCGGTCTCCAGGTTGTGCTCCTCCATCACCAGCCGGGCGAAGAGGGTGATGCTCCCCAGGGGGTTGTTGAGCTGGTGCGCCACCCCGGCCGCGAGTTTGCCCAGGGAGGCCATCTTTTCGGATTGCAGGAGTTGGATCTGGGCCTTTTCAAGTTCCTTCTGGATGCGCATCTCCTCGCGCATGTCGTGAAAGAATCCGATGGTGGCCACCTCCTGCTCCCCTTCATGGATAATGGCGGCATTCAAGCTGATGGGGATGGTGCGGCCGTCCTTGCGCAGGACCTCCACCCGGTATTGCTTCAGCTTGCCCCTGCCCCCGTGGTCGTCGCTGCGCAATTTGCGCATGATGTCCCGGGCTCCGTCATCGGGATAGACTTCACGGATGTTGAGATGGTCGAGGGCTTCCTCCACGCTGTAGCCGCTGATTTCGGCGGCGGCGTCATTGAAAATCAGGATTCGGCCGCTGCGGTCGGCGGCGATGACACCGTCCACGGCGCTGAGAATCAGGTTGCGCAAAAATCCGTTGGAGCGCCGCAGGCGCTCCTCGAGGGTTTCCAGGGTCGGAATCTTGAGATCCAGGATGACCATGGCGTCGATGGCATCTTGCTGGTAGATGGGGTAGGCATGCAGGCAGGTGCGGTTGGGGGCCGGATCCGGCAGCAGGGCCGTTTGGGAGGGACGGTTGGGCCCTTCCCTCAGCAGGACGGCGGGGCAGCCCTCGCAGGGTTGCCTGAGGCCATAAAGGGCCAGGTGGCATGGCTGGCCGATGCCGGAAGCCATGAAGCGCTGGCGGCATCGGGCGTTGGCCGCCAGAATACGGAAATCGGTGGCGATCACCATCACGCTGTGTTCAAACGCCCGCAGGGCAGCGGCCAGATAGCGGTCAGCGGCGAGGTCGTCCACAATCACCTCCCAGATCGGCAGCCGAATCGGCTGATTGCAAGCCGCGATTTGCGGATGGGGCTCAGGTCCGGGCAGTCCAAGGGGCGACCACTGCGCGGTGCGGGATCAGGATCAGGGGCGGTGCGGGCCGAACTCCGCCGCGCATGGCGCCCAATGGCCCCGGGCCGTTCCCGGCCGCCGGCGGAAAGCGGAGGTCAGGCGCAGGCCCGGTCGCCTCGGCAGGCTCATTCTTGCAAAAACGCCTCCAAGAATCAATGAAAACATCCGGTTGACGCCGAGTTCCTCCGGGCCCGACGGCATGGAGGAGCTCGAACGGCCGGCCGCCGTCAGGCCCACGGCGCCGGGGTCGAACCCGAGGCGCCTCGCCGGGGAACCCCATCGGCTCTTGCACAAAATGAATATACGTTCATTTTTGATGTTTCATTTCCTCCGGCGGCGGCCAAACTTCTGCTGAGATGGGCCGCGCTGTGATGATCTTAATACAAGCCCATTTACAGAGTCGATCCGCTCGCGGGGATAAATCTGCTTGACAGTGGCGCATGGGTCTTGCTAAATGAATGAGTATTCATTCATGGAGTCCAATGCCACGGAAGACCGGGGATGGCCAACAACAAGCAGAAAACCGATAAGTATCAGCGTATCCTGGAATCGGCCGTCAAGGTTTTCGCCGAGCGAGGCTTCCATGAGTCCACGATTTCCCAAATCGCCAAGGAGGCGGGGGTCGCCGACGGTACCATCTACCTGTATTTCAAGAACAAGGAAGATATCCTCGTCCATTTTTTCAATTTCAAGACCCGGCAGGTCTTCACCCTCTTCCGGGAGGCGGTGAACGGAGCGGAGGCTGCCGAGGGCAAGTTGCGCAACCTCATCCATCGCCACCTGGTTGAATTTCAGCAGGATCGCCACATGGCCATCCTCTACCAGGCCGAAACCCACCGCACCAACCGCCTGGCGGAGAACCAAATCCGTGAAATGTCCAAGCTCTACCTGGATCTGGTGGCTGAAATCGTCGAGCGTGGTCAGCAGGAAGGCGCCATCCGCCGGGACCTCTACGTGGGTCTGGTCAAACGCCTGATCATCGGTGCGGTGGACGAGGTCATCAACACTTGGCTCCATTCGGACGGCAACTACGATCTGCCCTCCATGGCCGATCCTCTCGTGGATCTGCTTTTTCGGGGCATCGGAATCCGCCAGCCGTCTTCGCTGGCCTGATTTCTCGGCAGATCGGGTACCGACGGAAACCATCCATACAAAAGGAGAGATACGCGCATGGCACAGGTAATTGCAGACCGCAGGGACGTCGATTTTGTCCTCCATGAGCAGCTGGAGGTGGGGCAATTGGCCCGCCACGAGCGCTTTGCCGAGTTCAACGCCAAGACGGTGGACCTGATTATCAGCGAGGCGCGCAACCTCGCGGTCAAGGAAATCCTGCCGACCCAAAAGGAGGGTGACGAACAGGGCGTGCGATTCGAAAAAGGAGCGGTAACCACCCCCGAAACCTTCAAGCGCGTTTACGATCTGTTCGCGGAGGGAGAGTGGCTGGCCATGTCGGAGGACCCCGAGTGGGGCGGACAGGGAATGCCCACCACAGTGACCCTGGCGGCCAGCGACTACTTCAACGGGGCCAACTTCGCCTTGATGATGTACCCGGGACTGACCCATGGCGCCGGCAAGCTCATCGAGGCTTTCGGCACCGAACAGCAGAAGCGGATGTTCCTGAAAAAAATGTATTCCGGCAAATGGGCTGGAACCATGCTGCTCACGGAGCCCGAGGCCGGATCCGACGTGGGGGCGCTCACCACTTCCGCGGTTCCGAATGCCGACGGCACCTACGCCATCACCGGGCAGAAGATTTTCATCTCCGGCGGCGAACACGACCTGACGGAGAACATCATCCACCCCGTGCTGGCCCGCATCGAAGGCGCGCCGGAGGGGACCAAGGGCATTTCGCTGTTCATCGTTCCCAAGGTCTGGGTCAATGAGGACGGCAGCCTGGGGAAGCCCAACGACATCGTCTGCACGGGGGTCGAGGAAAAAATGGGCATCCACGGCAATGCCACCTGCTCCATGGCCATGGGCAGCAAGGGGCAGTGCCACGGCCTGCTACTGGGTGAGGCCAACAAAGGCATGCGGGCCATGTTCCTGATGATGAACGCGGCCCGGCTGCTGGTGGGCATGCAGGGGTTTTGCTGCGCCAGCGCATCCTACCTGAACGCCCTCAACTATGCCCGGGAGCGGGTTCAGGGCAAGAATCTCATGCAAGCCTTCGACAAGAGCGCCCCCTCGGTGGCCATTATCCAGCATCCCGATGTCCGCCGCATGCTTCTCAACATGAAGGCCTATGTGGAGGGCTGCCGCAGCCTCCTGTACTATGTCGGGCTGTGCGAAGACCTCAAATCCGTCACCGCCGACCCGGCGGAGGCCGAGAAGTACCAAGGCATTATCGACGTGCTGATTCCCATCTGCAAAGGGTATGTCACGGATCGGGCGTTCGATGTGTGCAGTCTGGGCATGCAGGTTTACGGGGGTTACGGCTACATCAAGGAATACCCCCAGGAGCAGCTCCTGCGGGATTGCCGCATCACCCTGATTTACGAGGGCACCAACGGCATCCAGGCCATGGACCTTCTGGGGCGCAAGTTGGGCCTCAACAAGGGCAAGGCCATTATGGATCTCTTCGGGGAAATCCAGAAAACCATTGCCGCGGCCAAGCAGATCGACGCCACGGCGGAGTTCGCCGCACGCACCGAGAAGGCCGCCAACAAGCTGGCGGAGGTGGCCATGCACATGGGGGCCACGGCCATGTCGGAGAAGGTGCTCAATGCCTTCGGCTTCGCCCATCCCTTCATGGAAGTCTGCGGTGACGTGACCATGGCCTGGCAACTGTTGTGGCGGGCGACCGTCGCGGCCCGGAAGATGCCCCAGGCCAAGAAGAAGGATCTGGCCTTTTACGAGGGCCAGCTCCGGTCGGCGGAGTATTTCACGAATTCGATCCTGCCCATCACCATCGGCAAGATGAAAGCCATCCTCAACAACAACAGCGCGGTGGTGGACATCACGGACGAGGCCTTCGGCGCCAAATAGAGCGGGAATTGACGATCGTCAGCGGGGCGGCTGCCTAACAGGCTGTGGATAAACGGCGCCTCAGACTCAAATCCTGCGTTGCAGGCCTCGGGAAAATGCTCACAACCCATTAAGGTTGCTCCGCTTTTCCCATCGGCCTGCGCCTTGGCTTTGAGCCTGATGCTTGTTTATCCACAGCCTGCTAAGGCGGCCGCCCCGTTGCATTCGGAGGCGCGGAGCCGCCGGCCACGGCGTGGGGTTGCCGGCCGGGCCGCGCAGTCGGCGGGCCGGCGGACATCAAGCACAAGGAAAGGGGCGCTTCCGGGCGGAAGCGCCCCCGTGTGACGCGGTCCTGCCGGGAGGCCGCGTCTGCAGGCGGCCCGGCCGGGCGGGAAGCGATCAGGCGCTTTATTTCCCCCTGCGGACCAGCTCCTCGGCCCGCAGGTTCTTCTTGAGCACCTTGCCCACATTGGACTTGGGCAGTTCCGGCAGGAACTCCACCTCGGTCGGCAGCTTGTAGGTGGCGAGCTTGTCCTTGCAGAAGCTCACAATCTCCTCCACCGTGGCCGTTTCACCGGCTTTCAGAACCACAAAGACCTTGACTTGCTCTCCCCGGGTGGGGTGGGGTACGCCGATGGCCGTGGCCTCGGCCACCTTGGGGTGTTCGAAGAGGACTTCCTCGATATCCCGGGGATAGACGTTGTAGCCTCCGGAAATGATCATGTCCTTTTTGCGATCCACGATGAAGAAGTACCCATCCTGATCCATCGTGGCGATGTCGCCGGTGTACAGCCAACCGTCCACCAGGGTTTCGGCCGTCGCCTCGGGGCGCTTCCAGTAACCTTGCATGACCTGGGGGCCGCGCACCAGCAGTTCCCCGGTTTCCCCCAGAGGCACGTCGGTCTGACCGTCGCTCAAGTCCACGATACGCGCTTCGGTATCCGGGATGGGAATCCCGATGCTGCCCACCTTGCGCGTGCCCCCGAAGGGGTTGATGTGGGTCACCGGTGAGGATTCGGTCATGCCGAACCCCTCCACGATGACGGCTCCGGTGCGGGCTTCAAAATCCCGGATGACTTCCACGGGCAGAGGCGCGCTGCCGGAAAAACAGCCCTTGATGGAGGTGAGGTCGGCCTTCTGGATCCGGGGGCTGTTGAGCATGCCGATGTACATGGTGGGCACCAGAGGGGCGAAGGTGGGGCGGAACTTGGCGATGGCCTCCAGCAGCGGTTCGGGTTGGGGGCGGGGCACAAGGACATCGGACCAGCCCATATGGATGGCAAAGTTCATGGCCACCGATAGCCCAAAGACGTGAAAGAAGGGCAGGGCGCCGAGCATGACCTCGCCGCCCCGATCGAAGGTCGGGAACCATGCCCGAATGGCCTGAACCTGCTTGCTGAGGTTGCCGTGCGTGAGCATGACACCCTTGGAGACCCCCGTGGTGCCGCCGGTGTATTGCAGCATGGCGATATCCTCGAAGGCCAATTTGACCTGCGGCGGGCGAGGTTCGTGGCGGGTCAGCAGGTCCTTCCAGCGCCAGAGGTCCGGGGCCGGGGCCACGGGTTTGGCCAGGCCCTTTTTAGGCGCCACCAGGGGGAACAGGAGGTTCTTGGGGAAGGGGAGGTAATCCCCCAGGGTTGTGTAAACGATGTGCCGGATGCTCGTTCGGGATCGCAGGGCCACCATGCGTTCCATGAGCAGGTCCAAGGTCACCAGCAGGCGGGCGCCCGAGTCGTTGAACTGGTGCTCGAGCTCCCGGTCAGAGTAGAGGGGATTGTTCATCACCGCCCTTGCCCCCAGACGCAGGATGGCGTAATAAGCCACAACGCAGGGGATGGTGTTGGGCAGCAAGATCGCCACACTGTCGTCCTTGCGCACCCCCAGGTCCGCCAAGGCGGTGGCGCAACGGTCCACCATTTCCTTGAGTTGTTGGTAGGTCACGCGGAAGCCTTGGAAAATCAACGCGCTTTGCCTGGGGAAGTCGGCGGCCGAACGATCCAGAAACTCCGGCAGACAGGCCTCTTCGTAGTCCACCTGGGCGGCAACGCCCTTCTCGTAGTGGTTCAGCCAGGGCTTGTCCTCATACGGGTGTGCGTGGTTCACGGCCACTTTCCTCCTTAGCGTCAGCGTCGGGCGCCGGCTGAGCGGCATGCAGCGTCCTGGAACGCCGGCGCGCGAAAAAAGGTTCCCCGGAGAGGCGTCGTTTTCCCCGGCGGCGGTTGGTCACGGGCAGATAATGAATGCCGGTTCATTTTGTAGAGAAAACACCCGGTATTGTCAAGCACCATGTCGGGTCTTGCCGGGCCTGGAACGCTGCGCTCCGGAGGTCGGAACCTCTTGGCCGGCACGCCTGGCGTGCTCCCGGGCCAATCGCCCCGGCCGGCGGTGGCGGCCCGGAGCCGGCTTTTGCACGGTAACGGCATCGGTCGAGGTCAGGCAGTGGGTTGCCGAACCTCATGGCGCGTTCAAGCCTGGCGCGCCTTGTGGATCCCGAAAGGGCTGTCGCACGGCCATGATTTTGCTTGACGGGCGATGGGGGAGACGTGTAAACTGAATGAACATTCATTCATAAAATTGGTCACTGACCGCCACCCTTAGACGGAGAGAAGCCTAAGCCATGGAACCAGCGTTGTTATCTCCCGCCGCGTTCAAGTTCTTTCATGTTCCTGCGGCCTTTTTCGCCTTCCTGATCCCGCTGATCGGCATCGGCGCCTTTCTGTTCATCATGAAGCGCCGTCTGGATCCGTTGCTCAAGGCCGCGCCGGACCCGCGTTTCGGCCGCATTGCCCAGCGGGTGTACCAGGTGCTGAAGATCTGGCTGGCCCAGTGGCGGCACCCGCGTTACATGACGGCCGGCGTGCTGCACATCCTGTTGTTCGCCGGGTTCCTGATCCTGGGGGCGCGCTCCCTGGAACTGATGTTCGTGGGGTTCTGGGAGGGTTTCACCCTGCCGGGCTTCGATGGCCCCTTGGGGCATGCCTACAAGGTGATCAAGGACTACGCCACCACCTGGGTCTTCTTCGTGGTCCTCATCGCCGCCGTGCGACGGGGGCTTTTCAAGCCGGATCGGTATGCCGTCCCCAAGCGCTATGGCAAGGACCATACCCTGGAGGCGATCTTCGTCCTAGGCCTCATCGGTACCCTCGTGGTCTCGGAAAGTCTTTTCGACGGCAGCCTCCTGGCCGCCCAGATCCAGCAAGGTCACAAGGCCGAGTTCGTCGCGCCGGCAACGCTGGCATGGTTTTTTCGCAACCTGCTGGCCGACCGGCCCATGGCGTCGTTGCAGAGCCTCCACATCGGCAGCTATTTCGTGCACCACTTGACCTTCTTCTTCTTTCTCTGCTTCTTGCCCATGGGCAAGCACTTCCATGTGATCACCTCCCTTTTCAATGTCTTTTTCATGCGCCTGGAGCGGGGCAACATCAAACCCGTGCGCCACGGTGTGTCCGACGCCCAACTGGACGAACTGGAGTCCTTCGGGGTCAAGCGCTTCGAGGACTTCACCTGGAAGCACGTGCTCGATTTCTACTCCTGTGCCGACTGTGGCCGCTGTTCCGACAATTGCCCCGCCAACGCCGTGGGACGGCCCCTGTCCCCGCGTTTCATCTCCATCAAGGGGCGTGACTACGCATTTGCCAACTATCCCCTGCTGGATCCCGATGTGGTCAAGGAGGCGGACTACCAGCTCATCGGCACGGTTTACAGCGAAGATGAGATCTGGTCCTGCACCACCTGCGGAGCCTGCGAGCAGGAGTGCCCCGTGGGCATCGAGTACATCGACAAGATCGTCGACCTGCGGCGCGGCATGGTGGACAGCGGCAATGTGCCCCAATCCCTGCAGAAGCCCCTGGGGGCCATGGAGAAGCGCGGCAACCCCTGGGGCAAGATGGAGAAGAAGCGGGCCGAGTGGACCAAGGCCCTGGCACCCGAGTTCCGCGTCAAGGACTTCAGTGCCGGCGAAACCGCGGAGACGCTCTATTTCGCGGATAGCATCACCTCCTACGACGATCGCATGCAGGCCATCGCCCAGGCCACGGCCCGGGTGCTGCACCGCGCCGGAATCGATTTCGGCGTCCTGGGCAAGGACGAGAAGGACAGCGGTCACGAGGCCCGGCGCTTCGGCGAGGAAATGCTGTTTCAGAACCTCAAGGCGAGCAACACGGAGGCCATCCTGGCCAGCGGGGCCCGCCGCATCGTCACCGCCGATCCCCACGCCTTCAATGCCTTGAAGAAGGACTACCAGGGGCTGCCTCCGGTGGAGCACATCAGCCAGGTCATCGTGAGGGCGGTCAAAGAGGGGCGTCTGCGCCTGAAGCCGGCCGAACGGGACGGCAAGGTCTACACCTACCACGATCCCTGCTACCTGGGCCGCCACAACGACCTCTACGACGATCCGCGCCAGGCCCTGGATGCCATCCCGGGTCTGCAGCGCGTGGAAATGCTGCGCAGCCGCGATCGGTCCTTTTGCTGCGGCGGCGGGGGGCTGATGCTGTTCTATGAGCCGGAGGAGGAACAGCGCATGGGGGTCTTGCGCGTCCAGATGGCGGCCAAGACCGGGGCCAACGTCATTGTGACCGCCTGTCCCTTCTGCCTGGTGAACATGGAGGATGCCATCAAGGTCGCCGGCCTGGAAGGCAAAATGGCGGCCATCGATCTGGCGGAGCTGATTGTGGGGCACCTTGTCGACTAAGTCCGCGAGCACCCCGCCGGCGGATGCGGGACGCTACCGATTCTCCAGCGCGATGGTCAATCAAACCTTATAGGGAGGAAGAACATGGACATTCTGGTTTGTGTCAAGAGAGTGCCGGACACCTCGGAAAACGAGATCGAACTCAACCGGGCCGGCAACGACATCAACCGCGACGACCTGGTCTATTCCGTCAACGAATGGGACAACTACGCGGTTGAAGAGGCCTTGCGGATCGTGGAGAACGCCGGTGGCAGCGTCACCGTGGTCACCGTGGGCGACGAGGAGGCCGAGGAAGTGCTGCGTCGCGAGATGGCCATGGGGGCCGACAAGGGGTTGCTGCTCTGCGACGAGGCCTTCGAGGGTTCCGACGGCATGGGGCTGGCCAGGATCCTGAAGGCGGCGGTGGAAAAAGGGAAGTACGACCTGATCCTCACCGGCGCCCAGGCCGACGACGGGGCCGGCCAGGTGGGCGGCATGCTGGCGGCCATGCTGGACCTGCCCTTCGCCTCCCTGGTCAATCTCATCGAGGTGGGGGAGGGCAAGCTGAAGGTGGGGCGTGAAATCGAGGGCGGCAACCAGGAGATGAACGCCATCAGCCTCCCCTGCGTGCTGTCCATCCAGACCGGGATCAACGAACCCCGCTATGTGGGCATCCGGGGCATCCGCAAGGTGGCCTCGGTGGAAATCCCCCGCCTGGGCGCGGGCGACCTGGGGCTCGATGCCGGCAAGGTCGGAGCCGCTGCGGCCAAGGTCAAGCGCTTGGATTACTTTGTGCCGGAGATGGGCGCGGGAGCCGAAATCCTGGAAGGCAGCACCGACGAGATCATCGCCAAACTGCTCGAACTCTTGAAGGCCAAAGGAGGGCTCAAGTAATGGCTCAGATTTTTGCGTATATCCTGCACAAAAACGGTGTGATCGACGATACGGCCCGGGAACTGCTCGCCGTCGCCAGGAAAATCGATGCCAGCGCGACGCCCACGGCTCTGGTCCTGGGGGCGGGCAGCGAACTGGCCAGCGCCTGCGCGGCGGCCGCCGGCGCCTACGCCCAGGTCTGGAAGGTGGACAACGCCGCCCTGGCCTACCCCAACGCCGAGGTGGTGCGCAAAGCCCTGGTCAAGCTGGTGCCGGCCGGCAGCATCGTACTGATGGCCCACGAGCATTTCGGCATGGATCTGGCGCCGGGGCTGGCCATCCGGATGGACGCCGCTTTCGTATCGGACCTGGTGGACATCGAGGACCTCGACGGCGGCCTGCTCAAGGCCGTGCGCCAGGAATTCGGCGGCGCGGTCCACTCCCACGTGACCGTGGACCTGTCCACCGGCGCCGTGATCACCGCCCGGCCGGGATCCTTCCAGGCCAAGGAAGAGGCCGCCGCCGGCGGGCAGGTGGCCGACAAGTCGGGTGCGGTGGAGGATCTCGCGGGGCGACGCGATTTCATCGAGGTGGTGGCGGCCGAGGTGGGCGACGTGGACATCACCAAGAGCGAGGTCCTGGTTTCCTGTGGACGCGGCTTCGAGGAGCAGGACAACCTGGCGATCGCCTTCGAGCTGGCCAAGGCCATGGGGGCCGACGTATCGTGCTCCCGGCCCATCGTGGACGCCAAGTGGCTGGAGAAGGCCCGCCAGGTGGGTACCTCCGGCCAGACCGTCAAGCCCAAGGTGTATATGGCCTGCGGCATCAGCGGGTCCTTCCAGCACATGGGCGGTATCAAGGGCAACCCGTTCATCGTGGCCATCAACAAGAACCCCAAGGCGCCCATCTTCCAGGTGGCCGACGTGGGAATCGTGGCGGACGTGCTGGAATTCATCCCGGAGCTGACCGAGAAGATCAAGGAAGGCGCCTGAGAAACCGGCCGCCCCCCCTTGGCAGGCTGTGGATAAACAAGCATCAGGCCGAAAGGCAAGGCGCGGCCTGATGGGAGAAGCGGAGCAATCCCGCCGTAGCGGGATGGTTGTGAGCATTTTCCCGAAGGCCGCAATCCCGCCGTCGGCGGGACATTTCGGCCTGAGACGCAGTTTATCCACAGCCTGTTAGGTGAGGATGCCCCGTCGGGCGTCACGATCGACCGCGGGGCAACGGCCGGCAACCGACCTGCGACGCAACCATCCGCACCGCCGGCAGGCCTGAACAGGTCGCCGGCGGTTGCGTTTGCGCCGGGCGGCAAGTCCGAATGTCCACCCGTTGACAGACCCCCCACCGTGCAATATATTTGCATCCCTGACGAAAAAATAATTAGTAGTATTATAGAACATATACATAATTATGGCTTGTTCCCGGGGGAGCAAACATTTTGCACACGGCCCCCTTCCTTTCCCGGCACCGCTTGTCCCACCGGAGGCTCTTCCATGCACTGTCCGCAGTTCCGCTTGGGGTGGATGATCGCGGTGGCGCTGGGTTCCCTGGCCGGCACGGTCTCCGCGGCGACGCCCATGAAGGTTTTTGTCAGCATCCTGCCGCAGAAATTTTTCGTGGAGCAGATCGGCGGCGACCGGGTGGCGGTGTCCGTGATGGTGGCCCCCGGCGCCGGTCCCCACACGTACGAACCCAAGCCCCGGCAGATGGCCGCATTGGCGGACGCGGCGGCCTATTTCGCCGTGGGGGCGCCCTTCGAGGACGCCTGGCTGCCCCGCATCACCGCCGCCAACCCGGCCCTGCGGGTGGTGCACACCGACCGCGGGATCGACAAGGTTCCCATGCCCGCCCACCATGATCACGAACCGGAGGGCCACCCGTCGGCGTCGGCCTCACCCCCTGTCGGCAAGGACCATGATCATGGTGAGGGCCTCGACCCGCACGTCTGGCTGGCGCCGCCCCTGGTGTTGGTCCAGGGGCGCGCGATCCTCGAGGCCCTGCAGACGATCGATCCGGCTCACGGGGACGCCTACCAGGCCAACTTCGAGGCCTTCCGGGCACGGCTGGAAGGCCTCGACGCCCATCTGCGCAGCCTGTTTGCCGGTCGGCCGGGGGCCCGGTTCATGGTGTTCCATCCTGCCTGGGGGTATTTCGCCCAGGCTTACGGCCTGGTGCAGGTGCCCATTGAGATCGAAGGCAAGGATCCCAAGCCGGCCCAACTTCAAGAGCTCATCGCCTACGCAAAAGCCAGGGACATCCGGGTGGTCTTCGTCCAACCCCAGTTCTCCGGCAAGTCGGCCGCCATGGTGGCCCGGGAGATCGGTGGACGGGTGGTGGCGGCCGATCCCCTGGCCGAAGATTGGGAAGGCAACCTCCGCGGCGTGGCGGCGGCCTTCCGGGAAGCCGCGAGGTAGGATGAAATGACTGCGCCCCTGGTAGAAGTCCAGGATGTCCGCTTCGCCTACAACGGGCAGCCGGCGTTGCTGGAGGTGAACCTGACCGTGCAGCCGGGGGACTTCATGGCCATGATCGGGCCCAACGGCGGCGGCAAGACCA
>DJGG01000223.1 GCA_002432195.1 Desulfobacteraceae bacterium UBA5852
GGCTCGTCGTCCACCACGAGAATGGATTCGCCCCCTCCGGCATAGCTCTCCGCGGGGATCGTCGCCAGCGGGCATTTTTCCGCTTCCCGGGTGGCCGGGAAAAAGAGCGTGAAGGTCGCGCCCCGGCCGGCCTGGCTCTGCACGTCCACGCAGCCGTTGTGGTCCTTGACGGTGCCCCACACCACGGCCAGCCCCAGCCCCGTGCCGCTGCGCCCCATGACCTTCTTGGAGTAGAAGGGCTCGAAGATCTTCGCGAGGTCCGCCGGGGCGATTCCCGGGCCGGTGTCCGCGACGCTGACCACCACGTAGTCCCCCGCCCCCATGGTCTCGTAGCCGCTCATGGGCCCGTCCAGGTGGCGGTTCTCGGTCCTGAGGGTCACCTGCCCGCGGCCGTCCATGGCCTCCACGGCATTGAGCACCAGGTTCGTGACGGTCTTGGACAGGTGCACGGGGGACCCCTTGATGGGCAGCAGCTGCGGGTCCAGATCGGTGACCAGGCGCACCTGGGGAAAGGCCGCGCACAGCTGCCGGATTTCGGGGGTTTCCAGGCTGTCGCCGATCACGCGGTTCAGGTGGACCACCTCGGAGACCGCCGTTCCCCGCCGCGCCAGGGTCAGCAGGTCCTGGACGATGGCCGCGCCGCGCTGCCCGGATTCCAGGATGTAGCGCACGTGCCGGTGCAGGGGGTGCCCATCGGGAATCTCCAGCAGCATCAACTCCGAATACCCCACCAGGGCGCCCAGCACGTTGTTCATGTCGTGGGCCACCCCGCCGGCCAGCACCCCCAGGGCCTCCATTTTCTCCGCACGGTGCAGCCGATCCTGGAGTTCCTGGTGCGCCTGCAGCATGCGGTGGCGCTCGCTGATGTCGCGGCAGGCGTTCACGAGGCCATAGGGCGTGCCGTCCGGGTGGCGCAGCACGTCGCCGTTGACCTCGAAGCGCCGGCGGCTGCCGTCCTTCATGACCAGGTCGTATTCCTTCGGCCCCAAGGGGCCTTCCGGCATGCGCAGCGCGTTGGCCAGCGCCCGCTCCCGGTCCTCCGGGGCGACGAAGGCGAGCATGTTGCGCCCCAGGAGATCGGAAGCCGTGTAGCCGCCCGATTGCAGGCCGATCTCGTTGACGTACACAATGGTGCCGTCCAGCTGGGTGCGGATGACCACGTCCGGCAGGGTGGATATCAGCTTGCGGTGGAGTTCCTCGCTTTCCTCCAGGCACTGCTGGGCCTGCCGCAGGGCCTGGAGACTAGCCAGCTCCCGGGCCCGGAGCTCCTGCTGGCGGACGCGCAGGAAGACCAGAAACACCGCGAGGCCGAAAGCGGCGGCAAACAGCAGGTTGACGCCGATGAGGAAATGATCGAGCCGGCTGCGCTGCCGGTCGAGGATCTCCTGGGCGCTGCGGCGGGAGGCGTGGTTCAGGGCCCTGGCTTTCTCCGTGGCCGCGGCGATCCGGGAGCGCACGATGGCGATGGTGGCCTCCGATGCGGGATCGAAACCGGATACGCCCTCGGCCAGCCAGATGTCGGCGTCGGCGACGGCCGGGGCGACGGCGGCGTGGAAATCGGAGGCTTGCACCATGTTATCGAAGACGTAGGTCTCGCGCAGATCGACGATCAGGCGCCTGACCGTCTCCACCTTGGCGCGCAGCCGGGCAAGGTGGTCCGCCGTGGGTGCGGCCCGGGTGACCTCGGCCATGGATGCGGCCTCGTGCAGGTGCTCGAAGACGATGGACAGATCGCTGAGCTCGCGCAGGAGCTCGTTGGGCAGGGTCTTTTCCACCGAGCGCAGGGTGACGTTGGTCAGGATGCCGGTGGCCGCCACCACGAGCGCCACGAGGGCGAGGCCCACCCAGGGCAACGTGCGCGCGGCCGGGGATAGGTGTTGCATGCGCATGGCCCGCTAGTGCCTCACGCCGATGCGGCGGTAAAAGCGTTCCGCCCCGGGGTGCAGCGGTATCGAGACCCCCGTCAGGGCGGAGGCGGGGGCGATGGACCGGCCCTGGGGATGGCCCGCCGCGAGCAGTGCGGCCGTCCGCCGGCTCCAGAGGGCGGCGGTCGCCCGGTAGACGAGGTCCTCGTCGAGGGCCGCGCGCACCACCAGCAGGGCATGCACCTGGAGCGTGGGCGTCGCGGGAATGTCCGCATAGACGCCTGCGGGAATGACCGCCGGCACGAGATAGGGGAATTGCGCGTGGATCCGGGCAGCGATGGCGGGGGGAATGGGCACGAGGTACAGGCCGACGGCCGACAGCCGGGTGAAGGCTTCCATGGGGGTGCCGGCCATCATGGCAAAACCCTGCACGTCGCCCCGGCTCATTTTTTCCTGGGTGAACATGGGCTTGAGGTAAACCGGCGAAAAATCGGCCTCGGTCATCCCGTGGGCCGCCAGCACGATGCGCATGACGGCCAGGGTGCCGGAGCCGACCTCGTCGATGGAGATGCGCCACCCGCGGAAGTCGCCGATACTCCGGATCCCGGCATCCCGACGGGTCACGATCTGCAGCCTTTCCGGGTAGAGGCTGGCCACCGCGCGGATGGAGCGGGCCGTCGCCTCGCCGGCGAAAGCCGCTTTGCCCGCATACGCCTGGGCGGCCACGTCCGCCTGGACCAGGCCGGCTTCGATGTCCCCCCGGGTGACCGCGCGGGCATTTTCCACGGAACCGGAGGAGATCTGCGCCACGCCGATATAACCGGGTATGCCGGACTCCCCCTCGGGGGCCGACGAGTGCTCCCCGGCCGCGGCGGTCAACCCGCGGGCGAGCGATTGCCCGATGGGGTAGTAGACCCCGGTGAGCCCTCCCGTGCCCAGACGGAACAGGCGGAGCGTCTCCTCGGCCCGGACGGGGCGCGGTCCCGTCATCAGGGACAGCGCCGTCACCAGTCCTACCAGGAGGGCGGCCGCGAAACCCCCGGGCCGCCGACGCCTCCGGATTTCAAAGGACCTTCCCCTGGCAGGCGGAACCGCCGACACGCCCTGGGGCGGTGCCGGCCGGTGCCCCCACGGGGCAAATCCGGCCACGGCGATACACCATCGATCGAGACGCTTCACGTGATCCTTCTCCGGGGTTTCCGGTGGGTCGGGCGGAGGCCCTGCACGGCAGGGCCTTGGGTGCCATATCGGCCGTTTGGCGGCAGGAGTTGAGGCCGTCCAGGGCCTCCCCGGGGATGCCGCCCACCGCCCGTCACCTGCCGGTGCCCGCCGGGGGGGGCGGAACGCCCACGGACCGCTTTGTGTTGACAAAACCCGGCCGTTTTCCCTATCCTGCCGGCCGTGGTGGGGAGGCCGGCGGCAACGGGTANNGGCCATCCGCCCGCGGATGCCGGGGAGCATCCGCCGGCGGGGCCCTGGCCACGATCAGCCTGTAAGACCTTTTCCCGCGGTACAAGCGCACGCCGCTGGAAAAGGCCTTTTTTTTGCATCTCGGCAATCCGCAAGGCGCGTTTGCGCGACAGGACCGTCAACGCTTCAACCCATGAGGTTTCGTGAATCCATGAAGGCCACCACGCGATTTCCCCTGCGGCTGCTTGTCTGCCTGACCCTCGGCCTGCTCTACCTGGGGCACGACACGGCGGAGGCGGCCCGCCTCGGCCGCGGCCGCTCCTTCGGCAGCAAGCCCAGCTACCAGCGCAGCGCCCCCGCCCCGACCCAGCGCGACACCGCCACCCAAACCAACCCCGGCCCGACCGCCCAAGCCAAACCCGCCGGCGGCATGCCCCTCTCGCCCGTGGGCCGTGGGGGCGGCATGCTGGGCGGCTTCCTCATGGGCGGGCTCATCGGCTCCCTGCTTTTCGGCGGCGGCCATGGGCC
>DJGG01000098.1 GCA_002432195.1 Desulfobacteraceae bacterium UBA5852
TGCGGCGGGGCATTGCTCACGAAGTACTTGGTTTCTCCGTGTCCTTTCGGCAGGGCTGCATGAAATAGTCCGTGCGGATCAGTATCTTCGATTGCAGCCGGTGGATTTCGCTTGATCGACGACTCATGGAACGGGGCGTCGGGCGGGCCGGCAAAACCGATTTGCGGGAGAACAATCGATGCGCACGAGCGAAGCAACAAACCTTCCGATGGCCTTGCGTACCGCACGTCGCCAGTTTGATCGTTGGCGGCGTCAACACCGCCCCCATACCCGGCTGCCCGAGGAGCTCTGGCGGAAAGCCGTGACCCTCGGCCGCCAACACGGGCTGAACAGGACCGCCAGCGCATTGGGCCTCAAGTACTACTCACTCAAGAGGCGAATCGAGGCACCGGTCGTCGGCGTATCAAAAGCCCAAGAGACTCCCTGTGAGTTCGTGGAGTTTCTTCCCAGCCCGATCGCCGCGTCCTCCCTCGCCTGTACGATCGAGGTGGACGATGGAAGCGGCACAACGGTGCGGATGCATATCAAGGGCATCGGTATGGCAGACCTGGCCTCGTTCGCCTCAGCGTTTCGGAACGGCCGCACATGATCCAGGTGACGCCTCAGATGCGGATCCTGGTGGCGGTCGAACCAGCGGACTTTCGTAAGGGGATCGACGGTCTGGCGGCCCTGTGTCGCGGAACGTTGCGGAGCGATCCCTTTAGCGGCTACGTCTTCGTCTTTTGCAACCGCCGCCGTCAGGCGATCAAGATCCTGGTCTATGATGGGCAGGGATTCTGGCTGTGCCAAAAGCGACTGTCGAAGGGGCGATTCCCATGGTGGTCCCAGAGCCGCTCTGAGGTCACCGAGCGTCTCCAAGCCCATCAGCTGGCGGTGCTGCTCTCCGCCGGCGATCCGACCATGGCCGAGGGTGCTCCGGCGTGGCGTCGGGTGGACGCTGAGCCGGCCGAGCGGATCGGTCCGCTCCCTCCGAAATGATTGAAGCCCAAGTCTGCATATGTCCGATAATATGCCTGTCGCGTTTTTCGGTGGTTCCAACACCGTGTGGGGTGAACGATGGGCAATCTTCGGAAGATCAAGAAAGCCTGCCAGCGGCTGCATCCCTTGCCGGCCCAGCCCGAGGCCGACGGCCCGGCCGAGCGGATCGATCTGGATCAAAGCGAGTTGGAGGCGATCCTGGAACGTGCGAAGACGACCCCGATGAGCGAAGAGGAATACGCCAAGCTGCACGCCGTGATCGAGACGCTGGTATTCCTGACTCAGGAGCTGGAGAAGAAACGGGTGTCGATCCAACGGCTCAAGCAACTGCTGTTCGGGGCCACGACGGAGACAACGAAAAAGGTGATGAAGAAGATTCTGGACGAGGCCGGCAAAGAAGACAAGCCGGCGGACGCTGCGGCGCAGGGCCAGGAGCCAGAGACCCACCCGAAGCCCCAGGGCCACGGCCGCAACGGCGCTGAATCCTATGTCGGCGCCGAGAAGGTCTGTGTGCTGCACGCCTCGCTCAAGCCCGGCGATGCCTGCCCGCGCTGTCAGAAGGGCACGGTCTATGAGAGTGTCGAACCGGGCCGTCTCGTGCGAATCCGCGGCCAGGCTCCTTTGGGAGCCACCGTCTACGAGTTACAGAAGTTGCGGTGCCACTTGTGCGGCGAGATCTTCACGGCCGAAGCTCCGCCGGGTGTGGGAGCGGACAAGTATGACGCCGAGTCGGCGAGCATGATCGCACTGCTGAAGTATGGCAGTGGGCTTCCGTTCAATCGCCTCGAACGGCTCCAGGGCAGCCTGGGCATCCCGCTACCGGCGGCGACGCAATGGGAGATTGTAGACCACAGCGCCGGCCGGATCGGACCGGCCCTGGAGGAGATGACGCGCCAGGCCGCGCAGGGCCAGATCCTCTATAATGACGATACGGGCATGAAAGTCATGACGCTCTGCGATCCGGACGCCAAGCCGATCAAGCCGGATACGTCATCGGCCCCTGACCGCAAGGGTGTGTTCACTTCCGGTATTATCTCGGTGGTCGATGGTCGCCGGATCGCGTTGTTCGTCACGGGGCATCGGCACGCCGGGGAAAACCTGGCGGCCCTCCTGAAGCAACGCGTCTGCGAACTGGACCGCCCCATCCAGATGTGCGATGCCTTGTCGCGTAACATGCCCAAAGAGCTTCAGACGATCGTGGCCAACTGCCTAACCCACGGACGGCGGCAGTTTGTCGATGTGGCGGTGAACTTTCCGGATGAGTGTCTCTACGTCCTCAAGATCCTCAAGGTTGTTTATACGAACGATGCCGTGGCGAAGGACCAGGACATGTCACCCGAACAGCGGCTGGCCTTCCACAAAGCCCAAAGCGGTCCCAAGATGGACGACCTCAAGGCGTGGTTGGCGGCCCAGATTGAGAAAAGAAGAGTCGAGCCCAACAGTGGCCTGGGTGAGGCGATCGGCTATATGCGTAAGCACTGGGACAAGCTGACTCTTTTCCTCCGCCATCCCGGGGCCCCCTTAGACAACAACCTCTGTGAACAGGCCCTCAAGAAAGCGATCTTGCACCGCAAGAATGCCTACTTCTACAAGACCGAACACGGGGCTCATGTGGGGGACCTGTTCATGAGCTTGATTCACACGTGCGAACTGAACGGCGTCAATCCCTTTGAGTACCTGACGGAACTGAACAAACATGCGGATGAACTCGCCGCGCATCCGACCGATTGGATGCCCTGGAACTACCGGGACACGCTCGCCAAACAGGTGGCCCCCCAACCCATCTGATCCCCGGCCCCATGGTCGCGGGTCGCCTTCAAAATTTCAGATTTTGCAGGTGCGCCGAAAGGACAC
>DJGG01000233.1 GCA_002432195.1 Desulfobacteraceae bacterium UBA5852
GTTTATCCACAGCCTGCTAAGCGCCCGGCTTCTGCTAAATGCCCATGCAAAGGTGCGTGGCCCCTCTGGCCGACCAGGCACACGGGGCCGGCCAGGCGCCCCGCCAGCCAGGGAGATCCTCGATGCCCGCGGGGCGCATCCGAGGCATGCGCAACAAGCTGCTGCCGGCCCATCCGGCCGTCACCATCCCCCTGATCCTGATCCTGGCGGCGGCGGCCCAGAAGCGGATCCAGGGGCCATCGATGGGCGCATTGCATCCGAATTGCGGCATCCTCCGCCCCCATCGCGGAAAACGGGTCGCCCGCTTCCGGGGCACGACCCCCGCGCCGTTTCCGGTAACCCGTATTGCCCCTTGATTTTCAGCCCGGCTTCATTTAGCAGGCGGTATTCAGTTTCACCACACGACCTGCGGCGGGGGCCGCCGCCCCCTCAAACCAACCCGAAGGAGAATGCATGCCCCGGCGCAACGACATCCACAAGATCATGATCATCGGCTCCGGCCCCATCGTCATCGGCCAGGCCTGCGAGTTCGACTATTCCGGCACCCAGGCCTGCAAGGCCCTGCGCTCCCTGGGCTATGAGATCGTGCTGGTGAACTCCAACCCGGCCACCATCATGACCGACCCGGGCATGGCGGACGCCACCTACGTGGAACCCCTCAACCTGAAGGTCCTGACCGAGATCATCGCCACCGAGCGGCCGGACGCCCTCCTGCCCAACCTGGGGGGCCAATCGGGACTGAACCTCTCCTCGGAGCTGCACCGCGCCGGGGTGCTGGAGCAGTACGGGGTCCAGATGATCGGGGTCAACGTGGAGGCCATCCAGCGCGGGGAGGACCGCACGGCCTTCAAGGAGACCATGACCCGGCTGGGCATCGAGATGCCCCTCAGCCGGGCGGTCACCACGGTGGAGGATGCCGAACAGGTGGCTGAGGAGCTGGGCTATCCGGTGGTGATCCGGCCGGCCTACACCATGGGGGGCACCGGCGGCGGGCTGGTCTACAACGGGGAGGAGCTGCGCACCGTTGCCGCCCGGGGGCTGGCGGCCAGCCTGATCCACCAGATCCTGGTGGAGGAGTCCGTGCTGGGTTGGGAGGAGCTGGAGCTGGAGGTCGTGCGGGACGCCAAGAACCAGATGATCACGGTCTGCTTCATCGAAAACGTGGACGCCATGGGGGTGCACACCGGCGATAGCTACTGCACGGCCCCCATGCTCACCATCGATGCCGCCCTGCAGCAGCGCCTGCAGGATTACTCGTATGCCATCGTGGAGGCTATCGAGGTCATCGGCGGCACCAACATCCAGTTCGCCCACGACCCCAAGACCGGCCGGGTGGTGGTCATCGAGATCAACCCCCGCACGTCGCGCTCCTCGGCGTTGGCCTCCAAGGCCACGGGCTTCCCCATCGCGCGGGTCTCGGCCCTGCTGGCCGGGGGCCTGACCCTGGACGAGATCCCCTACTGGCGCGACGGCACCCTGGAGAAGTACACCCCCTCGGGGGACTACGTGGTGGTGAAATTCGCCCGCTGGGCCTTCGAGAAGTTCCCGGGCATCCAGGACCGCCTGGGGACCCAGATGCGGGCCGTGGGCGAGGTCATGAGCATCGGCCGCACCTACAAGGAGGCCTTCCAGAAGGCCATCCGCAGCCTCGAAATCAACCGCTACGGACTTGGCTTCGCCAAGGATTTCAACAGGGTGTCCCTCGAGGAGCTCCTCAAGCGCCTGGCCTTCCCCTCCAGCGAGCGCCAGTTCCAGATGTACGAAGCCCTGCGCAAGGGGGCCTCCGTCGAGGCGCTCCACGCTCTGACGCACATCAAGGCCTGGTTCATTCAGCAGATGCGGGAGCTGGTGGAGCTGGAGGAGGAGATCCTGACCCACCGGGGCGGCGACCTGCCCGACGCGCTGCTGTCCCGGGCCAAACGGGACGGCTTCGCCGACCGCTACCTGGCCAAGCTGCTGGAGGTCCCCGAAGCCCGGATCCGCGAACGGCGGCTGGCCCTGGGGATGGCCGAGGCCTGGGAACCGGTGCCCGTCAGCGGGGTGCAGGAGGCCGCCTATTACTACTCCACCTATAATGCGCCCGACCGGGTGCCGGTGAGCGTGCGCAAGAAGATCATGGTGCTGGGGGGCGGCCCCAACCGCATCGGCCAGGGCATCGAGTTCGACTACTGTTGCGTGCACGCAGCCATGGCCATCCGGGAGGCGGGCCTGGAATCCATCATGGTGAACTGCAACCCGGAGACCGTTTCCACGGATTACGACACCTCCGACAAGCTCTACTTCGAGCCCCTCACCGTGGAGGACGTGCTGTCCATCTATGCCAAGGAGAAACCCCTGGGGGTCATCGTGCAGTTCGGCGGCCAGACGCCCCTGAACATCGCGCGCGAGCTGGCCGAGGCCGGGGTGCCCATCCTGGGGACCACGCCGGAGACCATCGATCTGGCCGAGGACCGGGACCGCTTCCGCCAGATCATGCTGCGCCTGGGGATCCCCATGGCCGAGTCGGGCATGGCCGGCAGCCTCGCCGAGGCCCGGGAGATCGCCGCGCGCATCGGCTACCCCCTGATGGTGCGGCCGTCCTACGTGCTGGGGGGCCGCGGCATGGAGATCGTCCACGACGATGCCATGCTGGAGCACTACATCGGGGCCGCCGTGGAGCTTTCCCCCGAACGGCCCGTGCTCATCGACAAGTTCCTGGACAACGCCATCGAGGTGGAGGCCGACGCCATCGCCGACGGCCGGGATGCCTTCGTGCCCGCTGTGATGGAGCACATCGAGCTGGCCGGCATCCACTCGGGGGACTCGGCCTGCGTGATCCCCCCCATCAGCCTGGCCCCCAAGCACGTCGACACCATCCGGGAATACACCCGCCGGATCGCCGTGGAGCTGGGGGTGGTGGGGCTGATGAACATGCAGTACGCCATCTACGAGAACGCCGTCTACGTGCTGGAGGCCAATCCCCGCGCCTCCCGCACGGTGCCCATCGTCTCCAAGGTCTGCGGCCTGTCCATGGCGCGGCTGGCCACCCAGGTGATCCTGGGCCGGAGCATCGCCAGCCTGGAGCTGCGGGAGCGTCAGATCCCCCATTACGGGGTCAAGGAGTCGGTCTTCCCCTTCAACATGTTCCCCGAGGTGGACCCTCTGCTGGGGCCGGAAATGCGTTCCACCGGCGAAGTGCTGGGGCTTTCCCACTCCTTCGGGCGGGCTTTTTTCAAGGCCCAGGAAGCCGCCCAGGCCACCCTGCCCCTGGAGGGAACGGTGCTCTTCACCATCGCCGACCGGGACAAGCTGGCCGCCCTGGAGCCCGTGCGGCGCTTCCGGGACCTGGGCTTCCGGATCATGGCCACCAAGGGGACCCACGCGTTTCTCCAGGAGCGGGGCATCGAAACCATCCCGGTCTCCAAGCTGGACCTGGGGCGGCCCCACCTGGTGGACGTGCTCAAGTGCGGCGACATCCAGCTGCTGGTGAACACCCCCAGCGGGCGGCGCAGCGCGGCCGACAGCTCGGACATCCGCAAGGCGGCCATCAAGTACAAGGTGCCCTATATCACCACCACGGCGGCGGCCATCGCGGCGGCCAAGGGGATCGCCGCCCGGCGGGAGGGGGCCCCACGGGTGCGCTCCCTCCAGCGCTATCACGCGGAAATCCGCTGACGCGCGAGGGGCGGGGGCCACGCCGGCGCCGCCCCTGGCCGGGTCATCAATGCCTGCATCGCGAAAGGAGTTTTCATGGGCGGCCTGTTCGGCGTGGCATCCCGGGAGGACTGCGTCTCCGATCTCTACTACGGCACCGATTACCACTCCCACCTAGGCACCCGCCGCGGAGGGCTGGCGGTGCGCAATTCCCACGGCCTGCAGCGGGCCATCCACAACATCGAGAACAGCTATTTCCGCACCAAGTTCGAGGCCGAGCTGGAGCGCTTCCAGGGGCGCCTGGGCATCGGGGTGATCAGCGACACCGACCCCCAGCCCCTGATCATCGGCTCGCACCTGGGCACCTTCGGCATCGTCACCGTGGGCAGGATCACCAACCTGGACGACCTGGTGCGGCGGGCCTTCCGCCGCCGGAGCTATTTTTCCGACACCGCCGACGGGGTGATCAACCCCACCGAGGCCGTGGCCATGCTCATCTGCGAGGAGGACAGCTTCGAGAACGGCATCCGCCGCGTGCAGGAGGCCGTGCGCGGCTCCTGCTCGCTCCTGGTGCTCACCGACGAGGGGATCTATGCCGCCCGGGACCGGCTGGGGCGCACGCCCCTGGTGGTGGGCCGCCGGGAAGGAGCCCTGGCGGTGAGCTCCGAGACCTGCGCCTTCCCCAACCTGGGGATGGACACGGCCCATTTCCTGGGGCCCGGCGAAGTGATCTTCCTCACCGCCGAGGGTTGGGAGCGCCGCCAGGCTCCCGGGGAGCGCTTGCAGGTCTGTGCCTTCCTCTGGGTCTACTACGGCTATCCGGCCTCGGAATACGAGGGGCTCAACGTGGAGGAGGTGCGCAACCGCTGCGGCGCGGCCCTGGCCCGCCGGGACGACGTGGAGGCGGACTGCGTGGCCGGGATTCCCGATTCGGGCATCGGGCATGCCATCGGGTACGCCAACGCCAAGTGCCTGCCCTACCGCCGGCCGTTCGTGAAGTACACGCCCACCTGGCCGCGCAGTTTCATGCCCCAGCGCCAGAGTTTACGGGACCTGGTGGCGCGCATGAAGCTGATCCCGGTGCGCCGCCTCATCGAGGGCCAGCGGCTGCTCTTCTGCGAGGACTCCATCGTGCGCGGCACCCAGCTCAAGGACACGATCCAGCTGCTCTTCACCTACGGGGCCCGGGAGGTTCATATGCGGCCCGCCTGCCCGGTGCTAGTCTATCCCTGCGAGTTTCTCAACTTCTCCACCTCCCGCTCCACCCTCGACCTGGCCGGCCGCCAGGTGATCCGGGAGCTGGAGGGCCAGGACGACCGGTACCTGGAAGAGTACGCCGCCCACGGCACGCAACGCCACACGGCCATGGTGGAGGGCATCCGGCGGCGCATGCACCTGACCAGCCTGACCTATCAGCGCCTGGATGACCTGGTGGCCGCCATCGGCCTGCCCAAGGAGCGCCTCTGCACCCACTGCTGGGATGGCCAGGGCGAGGCCTGAGGGCAACGGGGGCTTGCGCCGGCAGGGGCGGGAGCTTACCTTCCGCCAATTGCAAGCCGCCAACCGTCAAAGGTCGCCATGGTCATTCGCGAAGAAATCGAGATCCGGGCCCCCATGTCGGTGGTCTGGAGGGTCTTCGCCCGCATGGAGGACTGGCGGGATTGGAACACGGTTTGCCGCAACTGCTGCTACCTGGAAGGCGACCGCATGGCCACGGGGACCTGTTTCCAGTTCGAGATCGCCCCCCTGTTCGTGGCCCTCAAAATCCGTCCGCAGATCGTGCACTGCGTGCCGGAACACGAGGTGACCTGGCAGGGAGGGCGTTTCGGGATCCGGGCCGCCCATACCTTCCGGTTCACGGAGGTGGAGGGGGGCGTGCGACTTGCCAGCAAGGAGGTTTTCCGGGGGCCGCTGATGGTCTTTGGGCGCCTGCTGGGGGTTCCGCGGCGGCTCCACGGTCTGACCCGGGAGATGCTGCGGGGGATCAAGGCGCACGCCGAGGCCTGCGCCGCCTGACCGGCGGAGGCCTGGCCGGCAAGGGCGCGTCGCCCCAGGCAACGGGGAGCCGGGGTCGCTTTCCAGAAAATGGCGGGAGGTTAAAGAAAACGCTTGCCATCGGCCGCGAAAGGGATTAAGGTGCAGTCACATCAAGAAGGGCCCGCCTCGGGTTGGCGGGCCGGTTTCGTTCTGAAGGACAGCTCCATTGCCAGCGTGGCGGCCTCCAGATGGAACAATTGATAAATCTTTTAGAAAGGGGAACACCACAATGGCTAATGGAATCGTGAAATGGTTCAACAGCAGCAAAGGCTACGGCTTCATCGAGCAGACCGACGGCGGCCCGGATGTCTTCGTGCATCACTCGGGCATCAATGCCTCCGGCTTCAAGTCGCTCAATGAGGGCGAGCGCGTGACCTTCGACATCGTGCAGGGCAAAAAAGGCCCGGCCGCGGAAAACGTCACCGTCGTCTAGCCTGACCGTTCAAGGCTTGCCAACACAAGGGCGCTTCCCCGATTCTCCGGGGGGCGCCCTTTGTGCTGGCCCTCCCTTCCGCTGATACCCTTCGCCTCCCTCCGCACGCCGGCAGCGGTTCGTTCCCGGGCCGGGACGGCAACCCCCGATTGACAGCACCCGTCGTGCTGATGTTAGAATCGCCGGTAAACTCCCGCCCTTTCAGCCCCGGATGGCGACGGCCGAGGAAGCGGACGGTGTGCCATGCAGTGCCCCCATTGCCGATGCGCCAACGACGAGGACGCCAGCTACTGCAACGCCTGCGGTGGTCGGCTGGAGGCCGTCTGTCCCGCCTGCCGCCAGGTCAACCGCGCCGGCAGCCGCTTCTGCAAGGGCTGCGGCGCGGCTCTGCCCCCCGGGGGGGACGAGGCGGCCCCAAGCGCCGTCCCGGCCTCCCCGGCGATTCCGGCGACCGGTCCTCCCGCCGCCCCCTCCCCCACGGTGCGGGGGGAGCGCAAGCATGTGACCGTGCTCTTCTCCGATCTTTCCGGCTACACGTCCATGTCGGAGCGGCTGGACCCCGAGGAGCTCAAGGAAGCGCTGACCCGGGTGTTCGGGCGCATCGCCCAAGTGGTGGTGAAGTACGAGGGCTTCATCGAGAAGTACGTCGGAGACGCCATCATGGCCGTTTTCGGCGCCACCCGCACTTTCGAGGACGATCCCCTGCGGGCCATTCACGCCGCCCGGGAGATCCACCGCCAGGTGGAGGATTTGAGCCCCTTCTACCAGGAGCGTCTGGGGCGCCCCCTGACCATGCACTCCGGGATCTACTCGGGGATGGTGGTCATCGGGGAAGTGAACCTCGCCCAGGGCACCCACGGCATCGCCGGGGAGCCGGTCAATCTGGCGGCCCGCCTGTGCGGGGCCAGCCGGCCGGGGGAGATCCTCGTGGGGCAGGACACCTTCCTCCAGGCCCAGGGCGGATTCAATTTCGAGGCCCTGGCGCCGGTGGAGGTCAAAGGGAAGTCGTCCCCGCTGCCCGTCTACCGGGTGGTGGCCCCCAAGGGCCAGCCCCGCAAGGTCCGTCGCCTTCACGGCCGGCGGGCGGAACTGGTGGGGCGCACCGTGGAGCTGGCCCGCCTGCGCCAGGCGGCCGAGCGCCTGCGTCAGGGGCAGGGGGCGCTGGTGTGCATCCGCGGCGCGGCCGGCACGGGCAAGAGCCGCCTCATCGAGGAATTCAAGGACGGCCTGGTCCCCGGCGAAATCCAGTGGCTGGAGGGGCAGGCCTACCCTTACGCGCGCAACATCCCCTATTTCCCGCTCATCGAGCTGTTGAAGCTGGCCTGCCGTATCGAGGAGGGCGATTCCCCGGAAACCGTGCGGGCCCGGGTGGAGGCCCGCCTGGGGCCCATAGTGGGGGATTCGCCGGATGTCCTGCCCTATCTGGCCAGCCTGTACACCCTGCACTACGATGAGCCCACGGGAATCAGCCCCGAGAACTGGAAGGCCAAGCTCTACCATGCCGTGCAGGCGGTGCTGGGCGCCCTGGCGCTTCAGGCGCCCACCGTGGTGTGTTTCGAAGATCTCCACTGGGCCGACCCGTCCTTCATCGAGCTGCTGCGGGTGGTGGTCCGCCAGACCCCTTATCCGGTGCTGTTCCTCTGCAGTTACCGCCCGATTTTCAATCTCCTGGGAGGCCCGGCGTCCGACGGCCCGCGCCTGGACCAGGTGGAAATCGAGCTGGGCGACTTGTCGCCGGACGAGACCCTGAGCATGGTGCGCGCGCTCCTGCAGGCCCAGGTGGTGCCGGCGGCGCTGCAGAAGATCCTCCAGGAGAAGGTCGGGGGCAACCCGTTTTTCCTGGAAGAGGTGATCAACGCCCTCATCGAGCGGAGGCGCCTGGTCCAGTCGGGTTCGGCCTGGCGGCTGCAGGGCGCCCTGGAGGCTTCCGATTTTTCCGCCACCATCCACGGGGTGATCGCCGGGCGCCTGGACCACCTGCCGGCCGAGGCCAAGCAGACGCTGCAGGAAGCCGCGGTGATCGGGCGGGTGTTGCACGTCGACATTCTCAAGGCCGTCACCGCCGCCCCCCAGGCCCTGGAACAGAGCCTTTCCGCCCTGGAGCGCCTGGACATGCTCCGGCCGCGCGGAGAGCGTGCGGAAGGCGTCCTGGCCTTCAAGCACGCCGTGGTGCAGGAGGTGGTCTACGGCGGCATCCTGCGCGGGGACCGGGAACGGATTCACGAGAAGATCGCCCTGGCCATGGAAGTGCGCTTCGCCAACCGCCTGAGCGGGTTTTTCGAAACCCTGGCCTTCCATTTCTCCGTGGGGCGCGTGGTGCCGAAGGCGGTGGACTACCTGGTGAAATCCGGGGAGAAGAGCTTGCGGCGCTGTGCCGTGGAAGAAGCCCATGCCTACTTCCAGGACGCCTTCGCCTTGCTCGCGGCGAAGACCGGCCGCAGCCCGGAAGAGGATCGCCTGCTGGTGGACATCCTGATCCGCTGGTTTTTCGTCTACAACGTCCGGGGGCTCTTCACCGCCATGATCGCCCTGCTGCGGGAGCACGCACCCCTGGCCGAGAAGGTCGCCGAGCCTTCGCAGCTGGCCATGTACTGCTGCTGCATGGGGTGGGCCCTCCAGCGCCGGGAAGCCCTGGAAGAGTCCCATGCGCAACTCACCAAGGCCCTGGCCCTGGCCCGCAGCTGCGGGGACCGGCGGGCCCTGGCCTACGCCAGCGGCTGCCTCATCTGGACCTGCACCGACCTGGGCCGGCTGGAGGAGGCGGTGCGGCACGCGGCCAACGCCCGGGAGGCCTGCCAGGGAATGGAGGCGGACCAGGAACTCCTGCGGATCAACCTCACCGGCCTGGGGGTGGCCCATTGGTTCCGGGGCGAGGCCCGCCACTGCCGGGACATCGGCAGGCAACTCCTGGCTTTCGGTGAAGAGGGCGGCGACATCCGCAGCACTTCCGACGGATACCTGGTGTGCGCCATGGGACGCTTTGCCGCCGGCGACTACCACCAGACCATCGACTACTGCCGGAAAGCCGTGCGGGCCTCGGTGGGCCTGGTGCACTCCCTGAATTCCAAGTTCCTCCTGGGCTACACCTACCTCTCCAACGGTCAGATCGCGGAGGCGGAGACCACTCTCGAGGAAATCGTGCGCTTTGCCGGCGCCCACGGCTACGAATACCTGGGGTCCTCCGCCCAGGCGCTTTCCGCCCTGGTGGGCCTGGCCAAGGGGGAGGTGGGCGCGGGCGTGCGCGCCATCCGCCGGCACATGGAGGCTTTCCGGGCCGGGGGCAAGCGATACCACTTCCTGACCTTCGAGTACCTGCTGGGCAAGGTCTACCTGCAAATCGCCCTGCGCCAGGGGGCCTTCAGCCTGCCCCAGGTGCTGCGCAACCTGGCCTTCCTGGCGGTGGCCTTGCCCAAGGCCGGGCGGATGGCCGAGCACTACCTGGAGGAGGCGCTCCGTCTGGCCGGAGAGATCGGCGCCCGGGGCATCGCCGGGCAGGCGCACCTCGATCTGGCCCTGCTCTGGAAGGCCCGCAAGGCGGTCGCGCCGGCGCGGGAACACGCGGCGGCCGGCGTCCGGCTCTTCGCCGCCTGCGAAGCGGATGTCTTCCTGGACCAGGCACGCGCCCTGCTGGCGGCCTTGCCCGGGGGTGCGCAAGAAAGGGAAGCATGCCCGCCGCCCTGAGCCCGATCGTCACCGAAATCGTCCTGAGCTCCGCGGTGCTGCTGCTCATGGTGATCTACCACGCGGCCCTCTACCGCCAGGTGCGGCGCCGGCCGCTGACCACAGCCATGGGCGTCACCAATCACGCCCGGCGCGCCTGGGTGAGCAGCGTCATGGCGCAGAACCGGGATCTTCTGGCCGTGCAGACCTTGCGCAACTGGGTGATGGCCTCCACGTTCCTGGCCTCCACGGCCGTGATCATCAGCCTGGGCCTGCTGGCCGCCGCTTTCCGTCCGGATATCACCGGGGATGTTTCCCATAGCCTGAACGTCTTCGGGCATACCAGCGCCACCCTGTGGGCCTTCAAGCTGTTGGCCCTGTCGGTGCTCTTCTTCTATGCCTTCTTCAATTTCACCCTTTCGGTGCGCTACTACAACCACGCCGGCCTGATGATCAACGTGCCCCAGGAGCTGGAACCCTCGGCCACCGTGGCCACGGTCACCGCCATTCTGAACCATGGGGCCCTGCATTACACCCTGGGGATGCGGGGGTTCTACCTGGCCATCCCCATGGGCTTGTGGCTCTTCGGCCCGCTGTGGATGCTGGGGGGGGCGCTGGTGCTGGTGGCGGTGCTCTACCGCCTGGATCGCGAGATCTGAGATCCCCGCCGCGCTCCCCGGGGTTGCCCGGGGCGGGGGAGGGCCAGGGAGCCCACCGCATGGACCATCTCCCGGGAATCCTGATCCACGTGTTCACCACGGCGGGCTTTCTGCTGGCCCTCGTGCTGCTGGCCCGCATCCTCACCCAGCGGCGCTCCCCCACCAGCACCCTGGCGTGGCTCATGGCGGTGGTCCTGGTCCCCTACGTGGGGGTGCCCCTCTACCTGCTGCTGGGTGGGCGGAAGGTATCCCGGCGCATGGCCGCCAAGCAGAAGATCCGCCCCGCCGCGCCGGTGCTGCCCGCCGACGAAGGTCTCGAGCACCAGCTGGCCTCCCTGGGGTTCCGGGGAGGCTTCGCCCCCACGAGGCGCAACCGCCTCGGCCTGCTGCTCCGCGGTGAGGAGGCCTACGCGGCCACTCTGCGGCTGATCTCCCGCGCCCAGGAGACGATCCACGTGGCCACCTTCATCCTGGGGCGCGATCCCACGGGCCGGGCCATCATCGCGGCCCTGGCCGCCAAGGCCCGCCGGGGCGTGCCGGTGTATCTGCTTCTGGACGCCCTGGGTTCGGTGAAGATCAACCGGCGGTTTCTGGCCCCCCTGACTTCCGCGGGAGGGCGGGTGGCGTTCTTCATGCCCATGCTGCACCTGCCCTTCCGGGGGCGGGCCAACCTGCGCAACCATCGCAAGATGGTGGTGGTGGACGGCCAGACGGCGATCGTGGGGGGCATGAACCTGGCCCGGGAGTACATGGGTCCCCGGGCCAGCCAGGCGCACTGGCAGGATCTTTCCCTGGAGATCCGGGGGCCGGCCGCCGAGCAGGCCCTGGAGATCTTCCGTCTCGACTGGCAGTTCGCCGCCCAGGAGGAGATCGGCCGGTGGCGGCCGAACCCCGGGAGCGCCGACGATACGGCCAGCACGGCCCTGCAGTTTATCGCCAGCGGGCCCGACACCGAGGGCGACGCCCTGCGGGAGGCCCTGATGATCAGCCTCTTCCGGGCCGCGCAGCGCGTCTGGATCACGACACCCTACTTCGTCCCCGACGATGCGCTCCTGGACGCCCTGTGCATGGCTGCCCGCCGTGGGATCGACCTGCGCCTGGTGCTGCCCCGCCGCTCCAATCACCGCCTGGCGGACCTGGCCCGGGAGAGCTACCTGTCCCAACTCCAGGAGGCCGGCGCCCGTATCCTGCTCTACCGGCCCCGCATGCTCCATGCCAAGGCAATGCTCATCGACGACCGCGTGGCCGTGACCGGATCGGCCAACCTGGATATGCGCAGTCTCCTGCTGAATTACGAAATGGCCTTGTGTATCTACTCCCCGGAGATCATCCGGGAACTGGAGGACTGGATGCGGCAACTGATGGCGGATTGCGGCGAGCGCCGCCCCCACACCAGCCCGAGCCTGGCCGTGCTGGAAGGCATCGGGCGCCTTTTTGCGCCGCTTTTGTGAGGTCCGGAGGGGGCCTCCGGGACCGGATTCCGGGCATGCCCCGGGGCCTGAACGGAGCCTCAAGAATTTTCTTGCCTTTGTTTCTGAAGCGTATTATTTATGCCGTCAATCTGTAATAGTGCGCCCCCAACAGCGGGCCGGGTTCGATCTGAAGGACAAGCCCTGGTAGTAAAACGGCAGCCTCCAGTTAGGAACCTCGAGAACAAGCAAGCCAGAAGGAGGATGTCAGCATGGCCAACGGAATCGTGAAGTGGTTTGACAGCAAGAAGGGCTACGGCTTCATCGAACAGGAAGACGGTCCGGATGTGTTCGTGCACCACTCGGGCATCAACGCCACGGGTTTCAAGGTGCTCAACGAGGGCGACCGGGTGACTTTCGAAATCGTCAAGGGCCAGAAAGGCCCCGCCGCGGTGAACGTCACCGTCGTCTAGTTCCAGCGTTCCAAGCAGTTCCTAAAGCCCTCCCCCGGCAACCCGGGGGAGGGCTTTTTTTTGGGCGGGGCGGACGGGGGACCGTGTCCCGGCCGCCGAGCCCCGCTTGGCATTCCCCCGGGGGGTGGTTATGCTACCGGGGCTGCCGGGGATTCCCGGCAGCAGCTGCCCGCGCACCCGGAAAGGAGGCCTACCATGCGCATCGCCATTGTCGGTACGGGGGCTGTCGGCGGATATTTCGGCGGCCGCCTGGCCCGTGCGGGCCACGACGTGACCTTCATCGCCCGGGGAGCAGACCTCCAGGCCATGCGGGCCCATGGGCTCCAGGTGGAAAGCCCCCTGGGAGATTTCGTCGTCGACCCGGTGGCCGTTACCCAGGACCCGGCGGAAGTGGGTCCGGTGGATGCGGTGATCCTGGGGGTCAAGGCCTGGCAGGTGCGTGAGGCGGCCCGCCAGGCGCGCCCCCTGATCGGTCCGGCGACGCTGGTCCTGCCCCTGCAGAACGGGATCGAAGCGGTGGGGTTGCTGGTGGAGGAATTGGGGGCCCGGCACGTGGTGGGGGGCTTGTGCCGCATCGCCAGCCTCAAGGACCGGCCCGGTCACATCCGCCACCTGGGGATCGATCCCTACATCGCCCTGGGGGAGCTGGACAACCGCCCCAGCGAGCGGGTTCAGCGGCTGCAGCAGGCCTTTTTCCAGGCCGAGGGATTGAGCGCCGAGGTGGCCGCCGACATCAGCGCGGCCATCTGGAAGAAGTTCATGCTCATTGCCCCCTGGGGTGGGGTGGGGGCGGTTACCCGGGCGCCGGTGGGCGTGTTCCGCAGCCTGCCGGAAAGCCGGGCCCTGCTGGCCCAGTCGGTGGAGGAGATCGCCCGGCTGGCCGGGGAGCGTGGGGTGGCCCTGGAGGCGGATGCCGTGGCCGCCACCCTGGCGTTCATCGACGGCCTGCCGCCGGAAAGCAGCGCGTCGCTCCAGCGGGACATCGCCGCCGGGCGCCCCTCCGAATTGAACGACCAGATCGGCGCGGTGGTGCGTCTGGGCCGCGCCTCCGGCGTGCCCACCCCCGTCAATGCCTTTATCTTCGGCAGCCTGCTGCCCTTGGAGCGCCGGGCGCGGGGGGCGTTGGATTTCGTCCCGGTTTAGCCCGCCCCTGGGCGCCCCGCCAGGCCTCATGGGGCTGGCGCGGCGGCGGGCGGCCGCCCATCGGCGCTTCCGGAGATGGCCGCCTGCGGTTACCCCGACCGACCTTTCACGGCAGGAACCGACCCCATGGCCTCTGCAGCTCCGCCACCTCCACGCCTCGCCTGGTTCATCTGGGCCCTGGGCTCTCTTCTCTACCTGCTGGGTTTCTTCCAACGGATCGCCCCGGCCGTGATGACCGATGCGCTGATGCGCGATTTCCAGATCGGGGCGGTGAGCCTGGGCAACCTTTCAGCCATCTACTTCTACAGCTATGTGGCCATGCAGATACCCACGGGAATCCTGGCCGACGTTTGGGGACCGCGCCGGCTGCTGTCCCTGGGGGCTCTCGTGGCGGGGGCGGGCACTGTGCTCTTCGCCGCGGCTCCCGGGATCCTGTTGGCCGGCCTGGGGCGCCTGCTCATCGGCGGCTCCGTGGCGGTGGCTTTCGTGGGGGTGCTGAAGCTGGCCAACAACTGGTTTCCCCCGCGGCATTTTTCCCTGGCGGCCGGCCTGACCCTCCTGGTGGGGGTCGCGGGGGGCGTCTGCGCCGGCCCGCCCCTGCGCCTGCTGATGGACCGCTTCGGCTGGCGGGGTGTGATGCTGGCCTCGGCCGGGGTCACCTTCGCCGTCAGCGCCGCCATCTGGACGGCCGTCCGGGATTGGCCCCGCGAAAAGGGCTTTGCCGACGGATCTCCATACCCGCCGCCAGGCCCGCGAGGGGTGCGTCGGTCCGTGGCGGCCGGCATCCTGGCGGTTTGGCGCTATCCCAACATCTGGCTGCTCTTTATCATCCCGGCGGGGGTGGTGGGCCCCGTGCTGACCTTCGCCGGCCTCTGGGGGGTGCCTTTCCTCACCACGCATTACCGGCTCCCGCCCGCCCGGGCCTCGGTTTTCACCACGGCCCTGCTGGTGGCCTGGGCCCTGGGCGGACCCTTGTGCGGCTGGCTCTCCGACCGCCTGGGGCGCCGCAAGCCCCTCTATCTGCTGGGTTGCGCGGTGGCCCTGGGCGGCTGGGGGATCATCGTGGGGGTACCCCGCCTGCCCCTGCCCCTGCTGGCGGGTGCGCTGGTGATCACGGGCATGAGCACCGGGTGCATGATCCTGAGCTTCGCCTTCGCCAAGGAATCGGCGCCCGCGGACCTGGCGGGCACCATCACGGGGGTCGTCAACATGGGGATCATGCTGGGGCCGACCATCCTCCAGCCGGCGGTGGGGTGGATGCTGGACCGCCGCTGGAGCGGTGCGCTCCAGGACGGCGCACGGGTCTACGGGCTGGCGGCCTACCAGGCCGGTTTCAGCCTGTTTATCGCCTGGGCCGCCCTGGCCCTGGTGCTGTTGGCCTTCACGCGGGAAACCCATTGCCGGCCGATGATCTGACGAATACCACGCACCGGATCGCGGGTACTTAGTCTCGGCCGCCGGGGACCCGTGCCCCTGCCGAAAATCCCGTCGGGCCCGCCGGAGCCTCCAGCCGGACACATCCCGAACCGTGAAAAAGCGCTGACCGGAATGTACCGAAGTGCCTGCTTTTTAATTCCGATGACGAACAAATAGTTCGAAAATAATTTTCCGGCGTGTAAAGAACGGCGCATATTTTTGTTGGAAATCGATAATATTAAATGTTATGAAACTCTCATCAATGCGATGTATTGTGTTTTGATTGTCACACCTAAACTAAGGAGAGAAAAATGCCCAAAAAATCCAAAGTGAACGAAAAAGCGCTGCTGAAAATGATTGGCGAGGGAGCTGCGCAAGCAGCCATCATGGAAAAATTCGGGTTCAAGAATTCCAGCCAATTGAAGGTGGCGTATGCCAACGCCCTGATGAACGCCGGGCAGGTTCCCGGGTTGAAAAGCACGCGCAAGGCAGCCCAGGCCCCGGATAAAAAAGTGGTGGTGGGCAAACGCGGCAGCCTGGTGATTCCCAAGGCGCTGGTGGAGGTGCTCGGTCTCCAGGCAGGCGACGGTTTCGTGGTGCGCAAGACCAAGGCCGGCATCAGCTTGAAAAAGGCGTAACAGGCAGTGGATAAACTGCGCCTCAGGCCGAAATGTCCCGCCGCCGGCGGGATTGGCCGCAGAGCGGCACTCCCCGTCGGATCTTAGATTTTCGGTGGGTCGCGCCACTCGCGAAAATGCTCACAATCCCGCCATGGCGGGATGGCGTAGCTTTTCGCATCGCACCGCGC
>DJGG01000231.1:0-1237 GCA_002432195.1 Desulfobacteraceae bacterium UBA5852
GACGGTGTACTGGGCCACGTTGCCCGAGCCCGAGACGGTCGCGGTCTTGCCCTTGATGCTCTCGCCGCGGGTGGCCAGCATGTCTTCCGCGAAGTACACGGCGCCGTAACCGGTGGCTTCGGGCCGCAGGTTGGAGCCGCCCCAGGCGACGTTCTTGCCGGTCAGGGCGCCGTCGAACCGACGGGTCAGCTTGCGGTACTGGCCGAAGAGATACCCGATCTCCCGGGCGCCTACGCCGATGTCGCCGGCAGGCACGTCCGTGTCGGCCCCGATGTAGCGCACCAGCTCGTTCATGAAGCTCTGGCAGAAGCGCATGACCTCGTTGTCGGACTTGCCCTTGGGGTTGAAATCCGACCCGCCCTTGCCGCCCCCCATGGCGAGCGTGGTGAGGGCGTTCTTGAAGGTCTGTTCGAAGGCCAGGAATTTGAGGATGCTCAGGTTTACCGAGGGATGAAAGCGCAGCCCGCCCTTGTAGGGGCCGATGGCGCCGTTCATCTGGATGCGGAAGCCGCGGTTGACCCGCACCTGACCCTGGTCGTCCACCCAGGGCACCCGGAACAGGATCACCCGCTCGGGTTCGGTGATGCGCTCGAGCACGGCCGCCTTGCGGTATTCGGGATTGCGTTCGAGCACCGGCTGAACCGATTCGAGCACTTCGTGCACGGCCTGGTGGAATTCCTTTTCACCGGGATCCCGGTCCTTGATCAGCTTCAACGTGTCGATCATGGTTCTCCTCCCCTGGGTGGTGCTGTTTTCCAACGGCCGGCGGCCGCCGGTCGAGCCCTGGAAACGCTGCATGTGCCGCGCCGCTCGACTTCCGGGCCGGCGCAGTGCCGACTGCCACAACACACCTGGCACGCCGTGGTCAAACACGCCTTCGGCCGTACGGCGAAGCGCGGATGACCCTCGGCGTGCACGCCCGTCCACGCCCGCAAACCCGAGCTCGCGGGTGGTTCCCCTGGACCGGCTTCGCCGCTTCGTAGCACCTTTCAGCCCCCGGCTTCAAGCTCCAATGATGACGCCGCGGCCCCTTTTGCCGTCGATTTTGAGTTTCAAGGGACGCTCCCGGCGCACATGCCGGAGGAACTCCGTCTCCTGGACCACCGGGCAACCGCGCAGGGCCTCCCAGTCGAAGCGGTCGTCGCCGTTTTCGTTCACCGTGATGTAGGGGATGCCGATGGAGGTGATGTTCTGGAAAAAGTGAGACCCCTGGGAGGGTTCGACGTTGAGCTGGGCG
>DJGG01000231.1:1272-11070 GCA_002432195.1 Desulfobacteraceae bacterium UBA5852
GCCGAACCCCAGCGCCCGGGCCCCACCAGCAGGTAGGGCCGCTGTTCGGCGCTGAGCGCCCGGTTGAGCCCGCCCACCTCCTCGGCCATGCGCGCCGTGGCACCCGCCTGGAAATCCTCGGGCTTGACGAAGACGATGTCCCGGATGGTCTCGCTGACCCCGTTGCCCAGCACCTGATCGGAGCGGCAGAAGGCCGCGACCTCGTCGGCCGGGGTGATGCGCACCTCCAGGTGGTGCTCGCCGGAGGCCATGGGCCGCAACTGCAGGAAAAAGAACTCGTGGCGCCGCCCCCGGTCCTGCTGGAGGTTGACGGCGAACTCGATTTCGATGGGATAGCCCATCCCCCGGCGGCAGAGGTCCAGCAATTCCCGCAGCAGGCCCGGCAGGGGGAAGAGGTCGTATTTCAGCACCGGGGCGAAGGTCAGCACTTTGGGCCCCGCCAGGAACCCCGAATCCCGGATGCGGTTCTCTTCGGGGATGAAGGTGCTGGCCAGCAGGCGCACGGGGGGTTCCTCCTCGGCATCCTCCACCCGCCGGCGCACCAGGTTGGTCATGGCGCCGAAGGCCGGCTCCGCCGCGGCGAGGGCCATGGGCAGCACGTAAAACGTGCGCTGGGCGTTGTCCAGCATCCCCTGCACCCCGGCGAACTGGGGCAGGACCTCCGGGTAGCGCGGAGCGAAGCGCAGCGTGCGCTCCCCTTCCACCACGGTCTTGCCGATCCCCAGGGCGATGTGGGCGATACCCTCCTCCGGGCGCATCCCGGCCACGGGGTAGAAATTCTGGGACTGGGCCACCCCCGAAATGGCCGGGTAGAAAAAATCGCCGTAGGTCTGCCCGGCCAGCTCCTGAACGATGACCGCCATGGCCTCCTGCTGGGGCTGGGCGGCCGTGGTGCGGGCGAACGTCCGGGGCCCCTCGTAGAACGTGGAGGCGTAGACCAGCTTGACGGCCCGCAGCAGCTGGGCCAGCCGGACCCCGGGGTCGGGGTGGTTGTTGGGGATCATGCAGGTGTCGTAGAGCCCGGCGTACGGTTGGAACTGGGCGTCTTCCAGCAGGCTGGAGGAGCGCACCGACAGGGGGTGGCGCACCTGGGCCAGGAAGGCCTCCAGGTCGCGCACCAGTTCCGGGGGCAGCTCGGCCGCCACCACCCGGGCGGCGATTTCGCGGTCGCCGAGGTCCTCCTGCGCCAGGTCGGCCAAGTGGTTGCGCTCCACGAAGGCCTCGAAGGCGTCCGTGGCGATCACCAGGGTCTGGGGCAGGCGGATAACGATCTCGGGGAAGTGTTCGTGGATGGCGGCGTTTTGCTGCAGCAGGGCCGCCACGAAGGCCAGCCCGCGCGCCTTGCCCCCCAGGGACCCCTTGCCGATCTTGACGAAATCCATGACCTCGGCATCGAACCGGGCCGCGTCGAACTGGGCGACGACGCCTTTCTGGCGCATGATCCGCAGGCGCCGGAGGCTCGCGCGGATGTAGCCCCGCAGCTCCTCCGGGTGGGCGAAGGCACTGGCCTGGACGGAGCGGAAGGTGGAGCCCAGGCTGATTTCGGACCGCGCCATGAGCCAGTTGGAGAAGTGGTTGCGCTCGGCGTGGTAGCGCAGGCTTTCGGCCGGCACCCGGGCCACCTTCTGCTCGAGCTCCGCCAGGTTGGAGGCGCGGTCGATCTCCGCGCCGTCCGGGGCGCGGAAGACAAAATCGCCGAAGCCCAGGTGGCTGAGGAAAAACTTGCGGATCTCCCCCAGCAGGTTGGGGGCGTTCTTGTCCAGGAATACCGCGGGGATCCCCTCGGCTGCGGGCTGATTGCCCGGCTCGCAACTGATCATCAGCAGGGGTAGGTCGAACATCTCGGCCCGCATGCGTTTCAGGAGGTGCAGGCCGGCCTGGGAGTCCAGACGCCCCTCCAGGGGAAGCTTGGTGTCGCACAGCACCCCCAGGACGTTGTCGCGGTAGCGCTCATAGAGGGCCTGGGCCTCCTCGAAGCTGGCGGCGTGGAGGATCTTGGGGCGGGCGCGCATCTTGAGCAGCCGGTGCTCCTCGTTGAGCCCGCTGCCCAGCACGGCCTGGGTCTGGCGCACGACCTCCTTGTAGATTAAGGGCAGAAAAGAGGAGTAGTACACCGGGGAGTCTTCCACCAGGATCAGCACGCGGACCTGGGCCTTGCGGGTGTCGGTCGCCACGTTGAGACGGTCTTCCACGCTTTTGACGATGGCCAGCAGCAGGTCGGAGTTGCCCGTCCAGATGAAGATCTTGTCGATCCCCCGGCGGTCCTCCGGCAGGGGCTGGAGGCTGCGCAGGCTGTGGGCCAGGAGAATCACCGGCAGGTCCGGCCGGCGGTCCTTGATGCGCCGACCCATGGTGCAGGCGTCCATGTCGTCCAAAAACGGCATGGTGAGCACCAGGTCGAAGGCGCGATGGGCCAGCAGGCCCACGGCCTCTTCGGCCGAGGCCGTGCGGGTCACCCGGGGGGGGTGGCTCAGGTTGAGGCCGCTGTACTCGTTGATGATGCGGGAGGCCAGGCTGCCGTCTTCCTCCAGGATGAAGGCATCGTACGGGCTGGCCACCAGGAGGATTTCCCGCACCTTGCGGGCCATCAACTCGTGGTAGATCTTGAAGTGGGCGTAGAACTGGCTGGGGGAGCTTTCCCCGGTGGCGTGCATGCGGCGACCATCTCCCTTTCCGTAGAGGCCCCCCTGGGCGGAGCGCCTACCATCCGGGCGCGGCCGCCGGCAGGTAAGGCCTGCCGGCGGCTTCCCGCGCAGGATGTAAATCAATCGGCGGGGATTTACAAGACGGCCGCCGCGGAAAGGGGGCGCCCGGCGCGGGGAGGGGGGGCGGCCCTCAGGCGTCGATGATGGCCAGGGCCTCCTCCCGGTAGGCCTCCATCACGTAGGGGATCCCCGTCACCTTGGCGCACTCCTCGGTGAGGGCGAAGAGATCCCGGCGGCGGATGTAGGGCACGGCCCAATTGCGCGAACCGGCCATGATCTGCTGCAGGCCCACCTTGAGCTTGTCCACGGCGCTGAAGATGCCCACCGCTCCCAGGGGCAACTGGTCCACCTCACCCCCGAAGCGCTCCCGCAGGACCTCGTAGTTCATGAAGATCTCCTGCTTGGTGGCCCCGAAGCGCGCCACCGAGGGCGGCAGGCCGCCGTCCTCCCCCCGCAGCCAGCGCTCGGTGTTCTTGCCCACCATGCCCGGGATCATCAGCGCGCGACCCATGCATACCGCCTTGCAGTAGGGCGCGCCCAGGGCCAGGGCCTTGAAGACATGGTCTTCCGCGGAGAAGCCGCCGGCGAAGGCGATGTCCGGCACCGGGCGCCCGGCGCGGGCCAACCGCTCGCAGAGCTCGTAGGCCATGGCATGCAGGTAGATGGAGGGCACCCCCCATTCGCACATCATGCGCCAGGGGCTCATGCCCGTGCCCCCCGGGGCGCCGTCGATGGTCAGCAGGTCGATGCCCGCATCCGAGGACCAGCGGATGGCCATGGCCAGCTCCCGCATGGGGTAGGCCCCGGTCTTGAGGGTGATGCGCTTGGCGCCCAGGGCCCGCACCCGGGCCACTTCCCGCATGAAGCCCTCCTGGTCGATGAACCCCAGGCGCGAGTGGCGCTCGAACTGCTTGAGGGGGCCGGCCTTGAAGGCCGCCTGGAAGGCCGGGACCTCCGGGTCCGGGGTGACGATGTACCCCCGTTTTTTGAGCTCCAGGGCCCGCTTGAGGGAATCGACCTTGATCTCGCCCCCGATGCACTTGGCCCCCTGGCCCCACTTGAGCTCGATGGTCTCCACCCCCAACTGGTCGATGACGTATTCCGCCACCCCGTTGCGCGTGTCCTCCACGTTCATCTGCACCAGGATGTCGCCCCAGCCGTCGTGGTAGCGGCGGTAGGTGGCGATGCGGCGCTCCATCTCCGGGGATTTCTTGACCTTCCCCTGGGCGTTGAACTCCAGCCCGGGGTCGATGCCGCAGACGTTTTCGCCGCAGACCAGGCTGATGCCGGAGATGGCCGCCCCCACGGCGAAATGCTCCCAGTTCTTGCGGGCGATGTCCGTGCTGCCCAGGGCGCCGGTGAAAATGGGCACCCGCATCTTGATCTTGTCCTTGGTGCCGAAGGCGGTCTCGGTGTTGACGGCCGGAAAGGTGGCCTTGTCCGGGTCGGCCTCGACACCCTTGGCCCCCAGGGCGTAGCCGTTGATGTTGAGGTGGGAATAGTCCACCGGATAGTCCTTGTCCGCGCCGGCGGTGACCTCGCCGAAGGGCTCGGGGTAGAGCAGCTCCCGGCCGCGGTAGGTGGCGCGGAACATGTCGCAGTTGCCCTTGCAGCCATCCATGCAGCGGCTGCAGAGGCCCGACTGGGGGGCCACGTTGCGGGAACGGTTCTTGGTCTGAAGGGCGTCGTTGCTGTTGGGGCGTTGCAGGTTCATGACGGAAATCCTTTCGCCGGCTCTGCGGTGGAGGTTGGGCCCCGGCGGGGTGGCCGCCGGGGGCTGAAACGCAAAAAGGCGCCTCTCCCTTGGGGGAGCAGACGCCTTTGTCTGAATGCACGCGCTTCGTCGCCCACGCCATTGTGGGCCGCGAATTAGTCCTACTTAATTTATCGGCCCGACGGCGTCAATATCCGCGGCGCTATTATTTTCACTAACGTGGTGCCGCCAAACCATCTTCGGGGTCGCCGGACAGGGCGGGATGCGATGGCAGGGGCGGGACATTTCGGCCGGAGGCGCGGTGTATCCACCGCCGGCTAACGAGAGTCCTTGGGGGGCGGGGCGACGCTGTGCGGGATGCTGGAATAGTACCCCAGTTCCTCGGACAGGACGACCATCTCGGCCACTTCGCGCATGCTACGGCGGGAATCCATGCTGCGTTTCTGGATCCAGCGGTAGGCCTGCTCCCCCGTGAGGTTGCGCTGGCGCATGAGGATTTCCTTGGCCCGCTCAACGCGTTTGCGGGTTTCCAGCTCCTCGTCCAGGTCCGCGATGCGGCCCTGTTGGGCCGCCAGGCGCAGGGCGGCCGCCGCCAGCCCCGCCAGGATGCCGGCCTGGAGCATGTCCTCGGGGGTGAAGCGCCGGGCAGCGCCGGCAAAGCAGTTGAGCACGCCCCGGGGGCGCTGCCCGTCACCGGGCACGGGGATGCTCATCAGGGCCACCAGGCCCAGGCGCTGGGCCAGCGCCTTGTCGCGGAAGGCGGGGGCCGCGTGGATGTCTTCGATCACCACGGGGTGTCCGCCGGCGATCACCTCCCCGCTGAGGCTCCCGTCCAGGGGCAGCCGGCGGGCGCTGCGATAGGCCGCATCGGTTCACTGGGTAGCCCGCAGCACGAGCTGGGGAGGCTGCAGGCGATCGTCGGTGACCCAGAGGGTGCAGACTTCCGCAGCGGTGAGCCGGGCGGCCGCCGCCACCAGGGCCGTACAAACCTCCTCCACCGGTAGGGCGGCCGCGATCATTTCCAGGAGATCCTGAAACGTCTTGAAGGCCCGGGAGGCGCTATGGGGGGACAATGGTTCCATGCCGGTCTTTTGCTGATCGCCGCCGGCGGGGCGCCGGGGAGCGCCGCGCCCGTATTCCCCTGCCGGATGCCTCGCTATTAGCACCCCCGCACCCGGGGGGTCAATTTGGTGCCGGGGCTTCCCGGCAGCGGCGGAGCACGGGCGCCGGTGGTCTCAATGCCGATCCGGCGGCGTCGGGCCCGCGGGGGGCGCGGCGGGGGGCTGAAAACGCAGAAAGTCGAACACGCGGCGCCAGTCGAGGCCTTCGTCCAGCGCCTGCCCCTGGGTTAGCAACAGGGAGCCGACGGCCTGGAGCAGGTCCTTGTCCCGCAGGATGTCCACATGGCCGGCATTGACGCCGACGATCTGCTGCGCTTCCCGCTGGGCGCGGTAATCCAGCTGGCTCTCGAGGGTCACGGCCCCGTCGTTGTTCGCGGCCATGAGCCCCGATCGGCCGTTGTAGCTGAAGAACAAGTGGAAGGGGAGGCTTGCCGGCAACGGCTGGGCGAAGAGCTTGCGGTTGAAGTCGCTCTCCGGTACCATGTCCCGCCAGCTGGGGACCACCGCCGGGGCGTGGGCCACGCCCTGGGCGGCCGCCCGATGCCCCCCCCAGGGGGTGGAGATGGAGACGAACAGCGCCAGGTAGTCCTGCCCGCCGCGCTCCAGGGCTTTCTGCAGGGCCCGCCGGGCGACCAGGCCCCCCATGCTGTGGGCCACCACAAAAAGGCGGCGGAAACGGAGGGTTTCCTGGAGCTGCCGGATACTGGCCTCCAGGGCGCCGGCGGACAGCTCCAGGGGCATGCCCGTGGGGTAGCTGAAAAACCAGGGCTGAAACCGGCTACGGTCGATGCCCTCGAAAAGCGGCCGCCAGTTGCGGGCCTGTCCGGCAGCCCCGTAGACAAAGAGGACCGGGGTCCTGGACGGGTCGTAGGGCTCCACGAACAGCAGGCCGTAACCCACCTCTTTCAGGAAGGCGTATGGCTCCCACAAGCCTTTCACCGCGTATTCCGGAGCGAACGCCTTCTCGTCCAGGTCCGCCACCACGCCGATCCCGCTGGTGTATTGGCGCCCCGTGACCTCCGCCAGGGGCAGGCGACCCGCCAGCAGTCCCCCGGAGGTCTCCAACTCCGCGACCTCCAGGATGAGGTCCACCCCCTTGATGGGCCCCGGACGCTCCACCGGCAGCCAATCCGGAGCGCCGTGGACTCCCCAGGGCTCGCCGGGGTCGGGGTGCATGTTGCGGTTGCGGTCCTCGAAGGCCGCCACCGCGTACTCCCCGGCCGAGACGATAAAATAGTAGAGGCTCGAATGGTTGATGATCATGTAGTCCTTGAGCACCGGCTGCCCGTTCTCGCGGCCGTAGCACAGGACCACGGCCGGCGCCCCGGACTGGTCGTCATAGGCGATCTGCCCCCGGATGACGGCCACCCGGCCCTGGAAGGATTCCGCTTTCTGGCGCTTCAAATCCCGGTCCAGCCGCAGGAAGGCGCAGCCCGCCAGGAACGCCACCCCGGCCAACCCCAACCCCAAGACCGCCCGCCGCCGCATGGGCCTGCCCTCCCCTGTTTGCATTCCATCCCGGTGAACGCTATGCTGGCGCGACGGATGCCCCCCACAGGGGAGGACCGCCGCTGTCACCCCAGGAGCTTCGGCCCCCGGCCTGCCGGCAAGGAGTCCCATGGACGCGTTGACCCTCAAGGCCTACCAGGAAATGATCGACCGCTGGGTGCGGACCGTGGGGGTGCGCTACTTCTCCGAGCTCACCAACACCGCCATTCTCATGGAGGAGGTGGGGGAAGTGGCCCGCCTGATGGCCCGCCTCTACGGCGATCAGAGCTTCAAGCCCGACGCCCCGCCGCCGGACCTGGCCGACGAGCTGGCCGATGTGCTCTTCGTGGTGGGCTGCATCGCCAACCAGACCGGCATCGACCTCACCGCCGCGGTGGCCCGCAACTTCGCCAAAAAGACGGAGCGGGACCGGGAGCGCCACCGCAACAACCCCAAGCTCACCGGCTGAGCCCTGGGCGCCGGGCTCCGATTAGCCATGATTCGATAACCGCGGGGGGAGGTGCCCCCCGTAGCGGGCCCGGCAGCTGTCTGAAGCCCTTAGGCCCTGTTGGAACAGCTGCCACCGAATGGCTGGTCCAACACCAAGCATAGTCTTTGTCGTCACGGATTGATGGGCGTGCGCCGCAGCTGTTCCTACTGGGCCTTGGGGCTGAGTTCTGGCGGGCCCGCTACGGGGGGCGCCTCCCCCCGCGGCTCTCCGATTCAACCTTGGCCTGTCCCCGCCGGAGCTCACCGATCACAGGCTCCGCGCCGCTTCCTCCCCCTCGCTGATGGCCAGCATCAGGCTGCGGGGCTCCCGGGCGTCCCCGATGAGCTCCACGGGAACCCCCGCCGTTTCCAGGAGCCGGCGCGCTTCCCGCACCGCCTGCATGCCCTCGGCCACCACCAGGGTGTCGAAGCCCTCCAGGGTGGTCTCCACCCCGTCCACGGCGAAGCGCACCCCCCGGGGGAGGAACTCCCGCACGGCCACTCCCTTGTGCAGGGTCACCCGATCCCCCTTCAGCCGCTCCCGGAGATAGAAGCGGTCGTTGCTGGAGAGTTCCTCGGCAAAGTGCCGGCGGCGGTTGAGCACCACCACCCGGCGACCGGCGCAGGCCAAGTGGTCGGCCAGCACCAGCCCGGCCTGGCCGCCCCCCAGGATCAGCACCCGCTCGCCGGGCGCCACCTCCCCGTCCAGCACCTCCACCACCGTGGCCACGTTCAGGCGGGTCTGGGAGAATCCCTTGATCACCGGCAGCTCCGGGAGGCTGCCGGTGGCCAGAAGCGCCCGCTCGGGGGCCAGGGCGGCGATCAGCTCCCCCGTCACCGGGGTGCCCAGCCGCAGATCCACCTGCCGGCGGCCCAGGTCGGCCTCGAAGAAGTCCAGGATGTCCGCCAGCTCCCCCCTCCCCGGGGGGATCGCCGCCAGGCGCAGGAGACCGCCGCTATGGGGCCGCCGGTCGCAGACCGTCACCCGGTGGCCCCGCAGGGCGGCCGTGCGGGCCGCCGCCATCCCGGCCGGCCCGGCGCCCACCACCAGGACCTTGCGCGGCACGGGCGCCGCTGCCTCATCTTTCAGGAGATACTCCCGTCCCACGCCGGGATTGACCACACAGCCCCCCGGCTCCAGGGCCAGCACGGCGTGAATGCATCCCAGGCAGCAGCCGATGCACGGGCGGATCTCGGCCGCCGCCCCCCGTCGGGCCTTGGCGGGAAACTCCGGATCGGCCAGCAGGGCCCGCCCCAGGGCCACCAGGTCGGCCTTCCCCTCGCGGATCACTTCCTCGGCCAGTTCCGGGGTCTTGATGCGTCCTACGGCCGCCACCGGGATGCTGACGCAACGCTTGACCGCTTCCGCCAGGTGCACGAAGCAGCCGTGGGGGGCGTACATGGAAGGGATGGTCAGCTGGCGGGAACCGTAGACGCCGGCGGAAACGTGCAGGTAGGCCGCCCCCGCGCGCTCCAGCAGAACCGCCAAGCGGCAGGCCTCCTCCAGCCCCCAGCCGTTGTCGATGTAATCCTCCCCGTTGATCCGCAGGCCCACCGGGAAGTCTTCCCCGCACTTTCCGCGGATGTCCCGGAAGAGCTCCATCAGGAAGCGTGTGCGGTTTTCGAAGCTGCCGCCGTAGGCATCCGTGCGGCGGTTGGCGTTGGGCGCCAGGAACTGGTTGATGAGGTAGCCGTGGGCGGCGTGGATCTCGATGAAGTCGAACCCGGCCTCCCGGCAGCGCCGGGCCGCATCGCCGAAAGCCGCCACCAGCTCCTGGATCTGCTCCGGGGTGAGCTCCCGGGGGACCCCCTTGACCACGGCCGGGGCGGGGATGGGCGATGGGGCCACCTTCTGGTCGTGATAGGACTGGCGCCCCCCGTGCATCAGCTGCACCCCGAAGCGACAGTCGTAGGGCCGCACGGCCGCCACCATGGCCTGGAGGGAAGGGATGCAGCCGTCGTCCCAGAGCTTGGGCAGGTCGGGAAGCTCCAGCCCCGTGGGATGCACCGCCCCCCCGCCCACCAGCATCATCCCCACCCCGCCCCGGGCCCGGGCGATGAAGTATTCGACGAGCTGGTCATTGACCCGACCGGCGGCATCCACGCCGAAGTTGATGCTCATGGCCGACATGAGCAGTCGGTTCTTGGCGGTCATGGTCCCGATGCGCAGGGGCGTGAACAGATGGGAATAGGCGCTCATGAATGGCCTCCGGAAACGGGAAGAGGTGGAAAGGCCCGCCGCCTGTCCAGCGCTGCGGCCGGTTAGCAGGCTGTGGATAAA
>DJGG01000231.1:11150-16170 GCA_002432195.1 Desulfobacteraceae bacterium UBA5852
GCCTGAGGCGCAGTTTATATACAGCCTGTTAGGGGCCGGGCCGAGGGGCCGGTGATCGCTCGTCTATACCCCAGGGGTCGCGGAAGGGTCAATTCGTAAGTCCCGGGCCGGCCTCGCCGGGGCGGGCCTCGGTGAGGCTTTCAAGGGCTTCCCGGCGGTAAGCGCTTGACGGCGGGGCGCCAATGGAGAAATATCCGCATGACCCTTCGGGGCGATCCCATGGAGGCCTCCGCGGCAGGCCGGCAAGGCGCCGGGCCGGATGCCCGGGACCCCTCGAGAATCGCGGCCCTTCCGCGGCCGGCCCCCCCGGGGTCGAGAAACAGGCGATTATCGGCATGCACCTCGGCAAGACGCTTTCCCCTCCGGCCGGCAACCACGCCAGCGGCCATGAAAGGGACACGCTCATGACACACAAGCTTTCCATGACTCTCACGGCAGCCGCCCTCCTGCTCCTGGCCGCGTCCACGGCCTTTGGATCCGCCGCCCTCCCCACGCCACCGGACGCCCCCGCCGGCGTTCTCGGCGAGAGGCCGGCGGTGGGCCTGCGGGCGGCCGCCCCGTCCGCGGACACCGACTCCCCCGGGCCCGTTCCCCCGGCCGACGACGACGTGTTTGCCGACGAGCTGGCGGACGAGCAGGAGGGGCCGAACATCGCCGATCCGCTGTACTACTGGAACAAAGGCATGTACCACTTCAACGACAAATTCTACCTCTGGTTGTGGGAACCCCTCGCCCGGGGGTACCGCGCCATCGCCCCCGAGGTGGTGCGCATGAGCGTGCGCAACTTCTTCAACAACCTCACCACCCCCATCCGCCTGGCCGGCTGCCTGCTCCAGGGACGCTGGACCGCGGCCGGCACCGAAACCGGCCGGCTGTTGGTGAACACCACGCTGGGTGTCCTGGGCTTCGGCGACCCTGCCGCGACCCGCTACGGGATGCAACTCAAGGACGAAGATCTGGGCCAGACCTTCGGCTACTGGGGCATCGGCAACGGCATTTACCTGGTGTGGCCCATCCTGGGCCCTTCCAGCCTACGGGACACGGTGGGCCTGGTGGGCGACAGCTTCCTCCACCCGGTCTCCTATCTCGACCCCACGGCCTTGTCGGTGGGCATCAAGGCCTACGACAACCTCAACCGCACCACTTTCCGCATCGGGGACTACCAGTCCCTCAAGCAGAGCGCCCTGGACCCGTACGTGGCTATCCGCAACGCCTACGTCCAGCACCGATGGAAAAAGGTGGCCGAATGAGGCTCCCGTTGACAGGCCGCGGATTCATCCCCAGCATCGACCAACGCCCGGCGGCCCCAAGGCACGCTGCGCCGAAAGCCGTCAATGCCCACACGCGGCCCCTGGGGCCCAGCCCCGGCGGGACCGCTGCCGAAAGGAGCCACACCATGGCATACACGTGCAAAAACTGCGGCGCGGTGGCCAGCGAACCAGGCCACCTCTGCAATCCCTGCGGCGACCGCTCCAAGTGTTCCTTCTGTGGAAAACCCCAGGTTTCCCACGCCCACATGTGCCAATCCAAGCTGGCCGCCATGAAGTTTGTCTGCGACGGCTGCGGTCGGGTCGCCATGGAACGGGAGCACCTCTGCAAGCCGTCGCCCATCGGCTGACCTCCGGAAGAACCGGTGGGCCGCCTTGGACCGCGCGTCCCCACCGGCTCGTTCCGACGAGGGCGCGCGCTGGATGGACCGCCGGCGCGCCCCGCCCGTCAGTCCGGATGCTCGAAGATGTAGCCCACCGAGCGGACGCTCCTGAAGTACCGGGGATTCTTGGGATCCTCCTCGAAGTACCGCCGCAGGCGCACGATGAAGTTGTCCACCGTGCGCGTGGTCACCCCCGCCGTGTAGCCCCACCCCACTTCCAGGATCTTGGCCCGGGCCAAGGGCTGGCCGCGGTAGCGGATGAAAAGCTTGAGCAGCTTGAGCTCCTGTTCGGTAAGGGGCACCTTGCCGCCGGGCCCCACCCCCGTGCCGGTGGTGAAATCCACCCGGTTGGCTCCGAAGACGTACACCGCCGGGAGTTTGAACGCCGACGGGGCCATGCCCGTCCGGCTCCACTCGCCGCGCTGCAGCAGGCGTTCCACCCGCAGCTGGAACTCTTCCAAGTTGAACGGTTTGGTGAGGTAGTCGTCCACGCCGTGGGTCAGGCCGCGGACACGGTCCTCGACCGAGGATTTGGCGGAGAGAACCAGGATCGGCACCCGTTCGTCCTCCAGGCGGATGCCCTGGAGGACGGCCAGCCCGTCGATACCCGGCAGCATGATGTCCAGCACGATCAGGTCCGGCCGCCACGTTTTCCAACGCTGCAGGCCGGCAACCCCGTCGGCGGCCACCTCCACTTCGTAGCCCAGCAGCCGGAGGTTCAGGCGCAACCCCTCGGCGATATGGCTGTCGTCCTCGATGACCAGAATGCGTGCGCGGCTCGGCGGTTCCATTGTCTCCCCCTGCTTCAGGCCGGTCGTTCCACGCGCCAGCGGGGCAGCGCCACGGTCAGAATCGATCCCTGGCCGGACTCCCGTCCCCGGGCGCTCACCCGCCCCCGGTGGATGCGGGCGATGTTCTGCACCAGGTGCAGCCCCAGCCCGCTGCCCCGGGACCACTGCCCCTCGGCGCGGCCCGCCTGGTAAAACTTGCGGAAGATCTTGCGGACCTCGTGCGGGTCGATGCCCACACCGTTGTCCTCGAAATGGATCAACCAATGGCGGGGGGTGGCGGCGAAGCGCACGTCCACCTCGGGCTGGGGGGAATCGTTGTGCTTGACGGCATTCACCAGCAGGTTGACCACCAGCATCTCGAAGAGCGCCCGGTCCACCGGTTGGAGGCAGCGCCCCCCGGGCGGAGGGTGCACGCGGATCGACGCCTCGGCGAAAAGCGCCTCGTTCTGCTTCAGGCAGCCCCGGATCACCGCCACCAGGTCCAGGGGCTCAAAGTGCGCACGGTAGCTTTTGCTCTCCAGGCGGGCCAGGCTCAGAATGCGGTTGATGGTATCGGTGAGCCGGCTGACATCCAGGAGCATCAAACCGGCATACTTCTGTCGCTCCTCGCGGGAGAGATCGTACTTCTGGAAGGTTTCCAGGAAGAGCCGCAGGGAGGTCACCGGTGTTTTGAGCTCGTGGGTGAAGTTGTCGATGAAGTTGCGCTGCAGGCGGTAGAGCTGCAGCGTCTTCTGGTTGTAGACGAAAATGGTGAGCAGGCTGAAGAGGATGATGCCCACCAGCACCGAGAGCACCAGCACCACCACCCAGGAACGGGGCGCCAGGACCTGGGAGGGCTCCAGGTTGAAGCGCTCCACCACGGCCTCCAGGCCGGCGCTGACCTCGATGTACCAGTAGATGGTGAGAAACAGGGAGGCCACCAGCGCCAGAATGGAGATGATGAAGATGGCGACGGGGTGGAAGAACCAGGGGGTCGGCTTCATGCCGTCCACCAGTAAAGGATTTGACCCGTCAAGTCAATTCGCCCCCCCGGATGGGTGGCCCTGTAAAACTTTTGTCACGGGGTGCGCGGACCCTGGCCAGGGCGCTGGTCTTCCATTAAAATCATCTCGGACATCCAAGCACAAGGCCCGTACCCGCCCATCCGCCGATGCGGTCCAGGACCTGCCCGCGCATGGCGGCCTTGGGACTTCCCGGGCGCTGCCGGGCTAAACGGACGAAGGAGTGCGACGCCCATGCCGGTTACCTGGCTGGCCCCCCTGCGCGGGGCCCTGGCCCTGACGGGCTACACCCTGAACACCCTGGCCATCGGCCTGCCCCTGCTGGCGGTGGCCCTCGCCAAGTGGCTGATCCCCCTCCACGGCTGGCGGATGGCCTGCGGCCGTCTGCTGAACGCCATGGCCAGCACCTGGATCGCCGTCAACAACCTCAACCTGCGCCTCCTGAGCCCCACCTGCTGGCGGGTGGAAGGGCTCGAGGGCCTGGATCCCCGGGGGTGGCACCTGGTGGTCTCCAACCACCAGTCCTGGGTGGACATCCTGGTGCTCCAGAAGGTGTTCCACCGGCGCATCCCCTTCCTGAAGTTCTTCCTCAAGCAGGAACTGATCTGGGTCCCGGTGCTGGGATTGGCCTGGTGGGCCCTCGATTTTCCCTTCATGAAGCGCTATTCCAAAGCGCGCCTGGCCCGCAAGCCCCATCTCAAGGGCCGCGACCTGGCCATCACCCGCCAGGCCTGCAGCAAATTCCGGCACATACCCGTTTCCATCATGAACTTCGTGGAGGGCACCCGCTTGTCCCCCGAGAAGCAGCGCGGCCAGGCATCTCCCTATCGCCATCTGCTGCGGCCCAAGACCGGGGGCATGGCCATGGTCCTGGCGGCCATGGGGGAACAACTCGACCGGGTGGTGGACGTGACCATCGTCTACCCCCAGGGGGCGGTGAACTTCTGGAGCATGCTCTGCGGACGCTTGCGCGAGGTGATCGTGCGGGTGAAAGCCTTGCCCGTGCCGCCCGACCTGGTGGCCCTCAGGGAGGACGAAGAGAACTTGTGGCAGGCCACGCGGGAATGGCTGGACCAGTTGTGGCAACAAAAGGACCGCGCCATCGCCGCCCTTATGCGCGAGGCGGCCCTGGGGACCGAAGCGTGCACCGCACCCCGGCCGCAACCTTCCGCTCCCCCGCTGGAATCCACCGGCGCCTGACCGCGGCCCCGGGCGTCCGCACGGGGAGATTCACTGGGCCTGGGACGCCAGGGGCAGGGCCACGATGTGGCTTTCGAATTCCTCGGTGAGGGCGTTGCCCGTCACCAGGGCGAAGTAGAGCTCCCCGTTGGCCAGGCTGAGGCCCTGGATGGCCCCGTCGAGGGGCGGCGTCAGGGGTTCGAAGCGTCTTCCCAGGTCGCTGCCGCGCACCAGCAGAATCGAGCCGGATTCGAAACTGGGCACGCCGCCGAAGAGATTGAAATGGGCGGACTGGTTGGCCACCACCAGGAAGCGGGTCTCCCCCGGTGCGCTGCCCGGCAGGGGCAGGGGCGGGGTTTCGATGGCCACGGCCCGGTCCATGCCCAGCTTGTCCGTGC
>DJGG01000231.1:16197-16975 GCA_002432195.1 Desulfobacteraceae bacterium UBA5852
AAATTCACGCTGACGCTGCGCATGGAACCGCCCACGCGGCGGGGCGACATCCAGGGGCGTCCGCCGCCCTCCTGGATCACGAGCTTGTGGTGCTCGTTGATGTAGGCCAACCCCGGAGCCCCGGCGGTGGCGGAACCCCCGAATAAACTGGCCCCCGTGATGCGGAAATCCAACGGTACGGAAATTTCCGTGGCCTCGGCGAAACGCCCCTCCCTAAGCTCGAAGCGTACCAGCGCCCCCCCCATGAGGCCCTCGCTGCGGTAGGGCTGGCCCAAGAGGACATCCTTGCGGCCCCGGCCGTCGGCATCGAAGAACCCCAGCGCGTAGTTGATGTCCTCGGCCAGCACCTTGAACCGCCCGCCTTCCAGTTGCAGCATCTGGCTGATCATGCGCTGGTTGGGCTCGTAGATGTTCAGGGCCACCAGACCGTAGGCGCTCAGGCTGAAGTTGAGGACCTTGCCGAAGCCTTCATAGGCGTAAACGGCCTCCCGGGCGCCGGGGGCTCCGGAACGGAACACGAGCCTGCCGGGGGTCAGATAGACCAGGTCCCCGGTGCCGTCACCGTCCAGGTCGGCGATCTCCAGGCCGATGACCAGTTGGTCCAGGCTGAGAAGCTTGCGGTAGGCCCCCGCGGCGGGGGCGGGGAGGGCGGAGGCGGGCGCCACACCCGGCGCGGGGGGCGGCAGGGCGGCCGCCGCGCGCACCCAGCGGCGCAGGGGCTGCCCCTTGCGGTTGAGCATGAGCAGCTCGCCGGGGCTCAGGACAAACACCAGGTTGA
>DJGG01000231.1:17001-32217 GCA_002432195.1 Desulfobacteraceae bacterium UBA5852
CCAGGCCCCCACGATGGCCTCGTCCCCCGGCCGGGGGGCCATCCAGTCCAACTGCTTTAGCGCCAGCTTGATGCGGCTCTGGTACTGGAAGGAGTCGGCCGACTTCTCCAGGTCCACCAGCAGCGTGGGGATGTCCGTGTAGCGCACCGCCTTCAGGCCCTTGGTCACGGGGCTCACCTGGAGCAGGGGCAGGCCCACGGCGATCAGGTCCTGCACCGACGCCACCTGCACCAGGGCCACGGGCTCCTCCAATACGCCGATGGTACGTCCCGACGCCGGGTCCGTCACCGTGGTGCCCTCGCGGTACACGGTGAACAGGTCCCCCTCCTGAACCCCCGAGACGTGCCCGCGGTTCAGCACGACCCCCTGGTCGGTCACCATGGCCACCCGGGCCTCGATGGGCCGCAGGTCCTGAGCCACGTCCTCGGGCTGGGCGGCCGCGGCGCTGCCGGGCAGCAGGGTCACCAGCCAAACCAGATACGCCATGAGGCTGCGGGGATAGACGCCGGACCTGCGCATGGGTGCCGAACCTCCTGTGGTGGGGGGGGGAAATGTGCTTGAAGTTCCGGACCAGGGGGTGGAGCGCTTCACCTTAGCGTAAAATGCCCGGCGGTGCCAGCCTGGATCCGCCGTCGGCCGGCCGGCAGGCCGGGCCAACCCGGGGCCCGCCGGCATCGGCGTCGGGGTGCCTCCGCCAACAGCAACGGGGAGCCGCCACGGCCGGCGACTCCCCGCTGCGCAATGGCTTGCCGCCGGTTCAGAACTTGTAGCGGAACCCCGTGGTCAGCCGATAGATGTCGTCGGCATCGCCGTTGAAGCCGTTGGCCGCCAGGGCGTCGCCGGCATAGGCATCCAGGGCGTCGCCGGCCACCAGGTAGCCCAGGGCGACGTTCCAGGTAAGCCCCTTCCAGATCTCGTAGGTGGAGTAAAAGTCGAACTCGTAGCCGATGTCCTTGTCGCCGTTCAGGGCGTCTTCCGCCAGCAGCATGTAGTTGGCGGCCACGGCGGTGCTGAACTTCTCCGTCACCTGCCAGTCGAGGCGCGCCCGGTACATCTGGAAGCCCTTGTCCAGCAGGTAGGGGGCGTCCGTCCAGGAGTTGTCGTCGGTGGTCTGCTCCTCGAAGAGCACCACGCTTCCCAGGACATCGGTGTCGATGTTGTCGTAGTTGTCGGCATCCGTGTCGTCGGGGTCGTCGTCGCCGCTGGCATACCACCAGATGAAGGTCCCCTTCCAGGCCTTGGCAAAGCGCATGCCCACATCGGCATGGAGAAAATAGGCGCGGCGGTCGAGGGTGTCGTCGGTGCCCCCGTTCAAGATGGCATCGTCGAACGCCACCTCGCCGGTCTGGTAGATGAGGTCCCACTTGGCGAAGAAGGGACCGGCGTTCAGTCCGCCGTCGAGGCCCACGAAATAATCGGTCTGGTTGTATTCCAGGCTGGCGGCCTGGAGCCCGGTGGTGAGGTCGAAGGCGTTGGCCGTGGCGTCGTTGCCCTGCTTGTAGTAGACGCCGAAGAGGCCCAGCTTGAGGTCGGCGAAACCGGGCTTCCAGGTGGCCTTGGCGAAATAGCCGTCGTCGTTGCTGGACTCGTCCAGGAAGTTTTCGGCCCGCATCCAGGCGACCTCGTAGTCCAGGAGGCTCGTGGAGCCGAAGTAGCGCGCCCCCATGGCCGTTTCTTCCCAGAGCCAGGTGTTCAGGCTGATGGGCTGCAGGCCCACCCGCAGGCGGCTGGCATGGGTCACCAGGGGGTTCTGGAAATCGACGTAGAGCCAGCGGGTCTCGGTGTTGACCCCGTCGCCGGAAAGCCCCCCGCCCCGGGTGGTGTCGCCGTATTTCAGGGCGCCCACCTCCACCGCCCAGACCGCGTTGACCTTGCCGTCGTCGGAGGCGGCGGTCACCCAGAGGCGCGCCTTGGTCTCACCGAACTCGGCGTCCTTGTTGTCGTCGTCGGTGTTGCCCAGAAAACCCCGGGGGGGCGCCCCGCCCAGGTTCGTGGCCCCGTTGAAACTGAAATCGTTGTTCTTGGACCCCGTGGTGTAGGTGGCGATGCTGTCGAAGTTGTTGGTGGCCTCGAAGCGGTTGTTGATGTCGCCGTTGATCTTGATGTCCACGGCGACGGCCGGCGGTACCGCCACCGCGAGGATCATCAGGAAGAAGACCCAACCCCAGTGTCTGCCCTTCATTGCATTGGCCCTCCTTATCGATTGCCGGTGGAGAGGTGCGGCGTCCGCGACCGGGGCTTCTTCGAGGGGAAGACCGGCCGCGGGTGCGCTATCGGTAATCCGCCGCGGGAGTCCGGCGGAATGCCAACCCACATGGCGGCGGCTTCCGCGGCGGCCTGAACGCACACGGGATGCGGAGCGCGATGATGAATCCTGGTGAACGTTGAACGCAGGGGGAAGGTGACACCGGCTGTCAGATGCCCGGGGGGAAGCGGGCGCATCCCTGATGCGCCAGCGGTACCAAAAAGGCCGCTGGCCTGTCAACCGGTTTTTCCCCGCGACGCACCCCCCGTGCCGCCGGGGCTCAACCGTTGCGCCGAAACCCGGCGGGCGGCCTCACACCGGCAGGTAGTCCCGGGCCAGGTCCTGATAGGCACGGACCTGGGCCTGCTGCCAGCTCCGGTCCCGCCCCAGTTCGGCCGCCATGAGGGCGGCCACCCGGGGGGCCATGTCCATGCTGGCGCGGGCGTCCAACAGCAGGGCCCGGGTGCGGCGGGCCAGGAAATCCTCCACCGTGCGCGCCATTTCACGACGCACGGCCCAGAGCACCTCGGCCTCCCGCGTGGTGAAGGCCGGGTGCAGCAGGGCGGCGGTTTCCGGCCGCTGGCGCATGAGATCGCCGATGGCCTGGGCATCCGCACCGTAGAAGGCCAGGTCGCCGAACTGGTCGGCATTGCGGTGGTAGCCATGAATGTTGAGGTCCTCGGTGACGCAGGGCCTTTCGTCGAGCTGGCCCAGCAGGATGGCCTGGTCGATGGTTTCCTCGGCCATCTTGCGATAGGTGGTCCACTTGCCGCCGGTGACGGTGAGCAACCCGGACCGGGAGATGTGGATGGTGTGGTCCCGGGAAATGGCCGCGGTGTTCCCGCCCGCGCCAGGGCCCACCAGGGGCCGCAGGCCGGCGAACACGCTCAGCACGTCCGATTCCGTGGGATCCTTGGTGAGGTATTGGGCGGCGTGGGAGAGCAGGAATTCCACTTCCGCCGCCTGGGGCCGCGGCTCCAGGGGGGTCGCCGCCACGGGCGTGTCCGTGGTGCCCACGATGACCCGCTCGTGCCAGGGCGTGGCGAACAGCACCCGGCCGTCCTGGGTGTGGGGCACCATGATGGCCGTGCCCCCCGGAAGGAAGCTTTTGTCCAGGACGATGTGCACCCCCTGGCTGGGGGTGATCATGGGTGCCGCGGCCGGGTTGTCCATGCGCCTTACCTGGTCGGCAAACACCCCGGTGGCGTTGATCACCACCCGTCCCCGCACCTCGTAGCGGCGGCCGCTCTCCCCGTCCTCGGCGCGCACCCCCCGCACCATGTCGTCGCGCTTCACCAGCCCGGAGACCGCCGCGTAGTTGATCACCGTGGCCCCCTGGTCCACCGCCGTGCGGGCCATGTGAACCGCCAGGCGGGCATCGTCGAACTGCCCGTCGTGGTAGATCACCCCACCCCGCAACCCCTTGGTTTCGATGGTGGGGATGGCCGTCAGGGTGCTGCCCCGGGAAAGGTAGCTGGAAGCGCCGAAGCCGTGCTTGCCGGCCAGCAGGTCGTAGACCTTCAGGCCGATGCCGTAAAAGGGGCCTTCCCACCAGTCGTAATGGGGCACCACGAAGGCCAGGTTGTGCACCAGGTGGGGCGCGTTGCGTCGCAGGATGCCGCGCTCCTTGAGGGCCTCCAGCACCAGGGAGACGTTGCCCTGCTGGAGGTAGCGCACACCCCCGTGCACCAGCTTGGTGCTGCGGCTGGAGGTGCCTTTGGCAAAATCGCTCTGCTCCAGGAGCAGCGTCCGGTAACCGCGGGATGCGGCGTCGATGGCCGTCCCCAGCCCGGTGGCTCCCCCCCCGATGACGATGATGTCCCACGGCTCGCCGTTATCCTCGAGCCGGCCCAGCATTTCATCCCGTTGCATGTCGCCTCGCAATCGATTGCCGCCGCCGGTTTCCCCGCGACGGTCTCCTCCGGATAGCAACGCGGAGGCTGCCGTTCAAGGGGACGGAGCGGCCTGGGCCCCGCCGCCTCCGCGGCCCTTGGACACCACGGCCAGGGTGACCATGGCCTTGGCGGTGAAACGGCGCGCGCCGCCCCCCAGGCAGAAGACCTCGCTTTCGGCCACGATCAGGCGGGAACCGGGTTTGAGCACCCGGGCCCGGCAGCGCAGCTCCTCACCCTGGGCGGCTTCCAGGAAATTGATCTTGAACTCGGCGGTGAGCACCAGCTCCCCGGCGCCGATCAGGCTGGCGGCGGCCGTGCCGGCGGAGTGGTCGGCCATGGTGGCCTGCACCCCGGCGTGCACGAACCCGTCCTGCTGCAGGTGCCGGCGCTCGAGGCGGATCAGCGTTTCGCAGCTGCCCGGGGCCAGATCCACCAGGCACAGGCCGATGGCGCCGATAAACGGAGCGCTGTCGTACAACCGGCGCACCTCGTCGGCGAAATGGGGATTGCGCGCTTTCACGGTTCCGCCTCCCTGGCGCGTCCGGCCGAGCCGCCCAGCACCTGCCCCAGGCACCGCCGGGGCCCCGGCGCCCCCCGCCTTCGAGCCCGCCGCCGCACAGGCCCACGGGGCTCACCGCCTGGCCGGCGAATCCGGCTTTGCGCTTATTTTGAGGTTGGTATATAGTGCGCGATTTTAAACGGTCAGGGGGGAATTCCGCCGTTTGCAAACTGGACGTCCGAGCGTCGGCCGTCCGCCCCCTGCGATTCCCGCGCACCTTCTTCAGGATGCCAGGTGCCGGGACTCGGCACCCGGACCGCAATCTACCGGAATCGAGATGACCACGCAAGACACCCACGCGGATCTCCTCCGACGCCTCCGGGACCTGGAGCGCCAGGTGGCCGGCCACGCCAGCGACCGGCAGGCATTGGGGCGGGAGTTGCGCAAGTTCAGCGTCCTTTACAATCTGGCCCTGGCCATGACCGCCGAGCGCAGCCTGGACGACAACCTCCGCCTGGTGGTGGAGGAAAGCCGCCAGCTGATGGACACCGACACGGCCTATATCGCCCTCCACGACCGGCAGCGGGGGGACGTCTACATGCACACCCTGAGCGGCATCCGCACCGAGGCCTTCAAGCGCATGCGCCTGCCCCTCGGCAAGGGCCTGGGGGGCCTGGTGGCCCGCAACCGGCGCGGCCTGATCGTGGAGGACTACCAGAGCGAAACCCGCCTGGCGCACGTGGTGGACGACGTGGTGGACGCCGAAGGGGTCATCTCCGGGATCGCCGCGCCCATCCAGATGGGAGACACCTTTCTGGGGGTGCTCTACGTCTTCAACCGCCGGTCCACGGTTTTCGCCGCCGAGGATCTCGACACGCTGACCCTCATCGCCAACCTGGCGGCCCTGGAAATCACCCGCGGCCGCATGCAGGCCCGCTTCCAGCGCACCGGGGAAGAGCTGGAGCAGCGGGTGAAGGAACGCACCCAGGCCTTGTCGGAGGCCAACGCCCAATTGCGGCACGAAATCGAGGAGCACCGCCGCACGGACAACGCCCTGCGCCGCAGCGAGGAACGATTCCGGGAGATGGCCGAGCACATCCAGGAGGTCTTCTGGCTGTTCGACTGGGAAAACCAGCGGGTCATCTACGTCAGCCCGGCCTACGAGGCCATCTGGGGCCGCCCCGCGAAAGCCCTGTTGGAACGCTACCAGGCCTGGGAGGAGAGCATCCACCCGGAGGACCGGGAGGCCGCCGCGGCCTCCTTCCAGGCGATCGCCGCCTCCGGCGGCGGCGACGCCCGGGAGTACCGCATCGTGCGTCCGGACGGCACGGTGCGCTGGGTCTCGGACCGGGGGGTGGCCATCCGGGAGGCCGACGGCCGCATCCGGCGGATTGCCGGCATCGCCGAGGACATCACGGGCCGCAAGGCCGCCGAAATGGAGATCACCCGGCGCCGCAAATTCCTGGAATCCGTGCTCCACGCGGCCCCCGACGCCATCGTGACCCTGGACGCGGTGCACCGGGTGCGGGACTGGAACCCCGGGGCCGAACGCCTGTTCGGCTACACCCGGCAGGAAGCCGTGGGGCGCAACCTGGACGACCTGGTGGCGCGGGCGGATGAAGCCGCAGAGGCCCGGGGCATCACCGCCCGGGTGCTGGCCGGCGAAAAGCTGCTTCCCCTGGAGACGGTGCGCTACCGCAAGGATGGCACCCCGGTCAACGTCATCGCCTCCGGATCCCCCATCCTCCTGGGGGGGGTGCTCGAGGGAGTGGTGGCCGTCTACACCGACATCACCGAGCTCAAGCGCACCGAAGCCGCCTTGCGGGAAAGCGAGGAGCGTTTCCGGGCCGTCTACGAAGCCATCCCCGATCCCGTGGCCGTAAGCCGCCTGACGGACAGCATCTGTGTCGATGTCAACGACGCCTTCGTGCAGGTGAGCGGCTACCTGCGACACGAGGCCGTGGGCAAGCCGGCGATGCAACTGGGCATCTGGAGCGCCCCGGACGACCGCGAACGGCTGCTCAACGAGTTCGCCCTTTTCCGGGAAGTCAGGAACCTGGAGGCGAATTTCCGCTGCAAGGACGGCCGCGTGCTCACCGGCCTCATCTCGGCGCGGCCGTTGAACCTCGAGGGCGAGGCCCATCTGCTCTCCATCACCCGGGACATCACCCAGTTGAAAACCGCCCAGGAGGAAAAGCAGCGCCTGGAAGCCCAACTCGTCCAAGCCCAGAAACTGGAAGCCATCGGCACCCTGGCCGGAGGCATCGCCCACGACTTCAACAACCTGTTGATGGGCATCCAGGGCCGCAACTCCCTCATGGCGAGCGAGCTCGACGCCGCGCACCCCTTCATGGAGCACCTCAAGGGCATCGAGACCTACGTGCGCAGCGCCACCGAGCTGACCCGCCAGCTCCTGGGATTCGCCCGGGGCGGCAAGTACGAGGTCCAGGTGGTGGACCTCAACGGCCTGCTGGAGACCAGCGCCGCCATGTTCGGCCGCACCCGCAAGGAGATTCGCCTGCGGACGCGTCTCGAGCCGCGCCTGTGGCCCGTGGAGGTGGACCGGGGGCAGATCGAACAGGTGCTGCTGAACCTCTTCGTCAACGCCTGGCAGGCCATGCCCGGGGGCGGGGAGCTGCTCCTGCGTACGGCCAATGTCACCCTGGAGGAGGCCTCCCGGACCTCCGTCGGCCTCCCGGCCGGCCGCTACGTCGGGATCACGGTGAGCGACACGGGGGTGGGCATGGACGAGGCCACCCGCCTGCGCATCTTCGACCCCTTCTTCACCACCAAGGAAATGGGCCGCGGCACGGGGCTGGGCCTCGCCTCGGCCTTCGGCATCGTCAAGAACCACGGCGGCGGCATCGCGGTCTCCAGCGCCAAGGGGCACGGCAGCACGTTCACGGTCTACCTGCCGGCCTCGGACAAGACGGTGACCGCCACGCCCGCCGGCGCCCCGGCCGTGGCCCGGGGCCGCGAAACCATCCTCATGGTGGACGACGAGCCCATGATCCTGGAGGTCGGCCGGCGGATGCTGGAACGGCTCGGCTACCGGGTGCTCACCACCGTCAGCGGCCAGGAGGCCGTGGACCTCTACCGGCAGGACCCCCGGGCCATCGACCTCGTCGTGCTGGACATGATCATGCCGGCCATGGGCGGCGGGGACACCTTCGACCGGCTCAAGGCCGTCGACCCCCAGGTCAAGGTGCTGCTCTCCAGCGGCTACAGCATCAACGGGCAAGCCGGGGCCATTCTGCGCCGCGGCTGCCGCGGGTTCATCCAGAAGCCCTTCAACCTCCAGGAATTCTCCCAGAAACTGCGCGACATCCTGGAGGCCTGACGCGGGCGCGAGCGGGGCCTGCCGGGCGCTGATCCCTTGAAGCGGCCCAAACCCGGGAGCTATTCCGAGGTCAGCACCCGCAACACCTCCGGCAGGAGCCGGGCCGTGGTGCTGATGGCCTCGCCGGCGTGGATGGTCTCGTTGCCGCTCCAGTCGCCGAAATAGCCGCCCGCCTCCCGCAGAATCACCGGGAACGGGCCGCAATCCCAGGGCTTGACCACCGGGTCCAGCATCAGCTCCAGCCGCCCGCTGGCCACCAGGGCGTGGCCGTAGGCGTCCGACCAGCCCACGCGGTACCAGCTGGCCTCGACAATCCGCTGCCACTCGCGGCCCCGGTCATACTGCTCGAAGCTGCCGGCGTCGGTGAAGGAGACGATGCTGCGGGCCAGCGATTCGGTTTCCAGCACCCGGCAGCGCCGGCCGTTGAGGTGGCATCCCAGGCCGCTGGCCGCCGACACCATCTCGTCCAGGGCCGGGAAATAGGCCACCCCCACCTCCACCCGTCCCGCCATCTCCAGCCCCAGGAGCACCCCGTAGAGCGGCACCCCGCGGATGAAGGATTTGGTGCCGTCGATGGGGTCGATGTACCAGCACGGGGCGCCGGGGCTGCCGGCCCCGGCGCCGAATTCCTCGCCCACGATGCGGTGGGTGGGGTAGCGCTTGCCGATGGCCGCCCGGATGAGCTCTTCGGCCCGGCGGTCCGCCACGGTGACGGGGGTGTCGTCGGCCTTGAAATCGGCCTGCACCCCGGCCTGGAAATAGCCCAGGGTCAGACGGCCGGCTTCGAAGGCCACCTGCCGGGCGAAATCGAGGTATTCGGTGAGGGGCGGCTGCATGCGGGACCTGCTTCCTTGGGGTTGGCGGGTGGATGCCGCGGGTCCCCCCGGGCTCAGGGGGACAACCCGTAACGGTAGTGGCCGGTGATCTCGAACATGAACAGCATGTCCTCGAGCTGGGGCCCCCGGCCGATGTTGTGGACAATCATGGGCCGGTCGGAGCCCGGCACCCGGATTCCGGTGACGATGCCGATGTGGGGGAGCCCCCCGGGCAGCATCCAGGTGACGATGTCCCCGGGGCCATAGTCGGATCCCACCGGGGAAACGGGCAACGCCTCACCCCGGCGCTGGAAGTACCGCTGAAGGTTCGGCACCCGGCGGTGGTCGATGTTGGCATCGGGGGCGCTTAGGCCCCAGATCTTGGGATAGGCGCCGAAGTGGGCGCGCATGTCCTCGTGGACACGCTGCTGCAGGTCCACGCCCAAAGCCCGGTAGGCCCGGATGACGAGATCCGTGCAGACCCCCACGTCGTCGGGCACATCCCCCAGGGGGTAGCCGATCACCCGATAGCTGCCGTCGTAACGTTCCGCCTGCTGGGTGCGCGCCAGGGCGGCCTGGACCAGGGTCTCCGCAGGTTCCCCGGCGCCCGCCGGACGTACATGGGGCGCGGTCCACGTCGCGATGAGAAGGGCGGCCCCCAGGCCACGCAGGATTCTGTTCGATCTCAGTTGCATGGAAGGGTTCCGTTCACGGCAGCTGTGCCCTCGTGTCGCCAGCTCGGCAGGGCAACCCAACACCTGGTCCGGCGGATGGCCATTGTATTAGTGTACCCGGCCGGTTTTGTCCAGGCGCGGGGGATCTGCGGTGCGCCGCGATTCTCCCCGGCAGCGGGTCTGACCGTCATCCGCCCCCGGCGGCCGCCGGGGTTGACTTGCCCGCAACCGATTCTTACCAACCGACTGGCGTCGGCATTGCGGACGTTAGCGCTCAGGCAGCATGCCGCGACGCCGATGCCCCCAAGCGGCACCTTTGGGAGCATCACCGGGAATGGACGCCCGCCGTGCCGGCAGGACGACCGGCGGGACAGGCTCGAGGAGCGGGAACCCTCTGCGGGCAACGAGCCGCACCTACCCGGCGGCGCCGTGATCACCCAAAACCAACATGGAACCCTGAACGGTTCCGGGAGGTACGCATGAAAGTCCATATTTGCGCGCTGCTCACAGCGCTGGCCCTTGTGACCCTGGGGTTGGCCCCCTTGCCGGCCGGAGCACAGTCCACCTATGCGCCGGACGAAAGCGAGCCCATGATGTCCCCCAGAGCGAAGATGATGGAGAAAATGCCCATGGGCACCCACTTCGAGGGCTCCCACCGCGCCAGCCGGCTGATCGGCAGGGTGGTGACCAACGAGCAGGGTGAGGAACTCGGCAGGATCGACGACCTGATCGTCGACGCCGACGGGAAGGTCAATTACCTGGTCTTCTCGCGAGGCGGCATGCTGGGCTTCGGGGCGGACCGCGTCGCGGTCCCCGTGTCCGCCGCCCGGCCGCGCTTCGACATGAACGATCGCTGCATCGTCAAGATCGACAAACAGACCCTCGACACCGCCCCGAGCTTCGCCAGCAACCAGTGGCCGGATTTTTCCGACCCCAGTTGGCAACAGGAGGTCCGCGGTTATTTCCGGACCAGCGAAGGCGAATCGCCCTGACTCACCGGGCCGCTGGGCCTGCGGCGGTCTTCCGCGGCGGGACTTGCCCGCTCTGGTCGGCGCCCGCCCGGCGGCATGACCCCGAACCTTACCACCCGGCCGGCAGACCATGCGTCTGCCGGCTTCCGCATTTTGGCCCGCAGGGGCGTTCGGATGACCGCCGGCTAGCGCCGGACCCCGACACCGGCCGGCTCGATGTCGCAGACGGGCGCGGCAAGGGCCGCCGCGGAGGCGCAACGGCGAAAGAAGGCCGCCGCCGGGGCCTCGGGCGTGGAAGGTCCGGCGGCTTCGGCGAGAACCTCCAGGCTGCGGCGGTAGTCCCGCACCAGGGTCGTGCGGTGGTCGGCCGTCAGGTCCAGGGTGGTGCCGTCTTCCAACCGCAGGTGCGGCTGCCGGAGGTTGGCCTCCAAGCGGTCCACATACAGCAGCGTGTGCAGAAACGAGGTGCAGAATTCGTCGATGTTCTCCCTGGCGTGCCCGCCCGACCGGCCGACGAGGAAGTTGCGCTCATCGATGAAGGGCAGGAACACCGCTGTGCCGCCGGGAGGCGGAGCGGTGCGGGGGGGAAGGCGGCCGCCCGCCACCAGGGCAAAGCGTTCCATGGACAGGGGGCCGAACCCGTGCAGGTCCGCGAAAAGCTCGCGCACCGCGGAGCGCCCGGTGTACCCTTGGCGGTCCACCACGAGGTGGAGGGTTTCGTGCTCGGCCATGCTGCCCAGCTCGCCGGGGGGCTGGTTCCAGAGGGTCCCCGCGTACAGCCAGATCTCGGCCTGCCCGGTAACGGTCAAGGCGTTGTCGGGGCCCTGGTAGTCCAGCACATTGACATAGCGCACCAGATCCCCCCCGAAGGCCTGCTCCACCCGGGCGATGCCCTCGGCCATTTCCCGGACCCTCCGGGCGAGATCGTCGCCGCGCCGGCGGAATTCCTCCAGGTCGGAACCGATATAGCGGAAGCCGGGGCCCCGGCCGGCGGCGGGGTCCTCGGCCCCCGGCGGAGTGAGCGCCTGGTAGCCCCGCTGGCGGATGGCCAGCTCCCAGGCCCCGTCGGCGTCCTCGATGGAAAGACCGAACCGTTCGCCAGGGCTCACGGCATCCCCCCGTATGCGGGGGAAATAGGCGTAGCGCTGCCCGCCGCCGGTCACTCTGCCATCGGCCACGAGAACGCGGGAGGCCATCTCGCGGGGTTGGCCGCCAGGGGGCACCACGGAGGCCACGAGGTCCGGGCAGCGGCTTACCACCGTCACGCCGGCGACATAGCCCCGCACAGCCAGTTCGCGACCGGCCATCAGGTCCTTGCGGGGCCAAACTGTCTCGCGGGGGCGCCCGTCCACCACCTCGAGGAGGCACACGGCCTCCACGTGTTCCGGGAGCTGTCGGGATGGCAGGGATTCGGCGGCCTCGGCCTCGCTCCCCGGGATGAGGGGACGGGAAGGCGCCATCCGGACCACCGGCCCGAATACGGGAAACGCCAACAGGATCAGACAAACCAGAGCAAATCGACCTGCAGATATCATGACCATCCATCGCCGGTGGGAGCCGGCAGGGGGGAACCCCGGGAAATACATCGCCATCGACCGGCGACTGCAGGACTCCATACCGGAGGCACGGCCGTCTGTCAATCGCACCGGCCCGCAACAGGTTGGCGGCCGGCGGCCCCTGGCGGTCGCCGCAAGGGTTGCTTTGCCGTGTGCCCCCGGAAACGGCCACCACCGGACGATCCGGAGGGCCAACGGCAGGATGTGCCGATGCGGCGGAGGCCCTCGCAAACCTCGTCGGCGGAGCCGACTCGTCGCGGGCGGGAAGAGGTCGGCCCGTCGGCCGACAACCTTCCCGCGGGCCGGCGACGCATCCGGCCGCCGCTAGCGTCACCGTGCGGTCAGGGCAGGTCCGTGGGCCTGGTGATCTCGCAGGCGTCCTCGGGGCAGAAGAGGTTGAGCCAGAAGCCCTTCCGGCCCTTGTGCACCTCCGCCCGGATGGGAATGGAGACGCGGTCCGCCTCCCCCAGGCAGGCGTCGTCCGGGCAGACCACCTCCATCCAAACCCCCGCAGCCCCTGATCCCTCAGCGGCCTCCCGCTTCTCCCGCGGCAGCGCGCGCACCTCCTCCGCGCTCAACAGGCGCGCCTGGGGCACGAAAACCTTGAGCCGCGATCCCTTCTCGATCTCGATGCTATGCGTGGAAGCCATGTGGCCTCTCCTTTCATTAGGGGTTGACTCCGTGAAGCGTCACCGTTGCCGTTTAAAGACCGCTTCCGGCCTCGGGTGGTATCCCCCCGCCGCGGGCGGTCCGTCCCCCGCCGCCGGGATTGGCCTGTCGGCGACCCGGCGCCCGCGCCCACCCGGGCGCTTGCACCTCGATCCCCGGGCACGGTGGGGAACTCCCCGCGAGGGGTGTGCACAACATAAAGCGCTTACCGGCGTGCCACAAGGTGCGTTCCCGCGGAGGCGGACGGGCGCGCCTTGCCGTTCCCTGCCGCGCCCGCCCGGCGGCCCGCCGCCGGTTTCGCCACAGGCGGCCGACCTGGGCCGGCCGCCTCAGAGCCTTGCCGTTCGCAGCCGCAAGGCATTGCCCACCACGGACACCGAGCTCAAACTCATGGCCGCCGCGGCCACCATGGGCGACAGCAGCCATCCGAATGCCGGGTAGAGCACACCGGCGGCGATTGGGACACCCACGCCATTGTAGATGAAAGCGAAAAACAGGTTCTGCCAGATGTTGCGCATGGTGGCTTGGGAAAGCTGGCGCGCCCGAACGATGCCCCGCAAGTCGCCCTTCACCAAGGTGACCCGGGCGCTTTCCATGGCCACATCGGTGCCGGTGCCCATGGCAATGCCCACATCCGCCTGGGCCAAGGCCGGGGCGTCATTGATCCCGTCGCCCGCCATGGCCACCACCCTGCCGTCCCTCTGGAGCCGGCGGACGGCGTCGGCTTTGGCCTCGGGCAGCACCCCGGCCACGAAATCGTCGATACCCAGCTTGTCGGCCACCGCCTTGGCCGTGGTTTCGTTGTCACCGGTGAGCATGACCATACGAATTTTCGCGGCACGGAGCCTCTCGATGGCTTCGGGGGTGGTTTCCTTGATGGGGTCGGCGACACCCACCAGGCCCGCCGGCTTGCCGTCGACGGCCACCAACATGACCGTTTTGCCGGCGGCGCGCAGGCCCTCGGCCTCGGCATCCAGGACCGACGCCGTTACGCCGTGATCTTCGAGCAGCGCGGCATTGCCCAGGAGCACTTGGCGATGGTCCACCCGGCCGGAAACCCCCTTGCCGGTATGGGCGTCGAACGCCTCGGCATCCTGAAGGTCGATGCCCCGAGCCTGGGCGCCTTCGACGATGGCCGCCGCCAGGGGATGCTCGCTGGCCCGCTCGAGGCTGGCCGCCAGACACAGGAGATTCCCATCCTCCCACCCATCCACCGGGACCACATCGGTCAGCCGGGGCTTGCCTTCCGTCAGGGTGCCGGTCTTGTCCACCACCAGGGTATTCACCTTGTGCAGGATTTCGATGGACTCGGCGTCTTTGAACAACACCCCGAAGGAGGCGCCCTTGCCGGTTGCCACCATTATGGACATGGGGGTGGCCAGGCCCAGCGCGCAGGGACAAGCGATGATCAGCACCGAAACCGCGACGATCATGCCATGGGCCATGCGGGGTTCAGGGCCTGCCAGAGACCAGACCCCAAACGCGATGGCGGCCACGGCCAGGACCGCCGGCACGAACCAGGCGGCAACCGTATCGGCCAGTCTTTGGATCGGTGCCCGGCTGCGCTGGGCTTCGGCCACCAGATGGACGATCTGGGAAAGGACCGTATCGGCACCGACCTTCTCGGCCCGGATCACCAGGGACCCGGTGGCATTGACCGTGGCGCCGATCACCTTATCCCCATCCTTTTTCTCCACCGGAATGGGCTCGCCGGTGATCATCGATTCATCGACGCTGCTGGAACCCTCCAGCACGAGACCATCCACCGGGATCTTCTCCCCCGGCCGGACCCTGAGCCGGTCGTCGACCTGGACCTGGTCCAGGGGCACGTCCCGTTCGGTATCGTCTTCGTCGATGCGCCGGGCGGTCTTGGGAGCCAGCCCCAGCAGCGCCTTGATGGCCGCACCGGTGCGACTCCGGGCACGCAGTTCGAGCATCTGTCCCAGGAGGACCAGGGTGACGATCACGGCCGCGGCTTCGAAGTAAACCCCCACGGCGCCCTCCGCGGACCGGAAGGATGCCGGAAAAATCTCCGGAAACCCTACGGCCACGACGCTGTAAAGATAGGCCACACCGGTTCCCAGGCCGATGAGGGTGAACATGTTCAGGTTCCAGGAAACCACCGATTTCCAGAAACGCACGAAGAAGACCCACCCGCACCACAGGACGACGGGAGTGGCCATGACGAGTTCGGCCCACTGAAGCCTCTGGGGGTCGAACCATGTCTCGATGAACCCCAGGCCGATCATGTGACGCATGGCGATCAGCATCAAGGGCAGGCTCAATACCGCGGCCACCCCGAAACGGTTGCGCATGCCGAGGTATTCCCGGTTGTCGTCATCCTCCAGGTCCACCGCGCGTGGCTCCAGGGCCATGCCGCACTTGGGGCAATCGCCGGGAGCATCCCGGACGACCTCCGGATGCATGGGGCAGGTGTACGACAATTTTTTTCCCTTGTCCTTGGACATCTCCTTCTTGGCGAAGGTTTCTGTCTGATTGCCCATCGGTGCCTCCACGTTGTGACCGTCCTCATAACAGGCTGTGGATAATCT
>DJGG01000231.1:32285-38786 GCA_002432195.1 Desulfobacteraceae bacterium UBA5852
CCCGATGCTTGTTTATCCACAGACTGATAAGGGCCCCGCCGCCGCCCCGCGCTTCATCCCTTAAAAATTAAGGTGGACAGGCTCACGCGCCATATCCCTCCATACCGGCACGTCTATGACCTCCCCATCGAGACAGGACCGGATCGCTTATTTGACCTGACGAGCATCCTTGGGTATTCCGATGTACTTCGGTCGCATGGGTGCCCCCTTTCTCTGAAGACCGCGGCTACGTCCGGCTTGTCGCTTCCCGAATCCTGCGGCCGGCGCTTGGCGGTGCCATCTCACTCCGGGACTGGATTCATCGCCACCCGGAAACTGGTGTCCGTGTAATATTTGAATGGATCCTTCTCCAGGATGAGCATGGCTTCGATCATGTCCGACGGGGACTGGCCCAATATCACGAACCCCTCCTCTTCGGACTCCCCCCACTCGGCGATCTGGTGAATCCCCCTCAAGCCATACCGGTCCTTGGCGTAATTGATCACCGGCGTGGGCAGCGGCATGCGCGGGTCGCCCTGGCTGCCTCCGGTCAGCAGCACGGCAAACCATTCCCGCGCGTTCATCAGGCGCAACCCGTAATACCGGGCATAGGCCTCGGCCCCGAAGCCCGTCACCAGCAGCACGGCGCAGGCCGAGTGCATGGCATCCTGGACCTTGAAGCGCTCTCCATCGAACATGATCGGCTTGTACCCCCGGATTTTTTCGCTCAGCTTGAGCACCAGGCTCCCTCCCAGCTGAACGTCGGCATCGACGATGGCGATCCGATCGAGATTGGCGTTCAAAAAAGCCACGTACTGCTGGTTGGTGACCGGTGCCTCGGAGAGGTAGAAGGCCTCCAGCGCAATGCGGCTCGCGCCGAGGGGGTTGTCGGGCTTCAATTGCAGCTCGATGGGCGGGATCAGTAACAGATGGGAATTTTCCCTCGCCCTCAGGGATGTTTTCAAGCCTTTGGGCGCGATGCCGTAGACGACATCCTCGACCTCCCTCGGCGTTGGTTCCGGGGCAGCCGCCGGGGCCGGTGCGACGGGGATGGCCGCCTCGTGGGAAAAGTGCATCGCCAGCGCGCCGATACCCAAGGCCGCCACGAAGGCCAGCACCCACAGGGTGCGGCGCGCCCACCAGCGTCCCTTTTGGGCATGGAGCCCAGGCGGTTCCGCGATCCGGCAATAATGAAGCTTCAGCAGGCGCTCCTTCAGCTCCCGGGCCGAGCCGATGCGCTGGTTGGGGTTTTCGGCGGTGGCCGCCATGACGATCTCGTTGAGACCCCTGAGGTAGTCGGTAGCATTGTGGTTGAGCCGCACCTGCTTGAAGGGCTTGACCTTCTCGTCCATCTTCCCTTCGACGACTTCGTATAAAATGCGGCCGATGGAGAAGATGTCCGCCGGTTCCCGCGCCAGGCTGAAATTGTAAAACTGCTCGGGGGCCATGTAGTGCATGGTGCCGAAGATATCGGCCACCGAACCGGTGATGGAGGGCAGGTCGAAACCCATGGAAAGCCCGAAATCCGCCAGCTTGGCGACATCCTCCTTCATGAAAAAATTTTCCGGCTTGATGTCCCGGTGGATGATGCCGCATCCATGCACCTTCTCCAGGCCCTCGAGGATGGGGATCATGTAGGTGGCGATCCAGCGCTTGATCTCTTCCTCATGTTCGAACCCGCTGACGTCCATCGTGTCCCGAAGGGTCCGGCCGGCCAGCAGTTCCATCACCAGAAAGTCGATCTCCACCTCCCGGTCCTCGAAATCGACGGTGTCCCGCCTGAAACCAAAGATCCGGATCACGTTGGGATGGTCGATCTTGGCGGCGATGCGTGCCTCCGAACGAAACCGTTTGAGCACCCCCTCGTACTGGGAGGCATCCATGGTTTCGGCCAGTTCGGGGGCGATGACCTTGACGGCCACCTTGAGATCCAGGCGCGTATCGTACGCCATGTAAACCGCGCCCATTCCACCTTTGCCGATCAGGCGGATGATTTGGTAGATACCCCCCAATACGGTACCCGGAGCCAGAAATTCGCTGGGTGCGAATGCGTTCATCGCGGTTTCCATTGCACCTGGCATGCCCGGACGCATGGTGGCGTCTGCCGGCTTCAGGCACAAAAGCCGGTTGCCTTCCCGTGTGCCGGGATATCGACGACGATGGCGCTGATGTTGTCCCGGCCGCCACGGGCCAAGGCCAGGGCGACCATTCGGTCCACCAAGGCGTCCAGGCCGTCGCCCTCGCCGAGAATGCGTTCGATTTCCTCGAAGCTCAGCGCATCGTGCAGCCCGTCGGAAGACAGGAGGAAGCGATCGCCCGGAGCGATGTCCGCCGTCAGCGTGTCCACCGCGTCCAGGGGTTCGATCGTCCCCAGGGCGCGGGTCAGCATGTGGCGCAAGGGATGGGTGGCGGCCGCCTCCGGCGTGAGCTCCCCTTCCGCGATCATCTCCTGGACGAAGGTGTGGTCGGTGGTCAAAAGCATGAGGCGATCGCCGCGCCGTCGATAAATGCGGCTGTCTCCCACATGGGCGGCGACGGCAAACCCGCTGCCCATCGCCAGCACCGCAAGGGTCGTCCCCATGTGTGCGCAGGCCGGGTCCGCGGCGCCACGCGCCTTGAGGCGTGCATCCACGTCAAAAAAGCGCTCCTCCAGATGCCGCCGGTAGACCTCCGGGCGCGCCTCCAGGTGATGCAGCGCCCCCTCCATGCCCTGACACGCCATCCGGCTGGCCAATTCACCGCAGGCATGCCCCCCCATCCCATCCGCCACGGCGAACAGCACCCCGCCGCTGCCGCAGTGGTGCCGCGCGTCCGGGGGGGCGTCGATCAACAGGTGGTCCTCGTTAACTTCCCGACGCAAGCCGATATCCGTCGCCGAGGCGTATCCTATGCCGGTGTGGTTGCGCACTTGATTCCGTTGCGTTTCCTGGAGTTCGGGGTGGTTTCCAGGGGGGCGGTCCCATGGCAGCGATGCCACCGTGCGACACCTTCCGCCGGGCGCAGTGGGAATGATCTACCCGCCCAACCCTCGGATTCATCCAGAGAATCGGCGGATACCCGAGCTGCCGGCCGTGCCACCGGAAGCACCCCCCGGATCAAGGCCTCCGGCGATCAGACCAGCAGGTCATCGGGCGTCTCCCGCGGCAGCTCCAGGGTAATGGTCGTGCCCCGTCCGGTGGCGCTGTCGAGGGTAATATCGCCCCCCAGATCCCGCAGCACCTTGCGCGCTCCGGCCAGGGCCAATCCCTGGCCCCCGGGCTTGGTGGTGAAAAACGGCGTGAACATCCGGGTCCGATGCCCGGGGCTGATTCCGGGTCCCTCGTCCGCCACGGCCACGCGGCAAAATTCACCCCCGCGCTCGGAGCGCACGGTCACCGCCTGGCCTGGCCGGGAGACCTCCAGGGCGTTTTTGACGAGGTCCGCCAACATCCGCGCGAAACGCTCGGGTTGGATGCGCGAGGGGCAACCGTGGGGATCGAGGCTCGAGCGCACATGCACGCGCGCCCGGCGTATCTGCGGGTCCATGCGGTGCAGTTGCTCCCGGATGGTGTCGTTGAGATCGTGCACGGCGACGTCCAATGTCTCCCGGGGCACGAAGGAGGCCAACACCTCCCCCATGGCGGCCAGCCGATCGATCTCCCTCAAGGTGTCCTCCCGGTGCCGATCGCTCAGGTCCAGGCCCGAGGCCACTTGGCGCAGCACGGCCAGGGTGCCGTTGATCTCGGCGCCCACCACCGCCGCGGCCCGCCCCAGCACGGCCAGATTCTCCATCGCCAGGGTTTCGCGCTGCCGTCTGCGCTCCCGTTCCACCAGCGCTCCCAGGACGCCCGCCACCAGAAGAAATACCAGGACCTGGGCCCCCACGGCGGCCCAGGCGCCATGGGGGGCGCCGTGCACGAACACATGGGGGGCGTAAATGACGCTGACCACCGCGGCCGTGCCCATGCCCGGGGCGCACCCGAACCAGAAACTGGCCAGCAGAATCGGCAGGAAGTACAATTCCCGGTGGATGAGGTGCAGTCCCACATTCCCACCCACGGTGTTGTAGTGCAGCAGGCTGATGACCAGCACCAGGCCGGCGATGGCGACCCAGCGGTAGATGGATTTGTCGACCTTCATCGGGGCCTCCTCGCAATGGCTGCCGCTCCATCGACGCCCGGGCCCTCAGCGGATCTTGATCACGATGAAGGTCACGTCGTCATGCGGCCGGGCGGCGGCGGTGAAGACCTCCAGCGCCTGGAATACCGCCTCCAGGATCTCGGAGGCCGTGCCGTCCCGGTGGCGGCGCACCACCTCCCGCCAGCGGTCCTTGCCGAACATTTCCCCGTCCGGGCTGCGGCTTTCCCATATGCCGTCGGTGCCCACCAGAATCAGATCCCGGGGTTGCAGGCCCCCGCGCTGGTTTTCCTGGAAGCGGTAATCGGGGTCGATGCCCAGGGCCAGGCCTTCCCCGTAGAGATCGTGGAAGACGTCGTCCCGGGCCGCGTAGAACAGCCCCGGATCGTGTCCCGCCCGCACCCAGGCGAGGTCGCGGCCGTCTCCGGACAAGACCAGGTAGAAAAGGGGCATGAAGCGCCCCGAATCCCCGACATCGCGCGTGATCTGGCGGTTGACGTCGGAGACGATGGCACCGATGCCGTCCCCCACCGCCCTCCGCTGGCGCAGGCTGGCCCGCACGCTGGCCATGAGCAGGGCCGAGGAGACACCGTGGCCGGCCACATCCCCCACCACCACCTGGAGGCCGCCCCCTGGCGCCCCGGGCTCGTGAAGATAGTCGTAGTAATCGCCGCCGGTCTCGTCGCAGAAACGGCTGCGGCCGGCCACGTCGATGCGGTCCAGGCGAGGGGCGGCCTGGGGCATCAGGTTCTGCTGGACTTCCTTGGCCAGGTCCAGGGAGTGCTTGAGGCGCATGCGCTCCCGCAGTTGCACCACCATGGTGTTGAAACTGCCGGTGAGCTCACCGATTTCGTCCCGGGTGGTCACCGGCAGGGCCTCCTCGTAGCGGCCGCGGGCCACCCGCTCGGCGGCCGCCGAAAGCCCCCGCACGGCGGCGGCGGTGCGCCCCGTAACCCGGCGGATGAGCACCAGGATGATCAGAATGAAACCGCCCAGGGTGGCAAAATAGAGGTTGCGGAAGGCGTTCACTGCCGCCAGAATGTCCTTTGCCGGGGCGACGGCCACGAAGTTCCAGGGAGCCTCGGCAAGGCGGTAGAACCCGCTCACCTCCACCGGCGGGTAGCCCCCCCCGCGCACCGTGCCCGAAGTCCGGCTCTGCAGGGCCTTCAGGGTCTCGAGCTCCAGGCGGCTGCCGTTGTCCCCCAATCGCTCCCGGGGCTCCCGGGCCGTGGTGGTCAGGATACGCCCCGTCTCATCCACCAGATAGGCCCGCCGGGCTTCGTACCAATCCGACAGGGGCAGATCCTCCAGCAGGAAGTGGAAATCCAGGGTCACCTCCACTTCCGCCTGGGCCTGGCCATAGGCATCGTTCATGGTGGCGATCAAGCTTACGGCCTGGCTGTCCCCCTCGGTGTCGTAGCGCGGCGCGGTGATGCGAAACTGCCCGCCCCCCATGAGGCCATGGTCATGCCCCGGCATCATGGGGCGCGCCTCGGTTCCCGGGGGAACCGGAGGGCCCACGGGCCGCAGCCGGACCGCCAGCACGCCGTCGCTTTCCTCCATGAGCTTGAGCACGACCGCCTGCAGTCCCCTGCCGTGCCCCTGGCCACCGGCCGTGGCCTGGAAGAGCCGCATCAGCTCCTTGGGGCGGCTGAGGCGCATGTCCACCATGTGGGCCGCCCGCTCCAGCTTGAGGACGGTGGCTTTCTCCCACTCTTCCAGCAGGCTGCGGCGGGCGAAGACGAAGCCTGCCACCCCCATGGCCACCAGCAGCGCGGCCACGGGCAGAAGCACGAAGATCACGAAACGCTGCTGCAGAGTGCGGATGTGCATCACGTGGCGCCCTTTCCGGGGGAGGCATTGACATGCGCGACGGCCGAACCCGTGCCCGGCCTTTCGTGGGCCATGCCCCGAACCTTGGCCGCGGGAGGGGATGGGGGCCACTCCGGAAGGCTCACGGGGCCCCCCGGAGGACGCGGCCCGATGGCCGGAGGCTCACTCCCGGGGATACCAGAACTTGTACATGGGCTTTTTGTCCCCCGCCTTCAGCAGGCAGATGATGCCGTATTGACCCGGTTCCTCGGCCTTGAAGTTGGCCGCGAAAGTGCCGTTGTAGTTGGTGAGGTCGATCACCGTTTCCTGCTTTGAAGGGCTGATGATCTTGACCTTGCCCTCCACGTCCGTGATGGGCTCCCCGGAGCCTTCCTCGAAGAACTTCACCATCACGTGGTGGGTGGCACCGGCGGTGTCCTGCATGTTCATGTTCGCCAGACTCATCACCTGGAACTCGGCCTTAACCCCCTCGGCCCGCCCCATGTGGTGGAAAGCGCCATCGGCGCTGGGTTGACCCATCTGGCTGTGATCCATGGGTTGGGATCCGGAAGCCCCCCCCCCATGGCCACCGCC
>DJGG01000231.1:38820-50421 GCA_002432195.1 Desulfobacteraceae bacterium UBA5852
ATTGCTGTTGCATGGCCTGGACGGCGCCCGCCGCCAGAAAAACCGTTGCCGCCGCTAGGATCATCTGCTTTTTCATGGCTTGCGTCCTTCTTCGATCGCTTCGGGGGCCGCCGATTCCGGCTCCCGCGGTTCATTTTCCAGCCCCCAGCCCTGCCAGAGGCCATATATGGCCGGCACCACCACCAGGGTCAGAACGGTGGCGCTCACCATGCCGCCCACCATGGGGGCGGCGATGCGTTTCATGATCTCGGACCCTGTGCCCGTGATCCACATGATGGGCATGAGCCCGGCCATGGTGGAGATCACGGTCATCATCTTGGGGCGCACCCGCATCACCGCGCCCTCTTCGATGGCCTGCGCCAGGTGCCCCCGGTGGAATCCCTCCCCTTCTTGTCGTCGGAATTTGGCCGTGGCCAGATCCAGATAGATGAGCATCACCACACCGGTTTCGGCCGCCACCCCCGCCAGGGCGATGAACCCCACCCCCACGGCCACACTCATGTTGTACCCCAGCCCGTACATGAGCCAGATGCCGCCGGTGAGGGCAAAGGGGACGCTCAACATCACGATCAGGCACTCCGCGACATTTTTGAAATTGAGGTACAACAGGAAGAAAATAATCACGAGGGTCAGGGGCACCACCACCATAAGGCGCTTTTCGGCCCGCACCATGTACTCGTACTGACCGCTCCAGACGATGCTGGTGCCGGGGGGCAAGGCCACTTTCGACTGCACGGCCGCCTGGGCGTTCTTCACATAGGTGCCCACGTCGATGCCGGTTATGTCGACGAAGATCCAGGCATTCTTGCGGGCGTTTTCGCTCTTGATGGCCGCCGCGCCCTTGTGGATGACGATGTCGGCCACCTGGGAGATGGGGATTTGGGCCCCCGTGCCCGTGGGCACCAGGATGCGGGCCAGATTCTCGGGAGTATCCCGCAGCTCGGAACCGTAGCGCAGGTTGACCGGATAGCGCGCCAGGCCCTCCACGGTTTGGGTGACGTTCATGCCCCCAATGGCGCTCATGATCACCGCCTGGACATCCCCCACGGTGAGTCCGTAGCGGGCGGCCTCCTCCCGCTTGATCTGGTAGTCGAGGAAATTGCCCCCCGTGACCCGTTCCGCATAGGCGCTCAAGGTTCCCGGCACCTCCCGCAACACGGCTTCGATCGTCGCCCCCAGGTCGCTCAACTGCTGGAGGTTCTCTCCCATGAGCTTGAGGCCCACCGGGGTCTTGATGCCGGTGGCCAGCATGTCGGTGCGGGCCTTGATGGGCATGGTCCAGGCGTTGGTGAGGCCCGGGAACTGGATGGCCTGGTCCAGCTCATGTATCAGCCGATCCATGGTCATCCCGGGACGCCACTGCTCCGGCGGCTTGAGGGTGATGGTGGTCTCCACCATGGACAACGGCGCCGGATCCGTAGCCGTCTCGGCCCGCCCGATCTTGCCGAAGACGTGGGCCACCTCGGGAAAGGCGGCGATGATGCGGTCGGTCTGCTGGAGCAGTTCCTTGGCCTTGGTGACCGAAATGCCCGGCAGCGTGGTGGGCATGTAGAGCAGGTCACCTTCGTTCAGGGGCGGCATGAACTCCGAGCCCAAGCGCGACAAGGGGATCCAGGTGAGGGCCAGGGCCACCACCGCCAGGAGCACCACGATAACCTTGGCCTTCAGCACCAGCCGGATGATGGGGTGGTAGAGCCAGATCAGGAAGCGGTTGACGGGGTTGGCGTGCTCCGGACGGATGCGGCCCCGGATCAGGTAGCCCATCATCACCGGCACGATGGTCACCGCCAGCAGGGCGGCCCCCATCANNCACCACCGTCAGGGCGGCCACCACCGACCCCATCAGCACAAAGGTCTTGGTGAAGGCCAGGGGCCGGAAGAGCCGCCCCTCCTGGGCCTCCAGCGTGAAAACCGGCAGGAAGCTGACGGCGATGATCAGCAGCGAAAAGAACAGGGACGGTCCCACCTCCTTGGCGGCATCGCCGATTAGCTCCCAGTGGGGCCTGCGCCCCCCGTCCTGCTCCAGGTGCTTGTGGGCGTTTTCGATCATCACGATGCCCGCGTCCACCATGACGCCGATGGCGATGGCGATGCCCCCCAGGCTCATGATGTTGGCGTTCAACCCCTGGCGCTCCATGATGATGAAGCTCACCAGCACCGCCACGGGCAGGGTCAGCACCCCCAGCAGGGCGCTGCGGAAGTGGAACAGGAACACGATGCACACCACGGCCACGATGAGGCACTCCTCGATGAGGGTGCGCTTGAGGGTGTCGATGGCCCGCAGGATGAGGCTGGAACGATCGTAGACCTCCCGGACCCGCACCCCTTCCGGCAGGCCGCCGTTGATCTCGGCCAGGCGCTGCTTGACATTGCGGATGGTCTGCAGGGCGTTTTCGCCGAAGCGCATCACCACGATGCCGCCCACCACCTCCCCCTGGCCGTTGTAATCGGCGATGCCCCGACGGATTTCCGGGCCGATGGACACCGTGGCCACGTTGCGCAGGAGCACCGGCGTGCCGCTGCGGTCCACCGCCAGGGGGATGCTCTCCAGATCCTTGGAATCACGGATGTACCCCAAACCCCGGATCATGAACTCGGTTTCCCCCATCTCCACCAGGCGGCCCCCCACGTCGTTGTTGCTGCGTTCGATGGCCATGCGGATCTTCTGCAGGGGGATGTCGAAGGCCACCAGCTTGTTGGGGTCCACCACCACCTGGTACTGCTTGACAAACCCGCCCACCGAGGCCACTTCGGCCACCCCCGCCACACTGGTGAGCTCGTAGCGCAGAAACCAGTCCTGGATGGAGCGCAGCTGGGCCAGATCGTGGCGGTCGCTTTCCAAGGTGTAGGCGTAGATCCAACCCACCCCCGTGGCATCCGGTCCCAGGGAGGGCGTCACCCCCCGGGGGAGGCGGCCGGAAACGAAATTGAGGTACTCCAGCACCCGGCTGCGGGCCCAGTAGAGGTCGGTGCCGTCTTCGAAGATCACATAGACGAAGGATATCCCGAAAAAAGAGAAGCCCCGCACCGTCTTGGCGAAGGGCACCGCGAGCATGGCCGTGGTCAAAGGGTACGTCACCTGGTCCTGAACCACCTGGGGGGCCTGCCCCGGGACCTCGGTGTAGATGATGACCTGGACATCGGAAAGATCCGGGATGGCGTCCAGGGGGATCCGCTGCATGGCGTAGATGCCGGCGGCGACGGCGAAGAGGGTCGCGAGGATCACCATGAACTTGTTGCGGATGGACAGCTCGATGACTTTCTCGATCATGGCGTCTTCCCGCTGCCCTGCGATTCGGGCCCTGGGTCCTGGGGAGGCGCGTCCATGGTCAGGCCCTGCATGTCGAGGTCGTCGGACTCCATGGTAACCCCGGAGAGATCCAGTTCATCCGCCGCCGCGGCCCCGCCTTTGCGCACCTCCAGCATCTTCTGGATGGCTTCCCGCAAACTGCTTTCGGAATCCAGCATGAACTGGGCGGAGATCACGATCTCCTCACCGGCGGAGAGACCTTCCAGCACCTGGAGCTCGCCCTGGTTGACTTCGGCGCCGATCTTGACCTCCCGGGGAGTGAACTTGCCCTGGCCCCGGGAAACGAAGACCAGCTTGCGCACGCCGCTGTCGATGACCGCCTCCTGGGGCACCACGAGGACATCCTCCCCCAAGCGCGATTCCAGGTAGACGTTGGTGAACATATCGGGCTTGAGGCGTTCGTCGGTGTTGGCGAATTCCAGGCGCAGGGTGGCGGTGCGCGTCTTGGGGTTGAGATAGGGGTAGATGAACAGCACCCTTCCTTCGAAGCGCGCCCCTGGAATGTAGGCCAGGTCCATCACGGCCTCCATGCCCTGGCGCACCCAGGGCAGCTCGTATTCGTAGATCTCCACGTCCACCCAGACCCTGGAGAGATCGGCGATTTCGTACTGGTGCTCGCCGGCTTTGACGTAATGGCCCAGCAGGGCGTTCTTGCGGATCACCACCCCGGAGGCCGGGGAGTACACCGTAATGGCCTTGCGCACGCGGCCCTCGGCGGCGATGCGCTCGATCTGGGCCGCGCTCACGTCCCAGTATGCCAAGCGGGTGCGGGAGGCGGTGAGCAATCGCCGGGCAGCCTCCCGCACCTGGGGGAAATCGCTCTCCCCCAGGCGGCGGAATTGCTCCAGGGCCAGCAGGTATTCTTCCTGGGCGGTGACCAGCTCCGGACTGTAGATGTCGAAAAGGGGTTGACCGCGGCGCACGCGTTCGCCCACGAAATCCACGTGGAGCCCCTCGATCCAACCGTTGAACTTGGTGTTCACCGCGTAGATGCGCGTCTCGTCGTAGGTGACGTTGCCCACCGCGCGGATGCTCCGCGCCGCCGGCTTGCGCTGCACCATGCCCGTGCGGATGCCCATGTTCTGAATCGTGACCGGGTCGATGCGGATGGTGGAAGTGGGCTCCTTGGAGTCGCCTTCCTCCTCGTAGACCGGCACCAGGTCCATGCCCATGGGGGACTTGCCGGGCTCGTCCCGGATGTAGGTGGGATCCATGGGGGCCACCCAGTACTTGATGGTCTTGCCGGTTTTGGGGTCCACCATGCCGGCCTTGAGGGTCTCGGCGACCGCCGGAGCGACCGAGGCCAACTGGAGAATCACCACCGCCAGAACGCCGATCAGCCTCAGATGGTCACGGGTCATGGTATCCCCCTCCTAAAGCCGCCAGAGGTTCCGGTTTGCGCATGGGCCCCGCCGCCGCGCGCGGTCCGGCCCCCGGGGCCGGTTCCGCGGCGCCCGGCAACGCCCCGCCGGCCAGCTCTTCCAAGGCCGCTAGCTTCTTGTAAAGGGCGTAGCGATACTGGTCGGCCTGCAGCCCGAAACGCAGGCTGCGGACATGGGCGTTGATCATCGTGTCAAAGGGTATCCGGCCCACCTCGTAGGCCGACAGCGAGGCCCGGGACCACAGCTCGGTCTGCACCAGCAATGCCTCCTGGAACAGGCGCTGGTTTTCCTGAAGCGCCCGAATTTCGGTCAGGAGGGCTTCCACCCGGTGGGGCAGGCTCTTGCGCAGGTTCTCGTAGGCCTGGGTGGCAGCCGCGTGGCGATGGAGGGCCGCCTCCAGCTGCTTGTCCTGCTTGGTGCGCTGCCACACCGGCAGGTTCACCGTTACCGTGGCCGACACAAAATCGGCCAGGCTGTTGCCCATGCGATCCTCGTCCCGCTGGCCGTAGCCCAGGCGAAAATCCATATCCGGGTAATAGTCCTTGCGCGCCAATTCCACGTCCGCCAAGGCGCGCTGGATATCCACCTCCCGGGAGTGGAGCAGGGGGTTGGTTTGCAGCACCCGCGCCCTGATGCGCTCCGCGTCCAGGTTCAATGCCGGCAGGGCCAGCTCGACCGGTACTTCCAGGTCGGTGAAGGCCTCGCGGTTGAGCATTTCGTGGAGTTGGTCCTGAAGGGTCTGGCGGCGTTGGTCCAGGACGATGCGCTCGTCAAGGAGCTTGCCGAGTTCCACCTGGGCCTGGAAGACGTCCTGCTGGGGGCTGCGCCCGGACGCATAGCCGGCCTCGGCCACCCTCAGCATCTGGCCCACCATCTGGTCGAGCTCTGCGTTCACCTGACGGCTCCGCTGCACAAATCCCAGATCGTAATAGGAGGTCGCCACCATGCGGGCCAGCTCCCGGCGCCGGGCCTCCAGCAGGCTGTCCTGCTTGAGGGCCGCCAGGGCCGCCTTCCGGCTCTTGAGGTCCAGCTTGCCGAACCAGGGGATCTTCTGGGAGACGAAGATCTGCTTCTGGGTCATGGGCTCCTGGTCGAAGTCGAAGGTATCGGTCGGCAGATTGGCCACCCCGATGCCCACCATGGGGTCCGGCAGGGAGCCCGCCACGGCAACCTCCTCCTGGAGGGCTGCCACCTCGGACGCCAGGCTGCTCAAGGATTCATTGGCTTCCAAGGCTTCGGCGACGAGACGCTGGAGCTCCGGGGGCTCCTGGTGGAAAACGCCCGCCGCGGCCTTCCCGGCCGTTGCCGCCCAGAGCATTGCCAACCCCATGATCCAAGCCGTCCTTAGGCGCCACCGGTTCATCCTTCAGCCTCCTGTGAGTGTGGGTCGGGACTGTTCTCTTCAATTCATGTGCCAAATGCCTGCCGGCGACGCGCATCCCGCGAACGCCGCCGGGCGGATCGGCCTACCCCGGCTCGCGGACGCTCGCGCACGCGTCGCCGCACCTGTATCGTTAATAACCACGCCACAATGGATCGGGTAAAATGTAACCATCGCTATACCCGCCGACCGGGGGGCCCACCACATTTTCCGCCGGTCCCGGAAGAGCACATAGAGGAACACCGGCAAACACGCCCCGCCGGGCATGTGGCGCCGGAAAAAGCCGGCGCGGCGTAAGCTCGAAGCCGNNAGCCGCATGCCGGCGGAGTCCATGAGAATCCCGACAAACGGAGGGACCACCCGGCGCGTGCGCCGCCTCGCGGGGAGGCTGAGGCTCGCGGTTATAACCCCCAGGAAGAGGAGGATCCTGCTCATGCGGAAGTGATGGATGGGTCCGTGGTGGGCGGGGTTGACGGGATCGTGCATGGCGTATCCTTTAAGAGAGCGCCCTTAGGTAATGGCATCCCAGGGACCAGTTCTCGGCAATGGCTTTCGAGCCTGTGTCCATGCGTCGACCCGGATTCCGGCCCCCGTTGCGGATGGCCGCCGGGGCAGCGCGCTGCGGGACGGCCGGACACACCCCCCAAAGACGCGTAAACAAAAGCTGAGGCTCGGGATTATGTCTGTCAATGCAGACCGCCCGCTGCGGAAGGCTCCGCGCAGACCAATCGAGCCATTGAGAGCAAGAGAGTTTTCCCGGATCACGGGCCGGCGGATGGCGACGCACGAGGCCCGAGGCCTGGCCGTGGCCACCAAGTGCCGTCTGGTCCACGACCAGGAGGGACGGTCAATGCGGCATCGGAGGCACGGAAGAGGCTGTGGGGGAAACGGAAAACGGCCGCCGGCCTGAGCTGGCGCCCGGATGGGTTCGGGAACTCATACCCCAAACGGGATTTTGATCCACGTCCCCGGCGAAGAGGCATTGGGCGCAGACGTCGAAGCCGGAACGGGGTCAATCGACATGGGGGAGACGGATGCTAATCCAATCCGCTCGCAGCGAGGAGTGGAGACTCGCGGCCGCGCATCAATCCAGGGCTGCGGCCAACTTGGGGAAGAGGTTTTCCAACTGCACTTTCATATAGAACCAGTTGCCGTCCGGGGCGGTGATGCCGATGACGCGGAAATGCTCCACCGCGGGAAGATGGGACGTCGCCAGCAGGACGGTGCCTTCCCGGGTGTGGAAGGTCAGGCCGCAACAATCGGAGAAGCCCATCTGGTCGGCCGTGTCCTCGGTGACGGAGAAAATGCTGGAAAGGCCGATGGCCAGGCGATCCAGGTCCAGGGCATCATGCTGGAGATCCGCGAAGAGCACATCGCCGTCCCGATTCAGCACGCCGACGCCGAGATACCCCTTGATGGCCCGCAATTCCGGCAGCTGGCGCTGGAGCACGGATTCGGCGACCTCGCGGTCGGCGACCAGGCGGCTGTCATCGCTCAAGGCGGAATCCTGGATGGCATGGATCTCCTCGTGGCGCAAATCCACGGTCTCATCCCGCATCCAGGTGGCGCCCGCCATTTCCATAAGTTCGGTCTTCACCCGGGTCCGCGTCCGCCGCCGGGGCAGCTCCGAGAACTTGAAGGCCACGCGGTCCCAGTCCGCCATTTCCCGGGCGGCCTTCTCCCCGTTGAAGCCCTTGAAATGGGCGTCGATCAAAACCCCCTCATCGAAATAGAGGAAGCCCTTGCCGCGCGTGTTGGAGCTCACCTCCATGCGGCAGGTCTTCTGTTCGATCTCGATGAGGGGCAGGATGCTGCTGGTCTTGATGCCCTTGTAATGGATGCCCTCATCCCGCAGGTTCAGCCCCACGAAGATCGCCGAGGCCAGGGCACCGATCTCAAAGGGTTTTTCCAGGTGATAGAGCACCTCCTGCTGATCCATGCGCTTGCGAAACCAGGGCTTGCCGTAGGCCGTCATGACGATGCACGGCGTGGAGGCGTGGTGCTGGCTGATGAAAGCCAGCAACTCCAGGCCGTCCATCCGGGGGGTGTTGATGTCGGTGACAAAAACCGAAACCGACTGACTGGAAAGGATCTGGACCGCCTGTTCACCGTCGGTGGCGGTCAGGGTTTCGAACTGATGCATCTTGTCGAGCCCCTCTTTAAGGGTTCCGAGGAGCTCCGCGTTGCCGTCCACGATGAGGACTTTGTCCATGATGCCCTGTTCGTCGGCTTGAAGGGTTGGTGGGCGGGGCCCTGCGCGGAGGCGGTCGCCGCCTCCGGGGCGTGGGGCCTCCAGAGTGGATGGGAAGATAATATGCTGAAACCATATGGCATAATTTCCCTGAGGGGTCAATAGCGACGCTCGGGACCAGGGGCCTCCGGATCATGCCTGGCGCCGGCGGGCGTGCGGCGCCGCCGCCATGCGTGGTCATTCCGCTGCAATTGGTGTATGCAAGGGTATGGGAATCCACCACTTAAAGGATGGGTTCCGGCAACGCTCGACAGCCTGGCTGTCCGGGGAGAACGGCCAATGGGAGCGAAAAAGGCGGATTGGCAACTGCTGGCGGAAGCAGTGGCCGACGGTGTGTTGCGCCTGGATGGGGAAGGGCGCATCCATGATGCCAATCCCGCCGCCGCCGGTCTGGCCGCTGGCGATCCGGCGGGGTGGATCGGATGCACCTCACGGCAGGCGGGTCTGCCGGAACCTCTGTGCGCTTTCCTGGAGCGCCATCTGCCGGCGGCCATAGCCGATGGCCGGCGGCGCCGCGGCCGCATCCCGGGCGTGGCCGACGTCCAACTGATCCCCCTTCCCGACGGCGCCTCTGCCATGGTGGTGCTGCACCTGGCCCCCACGCCCCCCACCGCGCAGGCGGATGCCCTCCTGCACCAATTGCTGGACCGCCTGCCGGTTCCCGTTTTCACTCACCGTCGGGGACGCTTCGTTCACCCGAACCCGGAGGCGGTGCACCTGCACGGCGCCCGCCATGCCGACGACTTGGTCGGCCTCCGGCTGCTGAACTTCGGGCATACCGACTCGTATCTCGCGACAGGAACCCCTCCGGATGCCCCCTGCACCGGAGGGCCAGCCCCCGCGGCCATCCGCCAGCGCCTTCTCCGGCTGGACGGGCGGGCCCTTGACGTGGACGTCGTAGACCTGCCCTATATCTTCCAGGATCAGGAAATCCACCTGCGCCTCTGCCGCGATGTCACCGACCGCCGGCAAATGGCCGATACCCTCCAAGCCCGGGAGCGCGAACTCCAGGAAAAGGAACGCCGCCTGGCGGCCGCCAACCACGCGTTGCGGGCCTTGCTGGAACACCGCGAAGCCGAACGGCGCTCCGTGGAGGAGAGCCTGCTGGCCAACGTCCGCCAGGCGATTCTGCCCCACCTGGAACGCATGGCCAAAGCCAAGACCCGCCAGGAGCGGCAGATTTTTCTGGAAATCCTCGAAACCAGCGTGGCCGCCCTGTTGCGCCCCCTGTCCCAGGGCACCAAGAATCTTTATCGACACCTGACCCCGGCCGAAATCCAGGTGGCCGACCTCATCCGCAGCGGCAAGACCTCCAAGGAGATCGCCGTCCTGCTGAAGGTTTCCCCCAGCACCGTCGCCTTTCACCGCTACCGACTGCGGGAAAAGCTCGCCCTCCAGGGAAGCGGCAAAAACCTGGCCGCTTTTCTGCAATCCATGTCCGCCTGACCCACCGATAGAGCCAACCTAGCGATTCCTAGGCAACCCATTCACATCATGTCACTTCCCCGGCCGTCGATAAGCCTTTCAGTGGCACGCAAAAGGTTGGACGGCGGCCACTCCGAAGCCTTGGCAATCCTCCAGGTGTGGCGCGGCCCAGGAAGCGGCCGCCCCCCCCCTGGAGGTCATCAGGGCCTTCCCCGCCGGCCCGTCCCCGGAACCGGCACCCCAACTGGGAGACGCGATTCATGCTGAGCCGATTAAAGCTATCCACCCGTATCCTTCTTCTGGGCGTAGCCATCATGTCGGGCTTTGCCCTCCTGATCGTCTGGCTCTATCCGACGTTCAAGGAGAACCTCTACGAGGCCAAATACCTGAAGACCCGTCATCTGGTGGAAGTGGCCCATTCGGTGCTGGCCCAGTACGCCGCACGCGTCGAATCGGGAGAGCTGACCCTGGAAGCCGCCCAGGCCGAAGCCCTGCAGGCCGTCCGGGCCATGCGCTACGAGCAATCCGAGTATTTCTGGATCAACGACCTGGCCCCCCGCATGATCATGCACCCCATCAACCCGGCGCTGGACGGCACCGCGCTCCACGAAAACAAGGATCCCACCGGCAAGCCTCTCTTCGTGGAGTTCGTCAATGTCTGCAAACGCAATGGGGCGGGCTTCGTGGATTACCTCTGGCCCAAACCCGACGAGCCCAAACCGGTGCCCAAGATTTCTTACGTCAAACTGCTGCCGGCCTGGGGCTGGATCGTGGGCTCGGGGGTGTACGCCGATGACGTGAACAAGGAACTCACGCGGATCTTCCTGCCCATCGCCGCCATCGCGCTGGCCTTGTGCGCTGTCGGCCTGGCCCTCTCCTGGCTCATGGCGCGCTCCATCGCCGGTCCCGTTGCCCGGATTATCCACGAACTGTCCACCGGCTCGGAGGAGATTTCCTCCGCCGCCGCCCAGGTTTCCGCCACCAGCCAATCCCTGGCCGAGGGCGCTTCCGAGCAGGCCGCCTCCATCGAGGAGACCTCGGCCTCCCTGGAAGAGTTGGCCTCCATGACGCAACAAAACGCGGACCATGCCCGACAGGCCAACCACCTCATGACGGAAACCAACACGGTGGTGGTGGACGCCAACACGTCCATGCAACAGCTCACCGCGTCCATGCAGGCCATTTCCAGCGCCAGCGAGGAGACGTCCAAAATCATCAAAACCATCGACGAAATCGCCTTCCAGACCAACCTGCTGGCCTTGAACGCCGCCGTGGAGGCCGCCCGGGCCGGCGAGGCCGGGGCNNAACCTGGCCATGCGGGCCGCCGAGGCCGCCCGCAACACTGCCCGCCTCATCGAAGACACGGTCGTCCGGGTCAAGGACGGCTCGTCCCTGGTGGCCCGCACCAGCGAAAAGTTCACCGGGGTGGCGGCCAGCGCGGCCAAGGTGGGCGAACTGGTGGGCGAGATCGCCGCGGCTTCCACCGAACAGGCACAAGGCATCACCCAGGTCAATGCCGCGGTCGGCGAGATGGACAAGGTTACCCAGCAAAACGCCGCCGGCGCCGAGGAATCGGCTTCGGCCTCCGAGCAGCTCAATGCCCAGTCCGAACAACTCAAGTCCATGGTGGGCGATCTGATGCGCGTGGTGGAAGGGCATCGGCCTGCGGAAGGCCCGCGGGAATCCGTCGCCCGGCGAAGACCGGTCCCCAAGGCTCCCGCGCGCGGCGACCACCGCGCGAAAGCCAAAGCCCCCAGCCACCCGGCCTCCGCCGCCAAGCTGATCCCCTTGGACGATACGGACCTGGGCGAGTTCTAAGCCTTCCCCTCACTGCCCATCCCCCGGGCGGCGG
>DJGG01000231.1:50429-50802 GCA_002432195.1 Desulfobacteraceae bacterium UBA5852
TGGCCGCGGTCTCCGGCATGGCCGCCTGGCGCTGGTGGCGGTCCGGACCCTGAAGGCCCAGGGCTTTCCCGGGTTTTATCAAGGCCGCGGGCGTGCTATGCCTGCCCTATCCCGCCCCCTTCGATGGGCAGGGGAGCCCCCGCCAAGGAGCCGCGCGCCATGAAAACCTACCGCAAGGAACTTACCTTCAACGTCCCCACCCGCCGGGCGTTCATCAATATCACCCCGGAGGTGGAAACCTGCCTGGAGGAAAGCGGCATTCGGGAAGGCCTGGTGCTGGTCAACGCCATGCACATTACGGCCTCAGTCTTCATCAACGACGACGAGTCCGGTTTGCACCACGACTACGACCAGTGGCTGGAGCGGCTGGCCC
>DJGG01000050.1:0-212 GCA_002432195.1 Desulfobacteraceae bacterium UBA5852
ATGCTTGCTTATCCACAGCCTGATAGCCACGCCTCGGGCTGAAATGCAAGCGCCGAAGCGCCGCCGGGCCTGCCGGCGTCCCACCCGCGGGGGCTCTGGCGGCCGGCAAGGCATTTCGGCAACCAGCGACTAAACAGTTATCCTGAAGAAAAGTCAAGGCGCAGTATGCCGCCATGGGGGGATGCCCTTCGCCTTTGCCCGGGAACGGCAGC
>DJGG01000050.1:236-2584 GCA_002432195.1 Desulfobacteraceae bacterium UBA5852
GATCGCCCCCGGCATCCGCATGCGGCCGCCGCACCGCGCGCGGCGCGGATCCGCGGGGACGATGGCGCGGGGCATTGCGGTGAGCGGAGCCTCCCGATCCCGTTGAAGGATGTCGCGCGTGCCGATTTCAATGCCCGTGAAGGTAAACACGGGGCGGCCCGTGTAAATAGGCCCGGACACCCCTTGGGCAGGCGGCCGGGCTCCCCCCGCCCCGGCGCACGGGACGGCCCTTGACAGCTTCCCGTCGCCCATTAGGTTGACCTGGTAGGCATCGCCGCCGTGGCGATATCCTCCAGACAGGTCCGCACGCTCTCGATCGCACGCTGCCTGCCGTTATCCCGAGTTGACCCTCATCCGGCGCCTACCGACCTGTCTGCCACCGTACCAGCTACCAGGAAAGGAGCATCATCATGCGAAGCCCCCTGCCCATATTGGCGATCACCTTGATCATGGCCGCGTCCGCACCCGCCTTCGCCGCGGATGCGCAGGATTACGCGAACACCATCGCGGTATTCCGGGATTCACCCGCGGTGGCCAAATTTTTCGACAACGCTTATGGCTATGCGGTTTTCCCCACCATCGGCAAGGCCGGGTTCGTGGTGGGCGGCTCCTATGGCCAGGGGCAGGTCTATCGCGGCGGAAAGGTAACGGGGAAGGCCTCCGTGGTGGAAGGCTCCATCGGGTGGCAGTTCGGCGGCAAGGCCTTCAGCCAGATCATTTTCTTCCAGGACAAGCGGGCCTATGACGAATTCACCAGCGGCAGCTTCGAATTCGACGCCACCGCCCAGGCCGTCATCGTAACGGCCGCGGCCGGCGCCCAGGCTGGAACCACCGGAGCGGCGGCCGGCGCCAGCGCCGGTCCCAAGACCGGGGTGCAGGCCGAAACCGACTACCTCAAGGGCATGGCCACCTTCGTGCATGCCAAGGGCGGACTCATGTACGAGGTGTCCATCGGGGGGCAGAAGTTTACGTTCGAACCCCTGTAGGGCGCCTGGGCCCTGACCGGGGGTCCCTGGGGAAGGCGGGTGTCCGTTGTGACCGCCCCACCCGCGAGGCGCTGCCATGGCATCCAGGCGGCCGTCCTGCGGCGCCGGGGCGGTCCGCTGTCCTCGGTCATGACCTTGTCAGGCTCCAGGCGCACCCGGGAATAGCGCCGCCGGAACATCCGGGCGTATTGCTTCAGGCTCCTATCTACGGTATCAGGAAGGCACATGCCTGCCACGGCCACCATCCATGCCCAAGGAGCCCACCATGAACGACGTCTTCCAGCGATTGGCGCAGCACCTCGATCGTTTACCGGCCGGCTTCCCGGCCACTCCCAGCGGCGTCGAGCTGCGCATCCTGCGGCGGCTTTTCGCACCCGAGGAGGCGGAAATCGCCCTCGCCCTCACCATGCTGCCCGAGACCCCCGCCGCCATCGCCCAGCGCCTGGGTCAGGACCCCGCGCTGCTGGCGCCGCAACTCGAGCGGATGTCCCGCAAGGGTCTGATCTACCGATCCTCCAGGGGTGGCGGGAACCTTTACGGCGCGGCCCAGTTCGTGATCGGCATCTGGGAATACCACCTCAACGACCTGGACGAAGGCCTGATCCGGGATGTCAACGAGTACCTGCCGATCCTGATGAAGGAAAACTGGACCCGGCAGGAGACCAAGCAGCTGCGGGTGGTGCCCGTGGCCCAGAGCCTGTCGGCCGGGATCCGCACCATGCCTTACGAGGTGGCCGAGAACATCATCCGCGGCCAGTCCAAGATCGTGGTCTCCCCCTGCATCTGCCGCCGGGAGCACGAGCTGATGGGCAAGGGCTGCGGCAAGCCCATGGAGGTCTGCCTGTCTTTCGGGGGCGGGGCCTACTTCTACGAGGAAAACGGCCTGGGACGGTCCATCACCCAGGAGGAGGCCCTGGAAAAGCTGCGCCTCGGGGTGGAAGCCGGCCTGGTGCTCCAGCCGGGCAACGCCCGGAAACCCACCAACATCTGCATGTGCTGCGGCTGCTGCTGCCAGGTGCTGAAAAACCTGAAGACCCTGGACCGCCCGGCGCTGGCGGTGCACACCAACTACTACGCGGAGGTCCTCCCAGAGGATTGCAGCGCCTGCGAGACCTGCGTGGAGCGCTGCCAGATGGAGGCCATCGTCATGGAAGACGTCGCCCGGGTCAACACGGACCGCTGCATCGGCTGCGGCCTGTGCGTGGCGGCCTGTCCCACCGGGGCCATGGTCCTGCGGCAGAAGAATCCGGACGACCAGTACGTCCCGCCGGCCAACGTCGTCGAGACCTACCTGAACATGGCCCGGGAGCGGGGGCTGATGCCCTAGCAGCCTGTGGATAAACTGCGTCTCAGGCCGAAAGG
>DJGG01000009.1:0-5933 GCA_002432195.1 Desulfobacteraceae bacterium UBA5852
CCATCGCAAGCCTTCCTCCCCTAAGGTGACGTGTTGGGTGAACAGCGCCGCCGCGCCGTCAGGCGCTTTCCGGCGGCGCGGCCGAGGCGGTGCCGGCGCGGCACATCCCCAGAATGCCTTCGGTCTGCAAACGGACGTAGTCCTCGATGGTGTAGTGGCAGCTCAAAAACCAGCGCCGGAAGGTCCACATGTGGCCCAGCACGGCGATGTTGTGGGCGATCAGGTCCACGGAGGCCGCCGGGAGCTGCGGGATGGCGCCCTCGTCCATGAGCCGGGTCAGCACGCGGGTGAAGAGCCCCGTGATGCGCACCTCGTTTTCCAGCACCACCTTGCGCCACTTGTGGGGCAGGGACTGGGTTTCCTGGTAGATGAGCAGAATGTGGTCGCTCATGCGGTTGCAGACCAGAAAATACTCCCGGACCACTTCCGCCAGGGGGTTGACCCCCCGGGCGGCGCGCTCCAGGGCTTCGGTCATGCCGCGTTGCATCTCGGCGTGGATGGCATCGCAGACCAGGTAGAGAATGTCTTCCTTGGAGACCACGTATTCGTAGAGCGAACCGATGGACAGTCCCCCGGCGCGGGCAATCTCCCGGGTGGTGGTCTTGTGGAAGCCTTTTTCGATGAACAGCTGGACGGCCGCGTCCACGATCTGCCGGCGGCGGCGCTGAACCAGCTCGGGGTCCTTGACCAGGGTGGGGATCTCCCGGGCATTGGCATGGGGGTTGCGCATGGCGCTCCTGGCGGTGTGGGTGGGGCCGGCCCTCGCCGGCCGAGTGCGCGGGCGGCCGCCGGAAGGGCGGCGGCGTGTCCCGGATATCCGAGCGAACGCTCAGTCAGATTAGAAGATTGCCCCGGGGAATGTCAATAATTTTTTAAATCCAATAAGAACAGATAGATATTATGATATGTGGCCACAGGCGCGCTGAAGGGCGTGCGCGGGATGGTACCGGCAGATCGCTTCCGGGACCATTATCGGGTTGAATTTGCAGGGCTTTCCGGCGTAAAGACCATGGATCCACCGGCCCGGCCCGCGCGCTGGCGCCGCCACCCCATCCCCCGGAGGAAGCCGCATGACCCCTGAGGAAGTGCAGCGCGTCCTGGCGCGCACCGATCCTTTCGAACTGCTGGCCGACGAGGAGCTGGCGGAGTTGGGCCGGCGGATGGAGGTGCGCGTCTACCCGGCCGGCGCCCATGTCTTCCGGCAGGGGGAGGTGAGCCGGGGGACGCTCTTCATCGTGCTGGAGGGACTGGTGGAGATCACCCTCGCGGGGCCCCAGGGGGAGGAGGCCGTGGTGGGGCTGCGGCGGCGGCACGATTTTTTCGGGGAAACCGTGGCCCTCTCCCAGGAACGCTACCCTGGAGGCGCCCGGGTGCGGGAGGCGGCCCGCTGCGCCCTGCTGGCGCGTCGCGACCTCGAACGGCTGATCTACGGACACCCGGACTTTTCCGGTTTTTTCAACGCCCTGCTGGCGGAGCGCATGCGCCTGATGTACGAGCAGATGGTCAGCGAGGCGGCCGCGGCCGAGTCCGGCAGCGCCCCGGAGCGGCTTTTCCGGCGCCGGGTGAGCGAGATCATGAGCACCCCGGTGGAAACCTGCCCCCCCGAGGCACGGGTGACCGAGGTCGCCCGGCGCATGGAGGCCCGGCGCATCGGCTCCCTGGTGGTGGTGGACGCGGCCGGCCGTCCCCTGGGCCTGGTCACCGAACGCCACCTGGTGAGCCACCTGATCGCCCGCGGGCGTTTTCCCGTGGATACCTGCCGGGCGGGGCAGGTCATGCGGCCCGAGCCCGCAAGTGTGGCCCCGGAAGCCTCCGTGGGCCAGGCCTTGAGCTGCATGACCCGCCACGGCACGCGGCACCTGGTGGTGATGGCCCGGGGAGCCCTGGTGGGGGTCGTGACGGCCGCGGACCTGGTGCGGGCGCGGGGCCCCGGCCCCCTGGTGCTGACCCCCGAGATCGAGGCCTGCAGGCGCCTGGAGGATCTGGCGGCGCTGGGCCGCGAGGCCGACCGCGTGCTGGCGGCGCTGGTGGCCGACCAGGCGCCCCTGGCGGAGATCCTGGAGGTGGTGGCCGAGCTCCACGAGCGGCTGGCCTGCCGGGTGCTGGAGCTCTCCGAGGCGGCCCTCCAGGCCGAGGGTCTGGGGAAGCCCCCCGTGCCCTATTGCTGGATCAACATGGGCAGCGCCGCCCGCCGGGAACAGACCCTGCGCACGGACCAGGACAACGCCCTGATCTATGCGGATCCCCCCGACGGCCGGCAGGAGGAGGTGGCGCGCTATTTCGAGGCCCTGGCCCGCCGGGCCGTGGAGGCGCTCGTGGCCTGTGGGTTTGCCGAGTGTCCCGGGGGGGTCATGGCGATCAACCCCGCGTGGCGCCGGTCCGCCGCCGACTGGAACGCCGCCGTGGACCGCTGGGTGGCCTCCCAGGACCCCGATCACATCCGTACCCTCACCATCCTCCTGGATTTCCGCCCCCTGCACGGGGACCTGGAACTGGGCCGGGCCCTCCGGGAGCGGATATTCCACGCCTTTGCCGGGTCCTTGAACGCCAGCCACCTGCTCACCCGGGACGACCACCACGCGGGGTCGCCGGTGGGCTTCCTGGGGCGCATCAACACCGAGCGCGGCGGTTCCCGCAAGGGGCGCTTCAACCTCAAGGCCAGCGCCCTGGCGCACCTGGTGAACGGGCTGCGGATCTTCGCGGTCAACCACCGCATCGGCGAGCCCTCCTCCCTGGGGCGTTTGAAGGACCTGGAGGCGGCTGCGGTGCTGGAAGCCGAGGAGGCCGCCATCTTCCGGGCGAGCTTCGAGACCCTCATGATGTTCAAGATCCGCTCCAACCTGGCCCAGCTCCACCGGGGTGCCCCGGTGGACAGCTACATCGACCCGGCGGCCTTGAGCCCCAACGAGCGCATGCTCCTCAAGGACGCCCTGGCCGGGGTGGCCCGGATGCAGAAATTGCTCAACCGCCGCTTCAAGGTCTTCTGGCTGAACTATTTCGGCTGAGGCTGCCGCCGACGGCCGCCCCCAGGCGCCCGGGCAAGGCGCCGAGGATGGTGCGATGGATTTTTTCCGCAACCTCCGGATTCGTTCCAAGCTGCTGGTGAGCTACTCGGCGGTCTTCATGCTGGTGATCACCCTGGGAGGCCTGAACATGTACTCCCACCTGCGGGAGAGCGTGGAGGCCAACATCGAGGCCGAGCTCACCAACTCCACGGCCGCCATTCTCAACCTGGTGCGCACCTCGGTTTCGGTCTCCATCAAGAACCACCTGCGGGCGGCAGCCGAGAAGAACCTGGAGATGGTGCAGTATTTCTACGGCCTCTACCAGAGCGGCCGGTTGACCGAGGCCGAGGCCAAGGCCCAGGCCGAGGCCTTGCTCCTGAGCCAGCGCGTCGGGACCACGGGCTACATCGCCTGCGTGAACAGCCGCGGTGTCATGGTGCTCCACCCCGAGCCGCTATGGATCGGGCAGGACATCACCCCGCACGCTTTCGTGCAGCAGATGATCGCCCTCAAGGAGGGCTACCTGGAGTACGACTGGCGCAACCCCGGGGAGGCCTACGCCCGGCCCAAGGCTCTCTACATGACCTATTTCGCCCCTTGGGACTGGATCATCAACGTTTCCTCCTACCGCCGGGAGTTCCGGGAGCTCGTGAACGTCTCCGACTTCCGCGAGGGGGTGCTTTCCATGCGCTTCGGCCTGACGGGCTACTCCTTCGTCACCGACGGGGTGGGCAACATCATCATTCACCCCAAGCTGGAGGGCATCAACATCTTCCGGGACCCCGAGATCCCCCAGGAACCCCTGCGCACCATGCTGGAGCGCAAGAACGGCAAGCTCGAATACATCTGGCGCAACCCGGACGAGCCCCACCCCCGCAAGAAGGTCGTGATTTTCAACTACCTGCCCGAGTACGACTGGCTCGTGGCCTGCTCCAGCTACCAGGACGAGTTCTACTCGCCCCTGGGCAACATCAGCCGGATCATCCTCTTCACCCTGCTTGCCTCCCTGCTGCTGCTGCTGCCCCTCTCCTTCTTCGTCTCGGGCACCATCACCAACCCCCTGCGGGACTTGATCGAGCGCCTCGAGCGGGCGGCCGAGGGGGACTTCAGCATCCGGGTGCGGCGCCGCTCCCGGGACGAGGTGGGGCGTCTGGCGGCCTATTTCAATTCCTTCATGGACCGTCTGGAGACTTACAGCCGCAGCCTGGAAAGCGAAATCGCCGAACGCCGGGAGGCCGAGGAGGCCCTGCGGGTGAGCGAGGAGAAATACCGCTCGGTGATGGAGGCCGCCCCGGACCCCATCATCGTCTATGACATGGAGGGGCGCGTGACCTATTTCAACCCGGCTTTCCAGGCGGTCTTCGGCTGGACCCTGGCGGAATGCCTGGGGCGCCGCATGGACCACTTCGTGCCCCCGGAGACCTGGCCCGAAACCCGCCGGGGCCTGGCCATCATCGCCGCCGGACGGCAGTTGCCCAGCGTGGAGACCCGGCGCCGCACCAAGTCCGGGCGCATCGTGGACGTGAGCGTGCGCGGGGCGGTCTACCGGGACCGCGACGGCCGGCCGGCCGGCAGCGTGATCATCCACCGGGACATCACGGACGTCAAGCGCCTGGAAAAGGAGCTCATCGACATCGGCGACCGGGAGCGCCAGAAGATCGGCCGCGACCTCCACGACGACCTCTGCCCGCACCTGATCGGCATCGAGGGGCTCGGCAAGGTGCTCAAGTCCCGCTTGGCCGCCCGCCCCGCCGGGGAGGCCGGTCTGGCCTCCCAGATCACCGACCTGATCAAGGAAGCCATCGGCAAGACGCGCCACCTGGCCCAGGGACTGAGCCCGGTCCACCTGGAGGACCACGGGCTGCCCACGGCCCTCCGGGGCCTGGCGCTGAAAACCGGCGCGATCTTCGGAGTGGCCTGCGAGTACGAGGGTCTCGCGGAGCTCGAGCTGGGGGACCCCACCACGGCCACCCACCTGTTCTATATCGCCCAGGAGGCGGTGAACAACGCGGTGCGCCACGGCCGCCCGGGGGCTATCCGCATCCGGTTGACCCAGGCGGCCGGGCGTCTCGAGCTGGAGGTCGTCGACGACGGCCGGGGCTTGCCCGAGGAGCCGCGAGGCGACGGCATGGGATTGCGCCTGATGGCCTTTCGTGCCAGAATGATCGGCGCGGTACTGGACATCAAGGGATCGGAGGGGGACGGCACCCGGGTGGCCCTCACCCTGGAAGGCGGTGCGGACTGAGGCCGCCGGGAGGCCGCGGCCAAAGGATGCCTTATGGGTGCGCTTAAAAAGAAAATCCTGCTGGTGGAGGACCACCCCATTTTCCGCCTGGGCTTGAGCGAGCTCATCAACCAGGAGGAGGACCTGCTGGTCTGCGGCGAGGCCGAGGACGTGGCCGGGGCCTGGGCCCTGATTCCCAAGCTCCTCCCGGACCTCATCGTGGCCGACATCACCCTGGAGAACAGCGACGGCATCGAGCTGGTCAAGGAGGTCAACCGCCACTTCCGGCATATTCCCGTGCTGATCCTCTCCATGCACGACGAGTTCCTCTACGCGGAGCGCGCGCTGCATGCCGGGGCGCGGGGCTACATCATGAAGCAGGAGGCCATGGAGTCCGTGGTCACGGCCATCCGCCAGGTGCTGGAGGGCAAGGTCTACCTCAACGAACGCATCAAGGAACACATCCTGGGCCACCTCACCGACCGCGCGAGCGTCCGCGAACGGGCGCCCATCGACCGGCTCACGGATCGCGAGCTGGAAATCTTCCGGCTCATCGGGGAGGGCCTCAGCTCCCGTGACATCGCCCGCAAGCTCCACCTGAGCATCAAGACCGTGGGCACCCACCGGGAGCGCATCAAGTTCAAGCTCAACCTCAAGAGCGCCACCGAGCTGGTGCGCCACGCGGTGCACTGGGCCCGTACGGG
>DJGG01000009.1:5984-12118 GCA_002432195.1 Desulfobacteraceae bacterium UBA5852
TCGAAGGCCTTTTTCGAGATTTTTCCGGGACCCAACACTGGAATTAGGTAAAAAACCTAGCGCGTGTAGGTGACGGGCGCACTTCCCCCTAGGTGCATCCGCCCACATGAAAATCAGCAATCGGCCGATTGCCCGGGCGGGCGATTCCCATTAGATCCCATTCGGACAAATGAACGCGGTTCAGTCTATGGGCAGGCGTCGGCGGGGCGCCGCAACCGTACCGGCCGCCGGTACACCACCGGTCAAAGGAGGGAGTCGAACATCATGAGCAGCGCATTCAACATGACCGACTACGATCAGACGTATGCCACCTTCAAATGGGAGGTCCCGGAGTATTTCAACTTCGCGGGGGATGTCATCGACAAATGGGCGGCGGACCCCCAGAAGCTGGCCATGCTCTGGGTGGACGACGCCGGCCGCGAGGTGCGCAAGACCTTCCGCGACGTGAGTGAAGGCTCCCAGCGGCTGGCCAACGTACTCGCCTCCCAGGGGGTGAAGCCCGGCGACGTGGTGCTCCTGATCCTGCCCCGCAACATCGAGTGGTGGGAAACCTTCACGGCCTGCATCCGCATGGGGGTCGTGGTGGCGCCCGGCACCACCCAGCTGACCTCCAAGGACATCAAGTATCGCGCCAGCACCGCCGAGGCCACGGCCATCATCACCAACCCCGCCATCGCGGCGCGCTTCGACGAAGTGGCCGCCGATTGCCCCACGGTGAAGACCAAGATCGTCATCGAAGCCCCCCGGGACGGCTGGACTTTCTACGACCAGGCCCTGGCTGCCGCCTCCCCGAAGTACCCCACGGCCAAGACGCTGAGCAGCGACAACTGCATCGTCTACTTCACCTCCGGCACCACGGGCTTCCCCAAGATGGCCCTGCATACCCACGCTTCCTACCCCATCGGCCACCAGGTGACGGGCAAGTTCTGGCTGGACCTGAAGCCCGCCGACCTCCACTGGAACGTAAGCGACACGGGCTGGGCCAAGGCCGCCTGGAGCAGCTACTTCGGCCCCTGGAACATGGGCGCGGCGCTCTTCGTGCAGCACACCGACCGCTTCGACCCCAAGAAGACCCTGGAACTGCTGGCCAAGTACCCGGTCACCACCATGTGCGGAGCTCCCACCATCTACCGCATGCTGGTGCTGGAGGATCTCTCCAAGTACAAGTTCCCCAGCCTGCGCCACTGCGTAGGGGCCGGCGAGCCGCTGAACCCCGAAATCATCGAGGTCTGGAAGAAGGCCACCGGCTGCACCATCCGCGACGGCTACGGCCAGACGGAGACCGTGCTGCTGTGCGGCAGCTTCCCCTGCATCGAGCCGCGCTTCGGCTCCATGGGCAAACCCACGCCGGGGATCGACCTGGCGGTCATCGACGAGGACGGCAACATCCTGCCCCCCAACACCGAAGGCGACATCGCCGTGCGCGTGGACCGGGGGCGCCCCGTGGGCCTGTTCAAGGAGTACTGGAAAGAACCCGACCGCACCGCCTCGGTCCACCGTCACGGCTGGTACCTCACCGGGGACCGGGCCTACGTGGACCCGGACGGCTATTTCTGGTTCGTGGGCCGGGCCGACGACGTGATCCTCACCTCGGGGTACCGCATCGGCCCCTTCGAGGTGGAAAGCGCCTTGATCGAGCACCCCGCCGTGGCCGAGTCCGCGGTGGTCTCCAGCCCCGATGAAACGCGGGGGGAGGTGGTCAAGGCCTTCGTGATCCTGGCGCCGGGGTTTACCGCCAGCGAGGCCCTCAAGAAGGAACTCCAGGACCACGTCAAGAAAGTCACCGCCCCGTACAAGTACCCCCGCAAGATCGACTTCGTGACCGTGCTGCCCAAGACCGTGAGCGGCAAGATCCGCCGCGTGGAGTTGCGCAACAAGGAGTGGGGCCGCCCGTAAGCCGTCCCCGGGGTGCCGTTTCACCGGCGGCCGGCCGCGCGGCGGGGGGCAACCCCTCCGTCGCCGGCTGGCCCCCCTGCCCATCCAACCGCAAAGGAGTCCGAGGCGATGAAAGAGAAGCTCTACAAGAAGGAAATCTGGCTGACCATCGTGTTCACGGTGCTGCTCATGCTCACGGGCCACTCGGCCACCCTCTTCGTGCTTTTCCCCGGCCTGCAGCAGGGAACCATGTGGGGGTTTCCGATCCAGTACATCCTGCCCATCGTCCTGGGGTGGTTCGGCCTGGCGCTGGTCTGCTGGGTGATGGCCGTGGTCTGCAACAGGTTCGACGACGAGATGGAAGCCCTGGCCGAGCAGGAAAAGAAAAACCGCGTCACCGTCAAAACCGCATAGAAGGAGGGTAAGATGGCAGCCGAATACGCGCTCAGCAATATCTGGATCGGCGTCGGGGTCGTGGTCATCCTGTTCGCCATATTCTATTACGTGGGCTGGTGGGCCAGCCGCAAGACCACCAGCGAGGAGGATTTCTACGCCGCCGGCTTCTCCATCGGCCCGGTGACCAACGGCCTGGGCATGGCCGCCACCTGGGCCAGCCTGGCGACCTTCCTGGGGGTCATCGCCCTGATCCAGAAGCTCCAGGTCCCCTTTGTCTACCTCTGGATCCAGTGGGCCATTTCCATCCCGCTCTTGACCCTGCTCTACGGCACGAGCCTGCGCCGCATGAAGGCCTTCACCCCGGCCACCTTCATCCGCGCCCGCTACGGCAAGCCCTCCACGATCATCATCGTCTGCTGGATGATGCTCATCATGGTGATGTACGCCCTGGGCCAGATGATCGGCCTGGGCCAGGCCTTCGAGCTGCTCTTCGGGGTGCCCTACAGCACGGGCCTGGTGGTGGCCGGACTGGCCACGGTGGGCTTCATCACCATGGGGGGCATGTACGGGGCCTCCTACAACGCGGCCTTCCAGATGATCGTCATGACCCTGGCCATGGTGGTGCCCATGGGCGCCATCATGAAGGCCATGGGCTCCTCGGGGTGGTGGTTCCCGCCCCTGGCTTACGGGGACATGGTTCCCAGCATGCTGGAGAAGATTCCCACCTTCTTCGACATGAAGTACGACCTGCGCTGGTATTTCGCGCTCATTCCGGCCTTCACCCTGGGACCCGTGGCGCTGCCCCACCTGGCCATGCGCGTCTTCACCTCCTCTTCCGTCAAGAGCGCCCGCTGGGCCGTGGTCTGGTTCACGATCTTCCTGGGGTTGCTCTTCTCCGGCACGTATGTCGCCGGCTTCGCGGGGAACTTCTTCGAGGCCGTGACGGGCAAGGCCATCGCCAAACCCGACCAGACCCTGCTGATCCTGAACGTCTTCTACAACCCGACCCTGGTGGCGGCCTTCGTCATGGGCGGCGCCCTGGCGGCGGGGCTCTCCACCATCGGCGGCAACCTCATGGCCATCGCGGGTCTCGTGGGCAACGACCTTTTGGGAATCCTGGCCCCCGACATGGAAAAGCGCAAGAAGATCCGCTGGGGCTACGTGGCCCTGGGCCTGGGAGGGGTGGCCGCCATCCTGCTGGCCTTCCAGCCGCCCAAGTTCCTGGTCACCAGCATCCTGTGGGCCTTCGGTCTCCTGGCCACCACGGCCACGCCGGCGATCCTCCTGGGGGTCTGGTGGAAGGAGGCCAACAAGCTGGCCATGATCATCTCCTCCACCATCTGCGGGGTGCTCTACATCGTGATCTCCCCCCACGTGCTGCCCGGTATCGTGGTGGGCAAAGGGTTGGCCGCGGCCCTGGGGATGTCCGGCGGCATGGTGACCGTGCCCTTGAGCTTCGCCATGTTCATCCTGCTGTCCCTGGCCTTCAACCGCATGTCGGCCTTGGCCGCCTACGCCCCCTCCCTGGAGGACAAGAAGGTCATCGACCGCATCCACGGCTGGGGCGACGAGTACGACGAGACCCGCTACAACGGCACCGTCTGGCCCATCGCGGTGGCCGTGGTCTGCCTGCTGGTTTTCTGGTGGGGGTTGCAGCCCTGGAGCTGAGCCGGCAGCGGGATGACGCCGGAGGGCTTTTCCACAGCCGCCGTTGATGGTATGCATTGCCGGGCGCTGACCGCGAAGATCGGCGGTCAGCGCCCCGACCGTTTTCCGCCTGGGGTTGCCGGGGCCTTCCGCCGCCGGGGCCCCAGGCCCCCGCGGATCCCTGGAGGGGCGCCCATGGCTTACCCGAGAGACCTCTGGCGGGTCCTGACCCTCGATGGGTCGGTGTACGCTGACCTGCACGCCCGCAACCGAGCCCTGGCGGTCTGCGTGGCCCACGTGGCCCTGCTGGGGCTGATCTACGGGGCCGCCTCCGCCCATTTGGGCCGGCAGGTGCTGGCGGCCGGAGGGGACCCTGCGGCCGCCTTCAACCCGCTTTTCATCGTCCTGATGGGGGTTTCCCTGGGCTTTCTGATGCACGCCGGGGCGGCCCTGTTCGTCTGGGTGTTCTGCCGCGGCCTGGGGGGCTGCGCAGGGTTCATGCCTCCCTATCTGAACCTGGGCATTGCCGCAGCCGCCGCCTGGCCCCTGGCCCCGGTCCTGGCGGCCCTCCAGGCGGGGGGAGCGTCCCCCTGGCTGGCCGCGGGGGGCTGGCTGCTGGCCGGTTACGCCGCCCTGGCCGCCTTTGTGGCCGTGCGTGCGGCGGCCCAGTTGACTCCGCTGCGCATGGCCCTGGCCGCCGTGGCCACGCTGATCTACATCGCCTGTTTTCTCTACCTCTGGGTGTAGGTATGTCCATCACCAGCCTGGCGCTTCTGGGGCTGCTCGCCGACATAACCCAGGCGGTGCATGCTGGGGGCGAGCTGGACGCCCTGCTCCAGGATATCCTGGAGCGCATCGCCGCGGCCTTCGACGCCCGGGGCTGCACCCTGCGGGTGCTGGAGCTGCCCGACGGGGAGCTGCGCCTGCGGGCCGCCACGGGATTGAGCCCCGCCTATCTCGCCAAAGGCGCGGTGCGGGCCGAGGGCGGCCTTTCGGAAATCTTCGAGGCGGCCCCCGTGGTGATCGCCGACGTGGCGCACGACCCCCGGGTGCAGTACCCCCAGGAAGCCCGGCGGGAGGGCATCGCGGCCATCATCGGCCTGCCCTTCGCCATCCTGGGAGAGATGCGCATGGTGCTGCGCATCTACTTCGACCGCCCCGTGACCCCCGACCCCGACACCTTGACATTGCTGGACATCCTGGCCGGGCAGGGAGCCCTGGCCATCCGCCAGGCCCTCCTGCAGCAGCGCTATTTTGTGACCTTCCGGGAAATCAGCGCCGCCATCCACTCCGGTCGCGAGGTGGGGGAGATCCTCCAGCGCATCGTGGCCCATATCACCTCCATCGTGGGCGCCCGGGGCTGCATCTTCTGGATTCTCAACAGCGCGGAAGGGCTGATCGTCAACCGGGTGGTGGAGGGCTTCGATTACCGCAGCCTGAGCCATGTGGACTATGCCGGGTTGTGCCGCATCTTCGATCCCGCCTCCGGCCGGCAGGTTCTGATCGCGGACGCCCGCACGGACCTCCGCATCCCCGAGCTGGAGCGCCTGGGGAAGAAGCGCATCCAGACCGTCCTGGGGCTGCCCTTCGCGATCGCGCCCCCCTACCGGGGCCTCCTGGCGGTCTATTTCAGCCGCCCGCGCACCCTCCAGGCAAGCGAGATCGAGTTCATCACCGCCCTTGGCGAGCAGGGCGCCATCGCCCTCCACAAGGCCCTGGCCTACGACGAGAGCCGCCTGGAGCTGCTGCGCCGCACGGTGGAAGGCCTGGCCCTGGCCCTGGAGGCCAAGGACGGCCAGACCCACGGCCATTCCCTGAGGGTGGCCGGCCTGGCCCGCGCGGTGGCCGAAGCCCTGGGGCTGGCGCCGGCGGAGCGCGATGCGGTGCACCAGGCCGGGCTGCTCCACGACATCGGCAAGATCGGCCTCCAGGACGAGGTGCTGGCCCGTCTGGGACGCCTGGCCCCCGAGGAGATGGAGCAGCTCCGCCAGCACCCCGTGCTGGGGGCCCGGATCCTGGCCCCTGTCTCCCTGGGGGAGGAGACCGTGGGGATGGTGCGCCACCACCACGAGCACTTCGACGGGTCCGGCTACCCCGACGGCCGGCAGGGGGGCGCCATCCCCCTGGGGGCCCGCATCCTGGGGGTCTGCGACGCCCTGGAAACCATGGTTTACGGGCGGGCGCGCCTGCCCCGCCTGCCGTTGGCCGAAGCCCTG
>DJGG01000125.1 GCA_002432195.1 Desulfobacteraceae bacterium UBA5852
CGCCGCCGGGGAGGGGGCATGGAGCATCTTCTGGTCACGGGGGGCTGCGGGTTCATCGGGGCCAACCTGATCCGTTTTCTTCTGGAGCGCACGCCATTCGAGGGGCGCGTGGTCAACGTGGACAAGCTGACCTACGCCGGCAACCCCGAGAGCCTGGCGGACCTGGCCGAGCGCTTCCCCCGGCGCTACGCCTTCGTGCAGGCCGACATCGGCGACCCGGCGGCCATGGCCGAGGTCTTCGACGGACAGGGCATCGACGCGGTCTGCCACCTGGCGGCGGAATCCCATGTGGATCGGTCCATCGTAGCGCCGGGGGGCTTCGTCCAGACCAATGTCGTGGGGACCCTCAACCTGTTGGAGCTGGCCCGCGCCCGCCGGGGGCGCCTGGTGCGCTTCCACCACGTCTCCACGGACGAAGTCTACGGGAGCCTGGGAGAGACCGGCCGGTTCATGGAAACCACGCCCTATGGCCCCAACAGCCCCTATGCCGCCTCCAAGGCGGGCGCCGACCACCTGGTGCGGGCCTACGGGCACACCTACGGCCTCCCCGTGACCATCACCAACTGCTCCAACAACTACGGGCCCTACCAATTTCCCGAAAAGCTCATTCCCCTGATGATCCTGAACGCCCTGGAGGGCCGGCCCCTGCCCGTCTACGGCCGGGGGGCCAACGTGCGGGACTGGCTCTTCGTGGAGGACCACTGCCGCGCCCTGTGGGAGGTGCTCACCCGGGGGCGCGTGGGGGAGACCTACAACATCGGCGGGGATTGCGAGCGGCGCAACCTCGAGGTGGTGGAACGCATTTGCGGGTTGCTCGACGAGATGGCCCCCGAGGCCCGCATCGGGGAGCGCCGGCGCTTGATCACCTTCGTGGTCGACCGACCGGGGCACGATTACCGCTACGCCATCGATTGCACCAAGCTGCAGCGGGAACTGGGCTGGCGGCCGGCGGAGTCCTTCGAATCCGGCCTGCGCCGCACGGTGCGCTGGTACCTGGAGCACCCGGCGTGGGTGGCCCGGGTGCGCAGCGGGGCCTACCGGGAGTGGGTCGCGCGGCAGTACGGCGCGGGGGCGGCGCCCGGCGGGGAGGGTGCGGCATGAGACCGGGCAAGGACTACATCGTGTTTCCCCTGGACCTCGCCTCCATGGCCGAGGCGCTCACCTACGTGCGCCGCCTGGGGGACGCGGTGGGCCTCTTCAAGGTGGGGCTGGAGCTCTTCATCCGCTGCGGCCCGGATGTCGTGGCCGCCATTCGGAGCGAAAGCGCGGCGGGCGTCTTCCTTGATCTCAAGCTCCACGACATCCCCCAGACCGTGGCCCGGGCCATGGCCGGCGTGGCGGCCCTGGGGGTCGACCTGGTGACGGTGCATTGCGGGGAGGACCCCCGCATGCTGCCGGCGGCCGTGGCCGCGGCCGGGGCCGCCACGCGGGTGCTGGCGGTGACGGTGCTCACCAGCGTCGCGGATGCCGACCTCCGGGGTGCGGGGCTGGACCCCGGGCTGGTCCCGGACGTGCGCCAGTTGGTGCGGCGGCGGGCGGAAGCGGCGCGGCAGGCCGGTTGCGCCGGAGTGGTCTGCTCCCCCTGGGAGGCGGCGGCCATCAAAGCCGCCGCGGGGGCGGGCTTCCTGGTGGTGACCCCCGGCATCCGGCCGGCCTGGGAGGGGGTGGGGAGCCAGGACCAGCGGCGGGTCACCACCCCGGCGGAGGCCGTGCGTGCCGGGGCCGATTACCTCGTGGTGGGCCGCCCCATCCGGGATGCGGCCGACCCCGTGGAAGCGGCCCGGCGGATTGCCGCGGAGATCGAGGCGGCGCGCTGATGGCCGGCCGGCCCCCGGCGATTTGATCCGCAAGGCGGTCCCGCGGGAAGTTCGCGATCGAGGCCATGCCCATTCCGAGGCGGGCGGCGTGCGCGCCCTGCGCCGCCGCCTCGGGGATTGCCGCCTAACGGGCCGTGGAAAAACTGCGCCTGAGGCCCAAAGCGGACTTTTGGCCGGAGCCTCAGAAGTGGCGGAAGGTCCGCCAGAGGGTCAGCAGCACGATCACCACCGCGAGGAAGAGTGCTACCAGCAGTTGGTCGCGTTCCAGGCGCGGCCCCATGGGAAAGGGCTAGGCCTTTTCCAGCCCGAAGGCGGCGTGGAGCACGCGCACGGCCAGTTCCGCGTATTTCTCCGTGACCACGCAGGAAATGCGGATCTCGGAGGTGCTGATGAGCCGGATGTTGATGTTTTCGCTGGCCAGGGTCCGGAACATCGTGGAGGCCACGCCGGAGTGGTTCTTCATGCCCACCCCGATCACGGAGACCTTGGCGATCTCCTCGTCCCCCAGCACCTCGCTGGCCCCGATCTCCTCGGCCACCCGCCGCTCGATCTCCATGGCCTGGCGGAAGTCGGTCTTGGGGCAGGTGAAGGTCAGGTCGGTCTTCATGTCCGAGCGCATGTTCTGAATGATCATGTCCACGACGATGCCCGCCTCGGCCAGGGGAGAGAAGACCTTGGCGGCGATGCCGGGCTGATCGGGGACCTTTCGGAGGGTGATGCGCGCCTGGTTCTTGTCGCAGGTGACCCCCGAGACCACCACCTTCTCCATGCTGGCATCCTCGTTGACGACCATGGTGCCCTCCTCCTCGCTGAAGGACGTGCGCACGTGCACCGGCACGCCGTATTTCTTGGCAAAGGCCACCGAGCGGATCTGGAGCACCTTGGCGCCCAGGCTGGCCATCTCCAGCATCTCGTCGTAGGAGA
>DJGG01000162.1:0-5024 GCA_002432195.1 Desulfobacteraceae bacterium UBA5852
ATGGGAGCCCCCCGGCCTTTCAGCGCCACCACACTTCAGAGGGGACAAACCATCAAGGGCTTTATTTCCGGGACACAACCCTAGGCGGTCAGCCAGGTTTTGAGCATACGCCAAATACATGTCCCAATCCCCCTGGATCTGCTATAGGAAGCGGCAGGTCCTGGAGCGGCGACAGCGGCGGCCCAGGTACGCGGCATCCACCGAGAATGGTCAGGGGAGGTTCCGAATGAAGAAGATCGGCATCATCATCTGTCATCGCTATCACACGTGCGCCGGGGGCAAATGTCTGCGGTCCATGCGGCACCGCGAGGGGGCTTTCGCCTTGTACAAGGGCGAGGAGATCGAGCTTGTGGGGTTTACGACCTGCGGGGGGTGCCCCGGCGGCAATGTCGAGTACGCGCCGGCGGAGATGAAAAGGAACGGGGCCGAGGTCATCCACCTGGCCACGGGGTTGGTGGTGGGCTACCCGCCCTGCCCGCGGCTGGAGGCCTTTTGCGACTTCATCCCCGCCAAGTTCGGACTAGAGGTCGTGATCGGCACCCATCCGATTCCGGAAAACTATTTCCTGACGCACCAGGCCCTGGGCACGTGGTCTTCGGCCAGATGGCAGGATCGCATCCAGAATATCCTGCCTGCCAGGGAAATGCGGTTGGCCTACGATTGATGGGCCTGTCGCCGCGGCCCCCTGCGGCGCGGCACACCGGGAGAACGGCCCATGCCCACCCGGACCCTCGAAACGGACTACCTTGTCGTCGGATGCGGGGCGGCGGGCATGGCTTTCGCCGATGCGCTGGTGACGGATTCCGATGCCCAGGTCCTCATGGTGGACCGGCGCCATGCCCCGGGCGGGCACTGGCACGACGCCTATCCCTTCGTGCGGCTCCACCAGCCCTCGGCCTACTACGGCACGAATTCGCTCCCCCTCGGGGGCGACACCATCGATCTCCACGGGCCGAACCGGGGGTTCTACGAGCGCGCCTCCGCCGCCGAGATCTGCGCTTACTACGATCGCGTCATGCAGAAACGGCTGCTGCCCTCCGGCCAGGTGCGCTACTTCCCCATGAGCGCGTATCTGGGTGGGAATCGGTTCGCCTCGCGCTTGTCCCGGGATGAATACACGGTCAAGATCCGCAAGAAATTCGTCGATGCCGCCTACCTCGAGCCCTTCGTTCCGGCCACCTGCAAGCCCCCCTTCGAAATCGCCCCGGAGGCGCGCTGTGTGCCCATCAACGCCCTCGCCCGCCTGGACGCCCCGGCCGAGGGCTACACGATCATCGGCGCCGGCAAGACCGCCGTCGACGCTTGCCTGTGGCTGCTGGAAACTGGGGTACCGCCTGCGGCCATCCGCTGGATCAAGCCGCGGGAGGCCTGGCTCGTGAACCGGGTCTTCGCCCAGGGCGGCGAGCTCGTGGGCACCATGTTCGAAGGCATCGCGCTGCAGGTCGAGGCGGCCGCCCGGGCGACCTCCCTAGACGACCTGTTCCAGCGGTTGAATGCCGCCGAACAACTGCTCCGGGTCGATGAAGAGGTCACCCCCACCATGTACAAATCGGCCACCGTGAGCGCCGACGAGCTCGCCCAGCTCCGGCGGATCCGGGACGTGGTGCGGCTCGGGCGCATCCGCCGCATCGAAGGCTCCGCCATCGTGCTGGACGGGGGCACGGTCCCCACGCGCCCGCACCACCTCCACGTGCACTGCGCGGCCCCCGGGCTGAACCCGGCTCCGGCGGTGCCCATTTTCACGGCCGCGCGCATCACCCTGCAGCCGATCCGCACGGGCCTGATCCCCTTCAACGCCGCGCTCATCGGGTTCGTGGAAGCCTCCCGCGAGGACCTCGCCCAAAAGAACCGGCTCTGCCCGCCGAACCGCCTTCCGGACGTTCCCCTCGACTGGGTGCGGGGAACGCTCATCGGGCTCCAGGCCGACTACCTCTGGTCGCAGGACTCCGCCCTCGGCGACTGGCTGGAAGGCGCCCGGCTCAACCCCTCCCGCGGCCTGCGAAACCGCCGGGGCGAGCCCCGGGTGCAGCAGGCCGCGAAGCGCTACGCCGATCACGTGCGCCCCGCCCTCCAGAACCTTCAGCGGTTCCTGGCCCAGGGGACGGCACGGGGGCGCGGGGAGGCGTGACCGGGGAAGACTTGCCCCGCCGGGTGTTTCAGGCCGCCGCCATGCGCCGCATCCGTTTCCGCTGGGCCAACCACACCAGGGCTGCCAGCAGCATGGCCGGGATGAACATGAGATGCTTGGGCGGGATATGCGTGGGCACGTGGAGGTGGAGGATCTCCTGGTCGAAGTCGATGCCGGCCCGTTCCGCCGGGCTGCCGAAGACCACGTTGTCCACCAGGACCTTGCCGTTCTCCTCGCGCGTTTCGATGCCGATGGCCACCAGACGCTCGGCGGCACTGGGCTCGCTGCCCACCTGCAGCATCATCACCTTGGTGTAGGGGTTGCCCTGGAAGTCTTCCCCCGCCACCTGAAGGATGAGATGGCCGCCCGGGTCGACCTCGTCGACGATGGCTTCGAGCTGGGCGGCCGGCACCTCCTTCAAGGGCGGGAAGACCATGTCCCACCAGAAGCCGGGCCGCAGCAGGGTGAAGGCCACCAGCAGCAGGACCGCGGTTTCCCAGAGGCGGCTGCGGGTGAGGAAGTAGCGCTGGGTGGCGGCGGCGAAGCACAGCATGGCCACCACGGCCGAGGCCACCACGATCAAAAAGTGGTACCAGGTCCCGATATTGATCATCAGCAGTTCGGTGTTGAAAATGAAAACGAACGGCAGGATGGCGGTGCGGATGTCGTAGCCGAACCCCTGGATTCCGGTGCGGATGGGATCCCCCCCGGAGATGCCCGCCGCGGCGAAGGCCGCCAGCCCCACGGGCGGGGTGTCGTCGGCCAGGATGCCGAAGAAAAAGACGAAGAGGTGCACGGCGATCAGGGGCACGATCAGGCCGGCCTTGGCCCCCAGGCTGACGATTACCGGGGCCATGAGGGTCGAGACCACGATGTAGTTGGCCGTGGTGGGCAGCCCCATGCCCAGCAGCAGGCTGATCACGGCGGTGAACAGCAGGATCAGCATCAGGTTGCCGCCGGAAATGAACTCCACGAACTCGGTCATCACCAGGCCGATGCCCGTTAGGGTCACCGTGCCCACCACGATCCCGGCCGCCGCGGTGGCCACCCCGATGCCGATCATGTTGCGCCCGCCGCCCACCATGGCGCCCACCAGGTCCTCCAGGCCCCGCCGCAGGGAAAATTCCGGTCCCTGGGCCTTGCGGAAATACCCCTTGAGGGGCCGCTGGCTGACGACGATGACGATCATCAGCATGGTGGCCCAGTAGGCCGCCAGGGCGGGGGAAAGCCGCTCCACCACCAGGCACCAGATCAGGACCACCAGGGGCAGCAGGAAGTAGTAGCCCGTCAGGAGGGTCGGCAGGAGCTCCGGCAGCTCATCGATCTCCAGGCTGGTCTCCAACTCCGGCACCTTGCAGGCCAGGCGCACGAGGAAGAGGTAGGCCACCAGGAGCATGACCATGACGATGTAGATGGCGGCCCCTCCCGCCACGGTCTTGATCCAGCCGATGCCGTAATAGGTGGCGCCGCTTAAAACGACCATCAGGAGAAAACCCCCCACGAAGGCCATGAGCTTCTGGGGGAAGGCCCCGGTGCGCCGCCGCTTCAGCCCTTTGAGCCCCATCTTGCAGGCCTCCAGGTGCACGATATAGAAAAGCGCGATGTAGGAGATGATGGCCGGCAGGAAGGCGTGCTTGATCACCTCGATGTAAGAGATGCCCACGTACTCCACCATGAGGAAAGCCGCGGCCCCCATGACCGGCGGCATGAGCTGGCCGTTGGTGGAACAGGCCACCTCCACGGCCCCGGCCTTTTCCGCCGAGAAACCGACCTTCTTCATCAGGGGGATGGTGAAGGTGCCGGTGGTCACCACGTTGGCGATGGAGGAGCCCGACACCAGGCCGGTCAACCCCGAGGAGACCACGGCGGCCTTGGCCGGCCCGCCGCGCATGTGCCCCAGCCCGGCGAAGGCCGCGCGGATGAAGTAGTTGCCGGCGCCGGCCAGCTCCAGCAGGGCCCCGAAGAGCACGAACATGTAGACCATGTCCGTGGAAACCCCCACCGCCACCCCGAAGACCCCCTCGGTGGACAGCCAGTAGTGGCTCATCCCCTTGGTGAGGCTGGCCCCCTTGTGGGCGATGACGTCCGGCATGTGGCTGCCGAAAAAGGTGTAGACCAGGAAGACGGTGGCCACGATCATCAGCGGCGGCCCCAGGGCCCGCCGGGTGGCCTCCAGCAGCAGGAGCAGGCCGATGACCGACACCACCAGGTCCACCCGGGTGGGGTTGCCCGGCCGAGCGGAGAGATCGGCATAGAAGATGAACAGATAGGCCGCGCAGAAGGCCCCCACCAGGCCCACCACCCAGTCCTGGGCCGGGATGTAGTCCCGGGGGGATCGCTTCTTGAAGGTGGGGTAGGCCGTGAAAGCCAGGAAGACGGCAAAGGCCAGGTGAATGGCCCGGGCCTCGGTGGAGTTGAAGATCCCCACGTTGAACAGGAACGGCAGGGGCGAGGCGTACCAGAGCTGGAACAAGGTCCAGGCCAGGGGCACGTAGAACAGGACCTGCCTGGGGATCCTGCCGGTGGGATTGCGGGCCCCCGTTTCCGTCTGGGCAACGATTTCCTGCGCCGCTTCCACCGAGGGGATACGGGCATTCGGTTCGGTCATGGCGATGATCCTTGCTGTCAGGAAAGGCGGCGGCACCGCGGCGGGAAACCGCAGGCCCGACGGTGCCCATCCCGCGGCGGCGTCACGCGACCGGGCGAGGCGCCGGCCCGGCGGCCCGGCCCCGCACGGGGAAGGGGCCGGCCGCCGGGGCCGCCCGCCCTCACCTGGCCGCCGGGGTTACATCAGGCCCGCTTCCTTGTAATACTTCACGGCGCCGTCGTGCAGCGGGGCGGAGAGGCCGTCCTTGATCATCTCCTCCTTCTTGAGGATCTCGAAGGCCGGGTGGCA
>DJGG01000162.1:5038-5803 GCA_002432195.1 Desulfobacteraceae bacterium UBA5852
GCTTCTTGAATTCGTCGAAGTTCTCGAAGACCGCCTTGACCACGTTGTAGATGATCTCCTCGGGCACCTTGGCCGAGGAGACGAAGGTGGCCCCCACGCCGAAGGTTTTGACCTCCACGTCCGTGCCGCGGTACATGCCGGCCGGCAGGACCGCATAGCGGTAGTAGGCGTTTTCCTTGACCAGCTTGTCGATGACCGGCCCGGAGACGTCCACCAGCATGGAGTCGCAGGAAGAGGCGGCCTCCTGGATGTTGCCGCTGGGATGCCCCACGGTGTAGACGAAGGCATCGATCTTGTTGTCGCAAAGCGCCTTGGAATGCTCGTCGGCCTTGAGCTCGGAGGCCAGTTTCAGATCCTTCACGGTCCACCCCATGGCCGCCATCACCTGCTCCATGGTGCCGCGCTGGCCGGAGCCGGGGTTGCCGATGTTGACCCGCTTGCCCTTGAGGTCGGCGAAAGACTTGATCCCCGAATCGGCCCGGACCACCAGGGTGAAGGGCTCGGGGTGCACCGAGAAGACGGCCCGCAGGTCCTTGTCGGGCCCCTGGTCGGCAAAGGTGGAGGTGCCGTTGTAGGCGTGGTACTGCCAGTCGGACTGGGCCACCCCCATGTCGAGTTCTCCGGCCCGGATGGCGTTGAGGTTGTACACCGAGCCCCCCGTGCTCTCCACCGAGCAGCGGATGCCGTGCTGATCGCGGGTCTTGTTCACCAGGCGGCAGATGGCGCCCCCCGTGGGGTAGTAGACCCCCGTGACCCCGCCGGTGC
>DJGG01000054.1:0-368 GCA_002432195.1 Desulfobacteraceae bacterium UBA5852
GTTTCACGGTTTTATTCATCAGAGGTGTCCTCGGGGGTCGGGCCGGCGGCGGTCGTGTCCGGCCGGTGCTCCAGACCGCGGATGATGGCGTCGACGCGTTCCGCTTTCTCCTCGGCGTCGTCGTAGAAAAAGAGGAATTTGGGCGTGTGCTTCAACCCCAGGCTCGCCGCGGCCTGGGAGCGGATGAAGGGTGCGGCGTGCTCCAGGGCGTGCAGCACGTCGGGGCGCTCCTCCGGCGGGCCGTCGTTGAGCACGTACACGCGGCAGGTGTTCATGTCCGGCGCGAGCTGGATGCGGGTGACGCGGCAGCCGATCAAGCGCGGATCGTCCATCTCGAAGGGAATGACGCCCTCCAGCTCCTCGAACAA
>DJGG01000054.1:384-1863 GCA_002432195.1 Desulfobacteraceae bacterium UBA5852
CCATGCGGATCGATGGGTCGGTCATGATGGATGTCCTGCGGCGGAGAATTCCGGCAAACGGTTATGGATGATCCTTCCCCGGAAAAAGATGAACGCGGCGAAATCGTGTCGTCCCGGATCAGACCCCGCTCAGGAGCCGGTCAGCCAGGAACCCGGGCAGGTTCGACAGCTGGATCCGCCGGACGGTCTTGCCGATGTCGTACGGGATCTTGAGGAACGTGATCACGGCCTGGTCCGTGTCCAGGACCACGCAGGAGGCGCGCGGGTCGTAATCCCGCGGCTGCCCGACGGAGCCCGGGTTGATCAGGTAGCGGGTCTGACCGCTCAGGTCGAGCTTGGCCTCGAAGCGGTCGCGCGGGATGAAGTAGTAGAACGAGGAATTGCGCTCCTCCAGTACGAAGAGGCCGGGCACGTGGGTGTGCCCGAACAGGCAGATGGTGGTGTCGAAGCACTGGAAGCTCAGGTAGGCGTCGTTCTCGTAGAGGATGTAATAGTCCTCATCCATGGGCGAGCCGTGGCAGATGGTGATCAGCGGATCCACCCGCAGCGGTCCGGCGGGGAGGGAGCGGACGTATTCCAGGTTGCGGGGATTGAGCTGCTCCTTCGTCCACATGGCGCTCAGCAGGGCGTTGGCGTTGAAGTTGTCGCCGTTCTCCACGCCGGAACACACCTTGTCATGATTGCCGCGGATGATGGCCGTGGGTTTGAGCCGCCGGACGCGCTGGATCACCTCGTTCGGGGTGGCGGCGTAGCCGATGAGATCGCCCAGGAACAGCAGGTGGTCGTACTCGGGCACGTGGGCCAGGACGGCCGTCAGCGCCTCGAGGTTGCTATGGATGTCCGACAAGATGAGATAGCGCATCGTTGTGAGCCGCCTCGGCCGCACTATATCACAGGCGCCGGCCGGCACCAACCCCGTATCCGGCGGACGGCGCGCGCGACTCCCTGTTGCCAGGCCGGGCTGGGATGCGTATGATGGAGCCACGTCCGCAACGCCCTGCAAGGAGTGGGTCGCATGAGGAAAATCCTACTGAGCAGCCTGTGGCTGATCCTGGCCGCCGCGGTGGTCTGGGGCGCCGACGCCGCCGTGACCGAATCGTCCACCGGCAAGAGTTTCCCGGCCGTGCGCCGGGTGGCCACCGATGCCGGAGACGCCGAGGTCGTCTGCGTGGGCACCGGCGTCCGCACGAAGCTGGTGATCAAGGTGTATGCGCTGGGTTTCTATGTCGAGGAGGCGTATCGTCAGAAGGTCCGTCCCGGCTGGCAGAAGCAGGCGCCCACCATCGATCGGCTGCAGGAGACGCCCGCGTTTTTCGACAGCCTGATGCGCGACGCCTACGTGCGCCAGTTCGAACTGCAGTTCGTCCGGGAGGTGGAGGCGGACAAGATTCAGGACGCCTTCGGCGAAGGGATCGAGGACAACCTGCCGGAGATGAAGAGCAATTCGCAGGTGGCGGCCGACGCCCGCCGGTTCATCGG
>DJGG01000054.1:1879-5854 GCA_002432195.1 Desulfobacteraceae bacterium UBA5852
CAAGAACACGGCCAAGGAGAACGACCGGCTGGTCATCACCATCGGCGCTGACGGCGCCATCACCGCGCACCAGAACCAGGCCGAGCTGGGCCGGCTGAAGAACCCGGTGCTGGCCAAGGGGGTGACCGGCATCTGGCTCGGCCGGAAGTGCATCTCCGACAGCCTGAAGGATGGTCTGGTCACGCGGTTCTACCGCTAGCGCGCGGCTGCGGCCGTCTCGATCGAATGGGAGTTTATAGGCGCCCGGCCGCCGGACGGCGGCGGTTGGCCGGATGGGCGCGCGGGTCTGCGGGGGCGGCGCTCCGGGCGAGGCCATGGGGCGGTGGGGAGGCCGGCGCCTACCAGTAGCGGACGCGGCCGATATCCACGTGGACGAAGCCCGACTTGGGGTAGTAGCCCACCCCGCCCCGGTTCAGGCCCACGGCGATGTCATGGAGGCGGCGCAGGGGCAGGCCCGGGATGCGGATGTCCGCCGCGCAGCCTTCCATGTGCAGGCTTTGGTGCGCCACCCCGCGGCTGCGCCGCCGCAGGACGGCATTGGTGCGCGGCGACCGGTAGCCGGAGATGATGTGCAGGGGGCGGTCGCCGGCGGCCTTGTACCAGACCCCGTGGAGCAGGTCCAGCAGCCGGGGGTCGATGGGGCGGATGTCCCCCGTCCGGTGGTCGCGCATGATGTGGTTGATGGACTGCAGGGCCTCGGGGAGGTAGCGGCCGTCGGCGCAATACCGGATATCCAACCGCTCGTCGGTGTGGGTATTGTAGAAGCGCAGGTCCCGGGTGGCTTTCGTGCGGTCGGCGGTGCGGGCCTGGGCGCTCAAGGGCGGCAGCATGCAGGCGGCCGCGGCCAGCAGCCCGGCCTTCAGGAAGCGGCGCCGGGAATGGGCCAGCGGGGTCATGGACGGTCGGGTCGCGCATTCGGGCAGGGGATTGTCGGGTCCGGTGGCGAGGGTCATCATGACTGGCGCTCCGCGTGGGCAGGTGAAAGGTTATGTGCCGCTGATACGGGTTCCTCCCCAAACGTCCGTCAGTCAAAGCAACAATCGCGCCATCCCTACGACCTGGGCAAAGAGCGGCCTAACGACTGAATAACATTTAGAATCCAATTCCGGAGGCGCCGGCGGCCCGGACCGCTGGTGTGTATTTTTATATACTTTCAGCGTCAAGACGCTGACGGCGGGCCTTGACCCGACCCCTCGGGCCCCTGGGGCAGACCCAGCAAGCCCCGGATGCGACCGGACGTCCGAGCGGCGGCCCGGGGATCCGGGGTGCCTGCCAGGCGCTGGAGCAGGCTCACGGCCGCCCCCGGATCCTCGCCGCGGCGCTGGAGCGCCCGGCGGTACCAGAGGGGCAGGTCGGCCGCGTCGCAGCCGGCCAGGGTCACGGCCAGGCGCCGGAGGCGCTCCCGGGATTCCGGGGGCAGGGGCTCCCCGGGGGCGTGTCCGTCGAGCACCCGGCCGATTTCCCCTTTGAGGCGGCGGTAGCGCCCCACCGGCCACAGCATGAAGCGGCCCACCACGTAGCCCAGGCTCCCCAGGGCCGCCCCCACGGCGGCACCCGCCGCGATCACCCCATCCATGCGGTGGTTCTCCCTGTCAATCCCCTGCCGGCCGGCCGGCCGCCTCCGAAGCGATGGCCTTGGCCGGGATCAGGCCCGTGGCGCTGGCGGAAACGATGTTGCCGGCCACCCCCGGACCGTCCCCGGCCACGTACATGCCTTTCACGGGGGTCTGGAGGTGGGCGTCGGTTTCCACCTGGGTGGCGAAAAACTTGATCTCCGGGGCGTAGAGGAGGGTTTCGTCGTTGGAGACCCCCGGGATCATGACGTTGAGCTTTTCCAGGCCCTCGATGAGATTGCTCAGGATCCGCTCCGGCAGCGCCATGGCGATGTCGCCGCAGACCACATTGGTCATGGTGGGGGCGATGTAGCCTTTCTGGATGCGGTTCCAGGTGCTGCGGCGGCCGCGCTTGAGGTCCCCGAAGCGCTGGAGGATGGGCTTGCCGCCGCCGATGATGGAGGCCAGCTTGCCGATGGACTCCCCATAGGCCTGGTTGTCGGTCACCGGCTCGGTGAGCACCACCTTGGAGAGGAAGGCGAAGTTGGCGTTTTCGGATTTCCTCCCCTGGTAGGCGTGGCCGTTGACGCAGACGAACTCCTTGTAGTTCTCCAGGGCCACATACCCCCCCAGGTTGGTGCAGAAGGTGCGGGTCTGGTCATCGTATTTCTGGGTCTGGATGAAAAAGGTGGGGTCGTAGATCACGCGGCAGAGGTCCTGGAGGATATCGTTGTGCACCTCCACCCGCACCCCCACCTCGATGCCCCGCTGGGACAACCCGATGCCCAGGCGCTGGGCCAGCTGGCCCACCCAGTTGGCCCCCACGCGCCCCGGGGCCAGGATCACGTGGGGCGCCCGGTAGGTGGCCGCGCGGCTCACCACGCCGGCGACCCGGTCCCCCTCCACGAGCACGTCCCGGACCTCCTCGGAGGTGTGCACGCTGACGCCCCGGCCGCGGATGTACTCGGCCATCTCGGTGATGTGCTCCGGCAGGCAGTCGCTGCCCATGTGCTTCTGCTTGATGATCAGCAGGTCGATGCCGTGGCGTTTGGCCTCCTGGCGCAGCCGTCGGGCTTCGGCCATGTCGGTGGGGTAGACCGGCCCGTCCATTCCGAACCGGTTGAAGATGGCCTCGGTCTCGTCGATCAGGGCCTCGGCGGCGGTGCGGGACATGAACTGGGTCAGGTCGGTCTTGCCCAGCTTGTGGATGTAGTTGAGCTTTCCGTCGGAGAAGAGGCCGGCCCCGCCGATGCCGTTCAGGATGTTGCAGGGGGTGCACTTGATGCACTGCTGGTTGGCGCTGATGGGGCAGTGGCGCTCGCGCGGGGGTTTGCCCTTTTCCAGGAGCAGCACCTTCAGGGGGGTGTTCTCGGCCAGGTAATAAGCGGCAAAAAGGCCCGCGGGGCCCCCTCCGACGATGATGACGTCAAAATCCGTGCAGTCCGGCATACCAGGCTACCTTGCGGTCCGGGGCCTCGGCCCGGGGTGGGTGGTCGTAAAGCAAGGCTCTCCCTATCACAAAGCGTCGGCGGGATCTACAGGCAAGCCGCGGCGGGCCGTCAGGCGGACCCGTCCCGGACGTGCTCGCCGCGCGGGGCGCGGTACTGCCGGATCTTGCCCTTGGTCTCGTTGATGCGCTTGGTGACCTTGATCTCCCGGGGGCAGCAGCGGGTGCATTCGAAATGGTTCCGGCAGGGCCAGACGCCGTCGGGGGCGTCCAGGACCGGCAGGCGGGCTTCGAAGCCCCGGTCCCGGGTGTCGTCCAGGAAGCGGGCCGCGGCCACGATGGCCGCCGGTCCCAGGAAGGCCGGGTTGGCGCCCATCACGGGGCAGGCCGAGTAGCAGGCCGCGCAGAGGATGCAGTTGGCCTGGTCGTCGATGCGCCGGCGCTCCTCCGGCGACTGCAGGCGCTCGCCGGCCGCCACGGGCTGGTCGTTGATCAGGTAGGGCTGGACGGACTTGAATTTGGCGATGAAGGACCCCTGGTCCACGAGGAGGTCGCGCTGGAGGGGGAAATGCCGCAGGGGTTCGATGCGCACCGTGTCGCCGTCGGCGGCGGCCACGTCCCGGATGAGGGTCTTGCAGGCCAGGCGGTCCCGGCCGTTGATGCGCATGGCATCCGACCCGCACACGCCGTGGGCGCAGCTCTTGCGGAAGGAGAGGCTGCCGTCCTGGTGGCGCTTGATGTCCATGAGGGCGTCCAGCAGCCGGTCGGTGGGCGCGGCCTCCACGGTGTAGGTCTGGAAATGGGGCTTGTCGTCCCTTTCGGGGTCGAAGCGCTGGATTTCGAGATGGATCTGCATGGCGTCCTCTCAAATGTTGTGTGGGGCGGCCGAGGCGTGGCCTCCCGGGGGTCGGACGGGGGTGGGCGGGTGCCCGCTCCCTGAAACGGCCCGAACTCGCGCTCAAGAGCGCCTAAGTC
>DJGG01000122.1 GCA_002432195.1 Desulfobacteraceae bacterium UBA5852
CCTCGTGGTGCTGGACGAGCCCTTCGAAGGGCTGGACGCCGCGGCCCACCGCCGCATGGGGGACCTCCTGGACAGCCTCCTGGAAGACGGGACCCAGATGGTGCTGATCACCCACCGGCGGGAGGAGATCCCCGCCCGCATGACCCATCTGATCCATCTGGCAGGGGGGCGCGTGACCTACTGCGGCCCCCTGGCCGCGGCCCCGGGAGAGGTTTTCGCCGGGGCGGCCGGGAAGGCGCCGGGGGGGGCGCCGCACCATCCGCCGGGAGACACCGGGGAGGACACCCGGCCCCCGGTGCTGGTGCGCATGGAACGGGTCCGGGTGGCCAGCGGCGGTCGGGAGATTCTGCGGGATCTCAGCTGGTGCATGCGGNNGGGCCCAACGGCGCGGGCAAGACGACGCTCCTGAAGCTCATCGGCGGCGACCACCCCCAGGCCTACGCCAACCGCGTGGAGGTCTTCGGCCGACCGCGGGGCAGCGGGGAGAGCATCCGGGAGCTCAAGGCGCCCATCGGCATGGTGGGTCCCGAACTCCAGGTAGCCTACCGGGGGTCGATCCTCTGCGGGGATGTGGTCCTCTCGGGATTCTTCGACTCCAACGGGCTCTACCGGCACCCCACGCCGGCCCAGCGGGATTCCGCCCGTCGCTGGGCGGAGGCGTTCGGTGTTGCCCACCTCTTGGAGCAGCCCTTCGCAACGGCCTCCAGCGGCGAACAGCGCCTGGTGCTCATCGCCCGGGCCATGGTGAAGGTTCCCGCCCTGCTGCTCCTCGACGAACCCTGCCAGGGCCTGGACGGCGCCAACCGCGCCCGGGTGCTGGCGGCGGTGGAGGCCGTCGCCGCCCGGGGCTTGACGGGGGTGGTCTACGTCACCCACCGGGCGGACGAGTGGCCCGCCTGCATTACCCATCGGTTGACGCTGCGGGACGGCCAGGCCTCGGTGTCCGTCCACAAAGGGCATCTTGGGGTCCAGGCCGGCGTTCTCGGTCCTTTGAAATCCTCGACGTAGCCTCCCGCCTTCCGCGATCAGCTATTGGTTTTCCTTCGGCGCCGGCCCGGCGTCCAGCAGGGGGCGTATTTCGGCGATGGTGGCGGCGGCCAGCAGGCGCCGGGCCAGGGCCTGGGCGTCGGCGGCGCTGAAGGCCGCCAGGGTGGCGTGGACCCGGGGCAGGGACTGGGGATCGACACTCAACGTACGGATGCCGATGCCCACCAGAAAGGGGATGAAGCGGGGATCCTGGGCGATCTCGCCGCAGATGGACACCGGGATGCCCGCGTCGGCGGCCGCGCGGGCGATCCGGTCCAGGGCGCGCAGGACGGAAGGGTGCCCGGGCTCGTAGTAGGACGCCACCAGGTCGTTGGAGCGGTCGGCCGCCAGCATGTACTGCACCAGGTCGTTGGTGCCCACGGAAAAGAAGTCGCTTTCCCGCGCCAGGGCGCCGGCGATGTCCAGTAGGCCGGGGAGCTCGATCATGGGGCCCACCTCGGGCGTGACGGCCACCGGCGTGCCGGCCTGGGCCAGGCGCTCCAGGTTCTCGAAGACGGCCCGGCGCGCCTCGCGGAACTCGTCCAGGGAGGAGATCATGGGGAACATGATCCGCAGACGGCTGCCGGCAGGGGCGGCCCGGAGGATGGCCCGCAGCTGCTGGTCGAACAGGTGGCGGTGACGCAGGGCGAAACGGATGGAGCGCAGGCCCAGTTGGGGGTTGGCCTGTTCGCCGGCGGCGGCATAGGCCAGCACCTTGTCGCCGCCCACATCCAGGGTGCGGATGGTCACCGGCGCGGGCCCCATGTCCACGAACAGGCGGCGGTAGACCAGGAATTGCTCCTCCTCGGAGGGGTAGGTGGCGCGGATCAGGAAGGGGAACTCGGTGCGGTAGAGGCCGATGCCCTCCGCCCCCAGGCGGCGGGCGGTGACCAGCTCGCTCAGGAGGTTGATGTTGGCCAGCAGGTGGATGCGCGTCCCGTCGCGGGTGGCGGCCTCGCCGACCGGCACGGCGGAGGCGGGGGCGTCGGCCGGCGGCCGCCGGGCTTCGAACTGCTGCACCACGGCGGCACTCGGCGCCACGAAGAGATTGCCCACCACGGCATCCATCAGCAGCGGCGTCCCGGTGGGCAGGGCGAGCAGCTCGGGGTGCTGGCAGATGAGCAGCGGGATCTGCATGGATCGGCAGATGATGGCCACGTGGGAGGTGATCCCGCCGGAAACCAGCACGACGCCCCGCACGTCCTCGGAGGCCAGCTTGAGCACATCCGAGGGGTAGAGCTCGCGCGCCACCACGATACAGCCGGTGAGGCCCGCCGGGGCGGCCTCGTCGCCGGGGGCCAGGTTGGCCAGCACCCGGGTGGCCAGATCCTCGATGTCGCTGACCTTCTCGCGGATATAGCCGTGGGGGCTGGCGCCGAAGATTTCCATGTAATGCCGCGCCGCCTTGCGCAGGGCTGCCGCGGGCGTGGCGCCGGCTTCCACGTCCCGGACGATACGGCCGATGAAGCTGCGGTCCTTGAGGATCATGAAGTGGGCCGTGAAGATCAGGGAGGCGCTTTCGGGCAGACGCTCGGCAAAGCGCGTCTGGAGATCGCGCAACTGGCGCCGGGTGCGGCCCAGGGCCCGGTGGAGGTCCTCCAGGCCATGACCCGGGGGGTCGTTCCCGTCGCCCTCCAGGAGCCGCCGGCGCAGGCGGTCCACCACCCGGGCGGGCGCGTAGGCATACCCCGGTGAGGCCACCTCGCCGCGCACGAGCCCT
>DJGG01000081.1:0-511 GCA_002432195.1 Desulfobacteraceae bacterium UBA5852
GGGAGCGGCAACCCCCCACCCCTGTCAGGTACCCAACGTCGGGTTTTTCCGGGGGGCTACGTCAACTGCTCCTGGAGCCAGCGCCGGACCTCCCCCTGCACGGCATAGACCCCCTTGTTGTGGCCGATCTCCTCCAGGAAGCGGGCCTGCAAATCCTGCGGCAGGGGGATCTCGGCCAGTTCCCGGGCCTCCTCCGAGGAGCGGCGGATGAAGTAGATGGTGGGGGCCGGGCCCCAGGTGTTCACCACGAAGTAGTGGCTCACGTCGTCCCTGGAGCGGATCACGTAGTTGCTGCGGCTGGCCCAGTTGTTGCCCCACTCGAGGTAGAGCCGCACGGCCTCCTCGGGGGTCATCTCCCAGTCGACGGCGTTGAGCAGCGCCGCGTCGTTGCGGATATCCTCCAGCGTCATCATGGTGCCTGCATCCTCCCTGGTAGCGCGGTTCACCCCCACCATAAGCACACCCCCGGCCCCCGCAATCCTTCCGGATCCCGGGAACAGCACAGGCGGGG
>DJGG01000081.1:585-14589 GCA_002432195.1 Desulfobacteraceae bacterium UBA5852
TCTTGTCGATGTGGGCGATCATGCGGCGGGCCATCTCGTGGGGGTCCACCACGAAATCCCACTTGCCGAAGCCCTGGGCCTCCAGGCCGTCGAAGAGCAGCTTCTGGAACTTGGTGCCCTCCACGATGGGGAAGGTGGCCCCGAATATCGTGTAGACCCCCGAGGCCACGAAGTACTGGCCGATGGAAATGGCCTTCTCGCTCATCCACTCGGGGGCCGCCCCCGCCACGGGGAGATCGGCGATGCTCTCCCCCAGGCCGCCGATGCGCACCATTTCAGCACAGGCGATGAGGATCCGGCTGTTGTCCACGCAGGATCCCAGGCCCAGGACGGGGGGCATGCCCACGGTCTCGCAGACTTCCTTGAGGCCGTGGCCGGCCAGGTGGGCGGCCTCGGGGGTGGTGAGGCCGGCCTTGGCCAGGGCGATCTGGGAGCATCCCGTCTGCACCACGAGGATGTCGTTCTTGATCAGTTCCTTGACCAGTTCCACGTGGACCCAGTCCTGCTTCACCCGCGGGTTGGTGCAGCCCACCACCCCGGCCACACCCCGGATGCGGCCGTTGATGATGTTGTCGTTCAACGGCGTGTAGGAGGAGCGGAAGGTGCCCCCCAGCATGTAGTTGATGTACTCGTGGGAGAACCCGTGCACCCCGGAGTTGACGATGTGCGGGATCTCCACCGTCGCCTGGCGGTTCTTGAAGCGGTGGATGGCCTTGATGATCACGGCATCCGTGGTGTCCCGGGGCTTGTCCTCGTGGAACTCGATGTGCTCGGCCCCCTCGATGCGGGCGCGCGGGTTGGTGGTGATCAGCGGCGTGTGGTAGCACTCGGCCACGGTCTGGAGCCCCTGCTTGATGCACTGCACGTCCACGCAGAGGACGTCCACGGCCCCGGTCACCAGGATGGCCTCGGTGGACATGAAGTTGCCGGCGTGGGGCACCCCGTGGCGCACCAGCATCTCGGCCCCCGAGCAGCACATGCCCACCAGGTTGATGCCCTTGGCGCCGGCGGCCTTGGCCTTCTCAATGAGCATCTTGTCCTGGGAGGAGACCAGCATGGACTCGAAGAGGTTGGGCTCGTGGCCGTGGATGATGACGTTCACCTGGTCTTCCTTGAGCACCCCCATGTTGACCTCCACGGCCACCGGCGTGGGGGTCCCGAAAAGGATGTCGGAAATTTCGGTGGCCACCATGGAGCCGCCCCAGCCGTCCGCCAAAGCCGTGCGGCTGATCTGCCTGGTGAGGTTCTCGTAGTGCTGGTCGACCCCCATGTGGGTACGGTGCATCATCTCCATGATCTCGCGCATGGCCCCCCGGGGCACGACGCCGTGCTTGCGCCAGGTTTCCAGGGTCTTGGCCGGCACCCGCTGGGCAAATGGAATTTCCCCCTCCACCTGGGTGTAGGTGCGCTCGAGCTCCTCGTAGAGCGCCATGGCGATCTCCTGGGTGCTGCGCCCCTCGGTTTCGATCCCGATGGACTGGGCCACTTCCTCCAGCTTCTGCACGTCCTTGATCTCGTAGTCGACGATTCGGCCGTGGACCACCTCCCGGAACACATCCAGCATGCTCATGCCGTGGTCGGTGTGGGCGGCGCAGCCGGCCGCCACCATGCGGGCGAAATTGCGCGCCTGGATGGTGTCGATGGTGGCCCCGCAAACCCCCACCTTTTCGTAAGGTGCCTTGGAATTGAGGCGGCAGGGCCCCATGGAGCAGTGCTTGCAGCAGGCGGAATCCGCCCCGATGGGGCAGGCTTTCATGTTGGCCGCGCGGTCGAAGGCTGTTTCCACGCCGTCGCGCCGGGCCTTGGCCAGCATCTGGGCCGTGGCTTCGCAGATGGTGGCGTCCTTGATCTCGAACTCCTTCTTGGAGATGACCTTCTTGGTCTCGATGTCGCTCATGATGGCTCCTTTCATGAACCAGAGGGTTGCAATGGGTACGGTCGGCAGCGGAACGGCCACGGAGACGCCCGGAAAAGCGCGCCCACCGGTTCTGGCGGCGTGCTTGGTGACACAGAGGCAGGCAGCCGTTTATCTGCAGTTATTATGCCATGATGCCGGCGGCACTGGGAAATTGCGGCGCCCAGCGGCTCCGGAGGTTTCCGTCCCCGGGTTCCGGGGCGTCAATGGCTCTAAAATCTCTAATTTTCGCCCACTTGCCTCGCTACGCCCGCCGCGCCCGGAATCACTGCTGGCGGCCTCGTGCACCCCTGGGCGGGGCCGGCCGCGAGGGTTCCGCCTGGGGAAACGTGAACCACCGGCGGATGAGACACGTCTATCCTGAAACACCTGGCACTCCGGTGCAGCGGCGCTGGAGAGGTCGAACGAGAAGGCATTGTGCACGGCAGGAGCGAAAAAGGCGAACGTGGCGCAGGGAGCTTAGCGCAATCCACCGGAACGCGCAACAGCTTTGACCGGCCCGCCGGGCTCTCGCCTTCGCCGCGGTTTCCACCTCCGCCACCAGGTGGCCTGCCCTTGTCTCTGGCTGTCTAGTGATAATGGTTACCGATAATGAAAAACTTGCCGGGATGTCAAGCCGGCTGTCCGAACGCCCATTGTATTGAGACAGTTTCGTATCGGGTCTGGCACATATATCTGCCTCTGCCGCACGGCTTATCTGAAACCGACGGGCACCCGGGCCGGCCGCCGGCTTCACCGGCCCGATGATTCCCGGGGCACTCCACGGAAATGCCCATGCCGCCCAACGCCTCCAAGCCCAACCGGCTCAGCCGGACGGGCAATCCCTACCTCCTGCAGCACGCGCACAACCCCGTGGACTGGTATCCCTGGGGGGATGAGGCCCTGGCGCGCGCCCGGGCGGAAAACCGTCCGGTGCTCCTTTCCATCGGCTACTCCACCTGCCACTGGTGCCACGTCATGGAGCGGGAGTCGTTTTCCGACCCCCGGGTGGCCGAGGTCATGAATCGCCACTTCGTGTGCATCAAGGTGGACCGGGAAGACACCCGGGCGCTGCTGGCCGCCGCCCGCGACCCGCGCCTCCCCGAGGTCTGCGTCGCCTTCGTCAACGACGACGACGCGGTGCGCGCCCTGGCCCGCCTGCTGCCCCAGGTGGAACGGGCGGCGCTGGTCCAGGACCGCCCGGCGGCCTATGTCTGTGTGGACCGCAGCTGCCGGGAGCCGCTGACCGCACCCGATACCCTTGCGGCCACTCTGGCCGCCCTGGGCACGCCGATGACCTGACCGCCTGGGGATGAACTGCGTCGCGGGCCGATACGTGTTGATTCCCCGGCGGATAAGTGCCCACGGCTTAGGCGCTGGGGGTTGGGGATTGCATGCCCGCACGCTTTCCGTTATGCTGCCCACCTGTCACCACCGCCCCGTGGGCACCGCCGCGAAAGGACCACCACCCATGTCGGAAAAGCCGATCAAAGTCTACTCCCTGAGCACCTGCAGCCACTGCAAGGCCACCAAGAAACTCCTGGACGAGTGCACCATCCAATTCGAATTCGTCGACGTGGACCTGCTGGAGGGCGAAGAACGGACGGCCATGGTGGCGGAAGTCAAGAAGATCAACGAGCGCTGCTCGTTTCCCACCATCATCATCGGCGACAAGGTGATCGTGGGGTACAAGGAAAAAGAGATCAAGGAGGCCCTGGGGATCAAATGAACGCCGCCGACCTCTACGACCGCCTGCGCCCCATCCAGGAAGCCAAGGGCTACTGGTTCAACGCCGATCGCGAGCGGACCATGGAGCTGCTGGAAGGCCTGCTGCACAACAAGGCCCGCTACGGCTACATGGCCTGCCCGTGCCGTCTGGCCTCGGGGAACCGGGAGCAGGACCGCGACATCATCTGCCCCTGCGTCTACCGGGAGCCGGACGTGGCCGCGTACGGCAGCTGCTACTGCAACCTCTACGTCTCCCGGGAGTGGAACGCCGGGACCATTCCCCGCGACTTCGTCCCCGAACGCCGCCCACCGGAGAAGATGGTCTTCTAACGCCGCGCCGGGGGCGCCGCAGACGGGCCAGGGAAAGGCGCACGGCACGGTGCCCGCAGGAGCGACCTTATGGTCGTGAGCAGGGCGCCGCGCAACGCCGCCCCCGTCATCTCCCCCACCGGGCTGCTTCCAGGTTGCATTTCCTCGTGAAAACGCCGCGCGGGGGGCGCCGCAGACGGGCCAGGGCAAGGCGCACGGCACGGTGCCCGCAGGAGCGACCTTATGGTCGTGAGCAGGGCGCCGCGCCGCGCAACGCCGCCCTGGGCCGTCCCCGGCACCCCCCGTGCGGCGTTTAGCCGAAGTCGTCGTAGGCGATCATCTCCCCCTCCACCCCCAACCCGTCCAACATCCCGAACACCGCCTTGATCATCATGGGGGGGCCGCAGAGGTAGTACTCGATGTCGCCCGGATCGGGGTGGTCCTTGAGGTAAATGTCGTGGGCCACCTGGTGGATGAAGCCCACCGGACCGTCCCAGTGATCCTCGGGGGCCGGTTCGGAGAGGGCTACGTGGTAGGTGAAGTTCGCGAAGCGCTCCGCCAGGGAGCGGAATTCCTCGTCGTAGAACATTTCGCGGCGCGATCGGGCGCCGTACCAGAAGCTCATGCGGCGGGTGGTCTTCACGCTGAGCAGCTGGTTGAGGATGTGGCTGCGCATGGGGGCCATGCCCGCTCCGCCGCCGATGAAGCACATCTCCCGGCCGGTGTCCTTGACGAAGAAATCGCCGTAGGGCCCGCTCAGGGTCACCCGGTCGCCGGGCTTGAGGTTGAAGACGTACGAGGAGGCCACCCCGGGGGGCACCTTGACGTTTCCCGGCGGAGGGGTGGCGATGCGGATGGTGAACCGCAGGATGCCGCGCTCCGCCGGGGGGTTGGCCAGGGAGTATGCCCGGTTGACCGCCTCGCCGGTACCGGCCTCCAACTGCAGGAAGTTGTACTTCTCCCAATCCGCCCGGTAGAGCCCCCCGATGTTGAAATTCCGGTAGGAGGCCTTGTAGGGCGGCACGTCGATCTGCATGTAGGCGCCGGCCGTGAATTCCAGCGCCTGCCCCTCGTCCAGCCGCAGGACCAGCTCCTTGATGAAGGTGGCCACGTTGTCGTTGGAGACCACGCTGGCCGTGTACTTCTGGATGTGGAAGATCTCCTCGGGAATACGGATACGCATGTCCTGCCGGACTTTCACCTGGCAGGCCAGGCGCACGTGGTCGAGGCGCTCCCGGCGGCTGACCAGGGAAAGCTCCGTGGGCAACACGTCCCCCCCGCCCTCCAGCACCCGGCACTTGCAGGTGCCGCAGGTGCCCTTGCCGCCGCAGGCGCTGGGGATCAGGATGGCGTGGTCCAGCAGGGAAGCCAGCAGCGTCCGCCCCGTGGGCACCGCCAGGGGCCGCGCGGTGTCGTCGTTGATCACCAGGCGGCGGTCGCCCTTGACCACCACCCGGGCTTCCACCAGCAGCAGGATGCCCACCAAGACCAGGACCACGGACAGGAACACGGTGAGACTGACGAGGTAGATCACGGAAATTCCCCCGGGATCCGGCGCCGCCGCGGGAGACGGCCGGCAGCCGGTTGGTCTCCGTCCCTCAGAGGGTGATGCCGGAGAAAAGCATGAAGGCCATGGCCATCAGGCCCGTGATGATCATGTTGATGCCGAAGCCCTGGAGCCCCTGGGGCACGTCGGCGTATCGCAGCTTCATCTTGATGGTCGCCATGGAGACGATGGCCAGGGCCCATCCCACACCGGACCCCACGCCGTAGACCACGGTCTCGGCGAAAGTGTAGTCGCGCTCCACCATGAAGAGCGAGGCCCCCAGCACGGCGCAGTTCACCGTGATCAGGGGCAGGAACACCCCCAGGGCGTTGTAGAGGGCCTGGGAGTAACGGTCGATCACCATCTCCACCACCTGGACCATCCCCGCAATCACGGCGATGAAGAGGATCAGCTTCAGGTAGCTCAGGTCGATGCCCGGCAGCCCCGCCCAGGCCAGGGCCCCGGGGGCCAGCAGGAAGCGGTAGACCAGCCAGTTCACCGGTGTGGTGATGGCCAAGACGAAGACCACCGCGATCCCCAGCCCCACCGAGGTCCGCAGGTTCTTGGAGACCGCCAGAAAGGAGCACATGCCCAGGAAATAGGCCAGGAGGATGTTGCCCACGAAGACCGAGCTGACAAACAGGCTGATCAGGTTTTCCATGCCCTGCCTCCCGGTCAGCGGGATTTCAGCAGCGTCTGCTGGAGCCAGACGAACAGGCCGATGACGATGAAGGCCCCCGGGGCCAGCAGCATGAGCCCCATGTCGCGGTAGCCCAGGTCGTAGAGCGCCTGGGGTATGACCGCATGCCCCAGGATCTTGCCCGCCCCCAGCAGCTCCCGGAAGAAGGCCACCCCCACCAGCACCGAGGCGTAGCCCAGGCCGTTGGCCAGCCCGTCCACGAAGGCGGCCGGGGGAGAGTTGTTGATGGCGAAGGTCTCCGCCCGCCCCATGACGATGCAGTTGGTGATGATCAGCCCCACGAAGACCGAGAGCTGCTTGCTGATGTCGAAGAGAAAGGCCTTGAGGAACTCGTCGGCGATGATCACCAGGGTGGCAATGACGGCCACCTCCGTGATGATGCGGATGTTGCGGGGAATGGCGTGCCGCAGGCAGGCCACCGCCAGGTTGGAGAAGGCCACCACGAAGGTGAGCGCCAGGCCCATCACGATGGCGGTGTTCATCTGCACCGTGACCGCCAGGGCCGAGCAGATCCCCAGGACCTGCTTGGAAATGGGGTTCGTGCGCCAGAGGGCCTCGGTGATGGCCCGCAGGGGGCGGACGGGGGTCAGCTTGACGGCGAGGTCTTGCATACTTTGCTGTTCTCCGGAATGCGCAGCATGCCCCGGGTGCGGAAATTCAGGGACACGGGCTCGTAGGTTTGCAGGATGGACTCCAGCCCCTGGGAGAGAAAGGTCCCGGTGAAGGTGGCGCCGCTGATCCCGTCCACGAAGTGGGGCTGGAGCTCCTGGCGCACGGCATCCTTGACCGCCCCCTTGGCGATGCGCACGGAAACGAACTCCCCGGCGTCGTTGACGATGCGCTTGCCCACGAAATTGCGCTGGAACCAGCGGCGCTCGATCTCCCCGCCCAGCCCCGGGGTCTCGGCGTGGGCGTAGACCGCGAAACCGGCCACGGTGGCGCCGTCCGGCTCCAGGGCCAGGTAGCCCTTGATGCGCCCCCAGAGCCCCCGGCTGTCCACCGGGATGATGTAGGCGGCCGGCTCCCCGCCGTCCTTGAGGTAGAGGTACATGGGCAGTTCGCCCCCCTGGGAGGCGTCGCCGGAGACCACCGCGCCCGTGGCGTCCACGTAGAGGCAGCGGATGGACCGGCCGTAGAGGGCCTCGATCTCCTCGGCATCGTAGCCCCTATCGGCTTCCAATGCGCCCACCGCAAGGAGGATGTTGCGGTGCTGGTCCACCAGGGCGTTCTTCTGCTGGAAGCCCTTGAGCCCCGTGGAGGCCAGGGTCAGCAGGAGGCTGCAGGCCACGCATAGAACGGTGGCGAAGAGGACGGTTTTGGCCGCGTCAGACATTGGGCACCCGCCGCCGCGTGCGCAGGATCACTTCCAGGTGGTCCAGCAGGGGGTTGAAGAGGTTCATGAAGATGATGGCCAGGCCGACCCCCTCGGGATAGGCCGGGTTGAAGACCCGGATCAGGACGGTGAGCATGCCCACCAGGAAGCCGTAGACCCACTTCACCTGGGTCATGTGGGTGGCGGATACCGGGTCGGTGCACATGTAGGCGAAGGCGAAACCCGCCCCCCCGACGATCAGATGATAAAACGGATTGAGGGTCAGGAAAGGGCCGGCCTCCGGTCCGGCGGCGAGGTTGAGGACCCAGCCGGTGGCCAGGGTGCCCAGGACGGCCCCCGCCACGATGCGCCAGCTGGCCACCCCCAGGGTGATCAGGAAAAGGGCGCCCAGGAGCGCCAGGAAATCGCTCTCCCCGCCGATGCTGCCCGGGTGCAGCCCGAAGAAGAGCTCGGCGACACCGAAACCCGCGTCGCCCAAGGCCTGTTCCACCCGCACGCCCGGCACCGCCGTGGCCGCCACCGACAGGGGGGTGGCGGCGCTGAAGGCGTCCACGAAGGTGGTGCGCGCCCCGGCCAGGGCGGTCCAGACCGCGTCTCCGGAGAGCTGGGCCGGGTAGGCGAAGTAGAGGAAGGCCCGCCCCGTGAGGGCCGGGTTGAGAAAATTGCGCCCCGTGCCGCCAAAAACCTCCTTGCCGATGACGATGCCGAAGGAGATCCCTAGGGCCACCTGCCAGAGGGGGATGGTGGGGGGCAGCGTCAGGGGGAAGAGCATGCAGGTGACGAACAGGCCCTCGCTGATCTCGTGCTTGCGGACCACGGCAAAGAGCACTTCCCAGAAGAAGCCCACGGCGTAGGTCACCAGCACGATGGGCAGCACCAGCTGCAGCCCCTGCCAGACCACCGGCCCCCACGCCAGGTCGAGGCCCGCGGCCAGCCGGCACTGGTAGCCCGTGTTGTAGATGCCGTAGGCCAGGTGCGGCAGGAGCGCCACGATCACCAGGGTCATGAAACGCTTGACATCCAGGTGGTCGCGCACGTGGGGCAGGCCGGCGCTGGCCTCCCGCGGGGCGAAGAAGATGGACTCCACGGCTTCGTAGAAGGGATAGAGCCGGACCCCGCGCCCCTTTTCCTGAAAATGGGGCCGCAGGGCGTCGAAGAGCGCTTTGACAGGGTTCATCCGCGGGCCTGCTCTCTCCAGTAGCGCAACCTGGTCTGCCGGAAGGTCTCGGCCAGTTCGATCTTGGAGGGGCACACGTAGGTGCACAGCCCGCATTCCACGCAATCCAGCAGGCCGTGGGCCAGGACCTCCTCCACTTCCTCCGCCAGGATGCTCTTGAGGGTCATCTGGGGGAGGATGTCCACCGGGCAGACCTGGGCGCAGAAGCCGCAGGCGATGCAGGCCCGGCGCCCGCCGTTGACATTGGTGGAAACCGCCCGCGGGTGCGGGCGCAGCCGGGAGAGGAAGGTCCGCGAGTAGCTGGGCAGGTCCGCTCCCGGGCGGACGAATTTCAGGAACTCCCGCTCCCCCGGTTCGGGGATCACGGTGAGGGCGCTCTCGTGATAGCCCATGTGCCCGTCGGGCTCCCCGCGGAAGCCGCGGAAAAGCCCCCCCACCACCAGACGCGGCTCCGGGCAGCTCAGGCGCCCCGCCGTGAGCTGGCTCAAGGGGGCACCCCAGCGGATGCGGGCATGCACGGGATCGGCCACCCCGCTGCCGGCCAGGACCACGGTGCGCTCGGTGGGAAAGCGCCCCTCCCGCAGGAACGCGGCGATCATCAGCAGGTCCTGCCCGTTGACCGCCCAGCATCGGTTTTCGCCGGCGTGGCGCCGCAGGCGGTAGAGCAGCACGCCGGGGTCGTCGAGGGGGTAGGCGCCGCTCACCCGGTGGGTGACCAGCTCCGCCACCGCCGGGGGCAGCCGCCGTGCGGCCTCGGTGAAGACGCACACGCGGCGGCAGAAGCGCGCCAGCACCTGGAGTCCGAAGCGCAGCAGGTCCTCGCGGCCCTCCAGGTAGACCTCCGGCGCCGGCAGGAAGGGTTCCCGGGCCGCGAGGCCCACGAAAATCATCGCCGGCGCCTCCCCGGCGGGGTCCGGAATGCTCCGGTAGGGCAACTGCCGGAGGAGCGGCCAGAGACCGCCGCGCATCAACCGGCGGGCCAGGTCGGCCGGCGGCAGGCCCTCCACATCGGCGGCCTCCAGCGCGTCGAAGGCCTCGACCTCCTCCACGGGGGCCAGTTGCACCACGATCTCCCGGATGCGCCGCCGGGCCCCGTAGCGGATCTCCGCCACGTGCCCGCCGCCGGGGGATAGAAAGCGCAGGTCGGGCCGTTGCTTGTCCTCGAAGAGCACCGACCCGATGCGCACCGCATCCCCGGTGGTCACCGCCAGGCGGGGTTTCACAAAGGCAATCCGCGCCGGCGGCACGGCCACCGTGGCGGGCTTGCCCAGGACCTGGAGGTCCAGGGAGGGTCGGCCGAGCAGGTTCGGATCGTGGCCTTTGGGGATGCGCACGCGGATCATGGCAGGTCCTTGCAAGGGCGTCGGTGCCAAGCGGATTCTCCGACGGCGCTGCCGCCGCGCCGGAGCGGCCGGCATCCTACCACCCTTGGAAAGCCTTTTCAACAATCGCCGCCCCGGGCCCGGGGGCCGGGAAGGCTTCGCCGGCGCCCGCGGAAGCCGTGACGCGACGGTATTATGTCTTGACTTTTGCGAGGGCCCAGACCATTTTTAGACTGGCGTCAACGCCAGCCGCCATGCACCCGAGAACGATCTCCCCCGACACCTTGACCCCGGAAAGGACCATCCTGGCCGCGATGATTCGATTTCGGGTCCGCCGACGCGACGACCGCGGCAACGACGTCAAAACCCGGGTGTCCATATAGTCCCAACCCTCCGCCCGAGCGAGGTCGACCATGGAAGCATGCGTACCCCCCGTCAATACCGGCCTGCGCGGCGTCATCGTCGCCAGCACCAAGATCAGTCACGTGGACGGCGCCGCCGGAAAGCTCATCTACCGCGGTTATCTCGTCAAGGACCTGGCGGAGAGCGCCTCCTTCGAAGAGGTGGTCCACCTGCTGCTCCACGAGCGGCTGCCCGCCCCCGGGGAGCTGAAGGCCTTCCAGGCCCTTCTGGCGCGGGAGCGGGCCCTGCCTCCGGCGGTGGTCAAAGCCCTGCAGGCCTTCCCCACCTCCGCCGCCCCCATGGACGTGCTCCAGGCGGCCGTACCCCTCCTGGCCGCCTACGACCCGGAGTTGGCCGACCGCAGCCGGGAAGCCGCGCTACGCAAGGCCGCCCGCCTGGTGGCCAAGTTTCCCGGAATCGTGGCGGCCTGGCACCGCATCCGCCGGGAGCTGCCCCCCCTGGAGCCGCTGCCCGAGCTGAGCCAGGCCGCCAACTTCCTCTATCTCATGAGCGGCAAGCCCCCGGATGCGGAAGCCGCCGGCTTCGTGGACACGGCCCTGGTGCTGCATGCCGAGCACTCCTTCAACGCCTCCACGTTTGCTGCCCGCCAGGTGGCCTCCACCCGGGCCCACATGTACGCCGCCGTATCGGCCGCCGTGGGGTCGCTCTCCGGGGAGCTGCACGGTGGGGCCAACGCCCGGGTCATGGAAACGCTCCGGCGCATCGGCAGCCCCGACAAGGTGGAGGCCTTCGTGGATGCCGAACTGCAGGCCGGGCGCCTGATCTTCGGCCTGGGCCACGCGGTCTATCAGACCGACGACCCCCGCGCCTTCATCCTGGCCCCCATGTCCCAGCGCATGGGGGAGCGCATCGGGGAGCCCCAGTGGTACGACATCTCCCGCCGGCTCGAAAAGGCCGGCAAGGCCGCCTTCAAGAAGCACAAGGGCCTGGACATCTACGTCAACGTGGATTTCTACAGCGCCTCCCTCTATCACGCCCTGGGCATTCCCATCGATCTGTTCACCCCGGTCTTCGCCATCTCCCGCATCGCCGGGTGGACCGCCCACGTCATCGAGGAGCAATACGCCGACGCCGCCCCCAAACCGGCCCTGTACCGGCCCAAGTCCAGCTACATCGGCGAATACTGCGGACCGGACGAATGCCGCTACGTGCCCCTGGAGCAGCGGTGATGACCGGCGGCGGGATCCGATGACCCACACGTGCCACCCCACGGGGGACGCCACGGAAACCTTGAGGGCGCGCCACCTGCGCATGACCCGCCAGCGCCGGGTGATCCTGGAGGAACTGCGCCGCACCGCCGACCACCCCAGTGCCGACGAGCTCTACAGCCGGGTGCGGCGGCGGCTGCCGCGCATCAGCCTGGGCACCATTTACCGCAACCTGGAAGTGCTCACCGAACTGGGGGAAATCCAGACCCTGGAGTTGTGCTGCAACCTGAAGCGCTTCGACGGCAACGCCGCCGCCCATTACCACATCCGCTGCCTGGGATGCGGGCGGGTGGCGGACGCCCCCACGAGCGCGCACCTCGACCTGGAAACCTGTCTGCCGCCCCACACCGATTTTCGCATCACCGGACACAAGCTGGAATTCGTGGGCCTCTGCCCCGCCTGCGACAACCCCACGCCGCGGCCCTGAGACCGGTTGCCGGGCGCTCCCGCCGGGCAGGGCGCCCGCCAATCCGCGGGAACGGGTTGGCATCCGCCGCCGGCGTGGTTATTCTGCCCCAGTGCCGGGCCGGGCGCATGTCCCGACGCGGGTACAGTGCCGCGGCCGGCCGCGGACCAACCATCCCGCCCGGGAGGGGGCCGAATGAACATCGTGATCACCGGAGGAACGGGCTTCGTCGGTGCGTCCCTCTGCCGGCACCTGCTGCGGGGGAGCCATCAGGTGACGTCGGTTGGCCGGCGCGGGCATCACCCGTGCGACGGCTGGCCCGGCTTCCGGCATGTCCCCGCGGATACCACCGTCGACGGCGCTTGGCAGCGTGCGGTGGCCGAGAGTGACGCCGTCGTGAACCTGGCCGGGTCGGGCATCTTCCGGCGCTGGTCTTCCGGCCACAAGCGCCGCATGCGCCACAGCCGGCTGGCCACCACGCGCCACGTGGTGACGGCCCTCCCCGCGGACCGGCCGGTGGCGCTTTTCAGTGCCTCGGGCATGGGCTATTACGGGGACCGCGGCGAGGAGCCGCTCACCGAGCAGGCCGCCGCCGGCGGCGATTTCCTGGCACAACTGGCCGCCGATTGGGAAGCCGAGGCCCTGGCCGCCGCCGGGCGGGGTGCGCGGGTGACGGTGGGGCGCCTGGGGGTGGTGCTTGACAGCCAGGGAGGGGCCATGAAAAAGATGCTGCCGGCCTTCCGCCTGGGCCTGGGCGGCCCCATCGGCAGCGGCGCGCAATGGTTCCCCTGGATTCACCTGGAGGATCTCCTGGCGGTCATCGAGTTCGCCCTGACCCACGGCGCCACCGGGGGTCCCGTGAACGTGTGCGCCCCCGGAGTCCTGCGGCAGGCAGAGTTCGCCCGCCGCCTGGGCCGTCATCTCCGCCGGCCGGCGGTGCTGCCGGTGCCGGCCCTCCTTTTGCGTCTGCTGCTGGGGGAGGTCAGCCAGATGCTCCTGGGCAGTCAACGGGGAATCCCCGCACGCCTGGAGTCCTTCGGTTTCCATTTCCGGCACCCGGATATCGATTCCGCCTTTCAGGCGATCTTAAGCGCTTGAGCCGCAACGGCGACAAGGAGGCCCATGGATGCAGGTGAATTGAGCGCTTCCAGCCAGTCCTTCATGGAAACCCTCTGGGAGCGAACGTCGGGAGAGACCTCTCGCCAGATGTCCATGTACGACATCGGCGCGGCCCTGGGGTTGAGCCGGGAGGACAGTGCCTTGGCCGCCGAAGACCTCATGGGGCTGGGGCTGGTGGAGATCCGGACCCTTTCGGGCGCTATCGGCCTCACGGCGGCAGCGCTGGAGCGCTTCCGGGCGCCCGCCGCCGCCCCCACCGAACCCGGCCTGGGGCCGGGGCCGGTGCTGGCCGATGCCTCGCGGCCGCATGTGGACGCCCTGTTGGGCCATTTGAAGCACCACCTGGCCGGCGCCGGCCGCGATTTCGACGCCCTGGCCGAGCTGGTGGCCGACCTTCGCAGCATGGACGCCCAACTGGCTTCCCCGCGCCCCAAGACCGCCGTGCTCAGGGCCTGCCTGGAGGCGCTGGGGGAGGATTGCCGTATGGCCGGCGAGCCGGAGTGGGCCGCACGGCTCAAGCGCCTGCTGCAGCGGCCCTGACCTTACAACCGGCCATCAATGGTCTTCGGGCGGGACACCGGCCAGGCAGGCGCGCACCAGTTGGGCCTCACGGCTGTCCGCCGGGCGGCGTGTGCCGCGGAAGAAGGGCTCGTCCCCCACGGAGGTGAGCGGGGCCAGGGTGATCACGTCGAACTGGGGGGGCGATCCGGCACGCTGCTCGATCCAGCGCACCCGGTCCAGGGGCAGTTGGAAATCCCGGCAGATGTGCTTGGCCAGTTCCGGAAGGCAATTCTCCGCGGAAGCGCCTTCGCCGGTATCGGTGAGCACCACCAGGTAGG